>JAGAYZ010000031.1 GCA_017940245.1 Muribaculaceae bacterium | reverse complement strand
GCACCATTTTCTCCACCTCCAGATCAGGAAATCTCAACGGTTGGGGTATAGGCTGTTCAGCCTTCTCAACGCATCAGGTTATATGCGTCTTTTTATCAAAGATGACGCAATTCTGCAAATAATTATTTAGGACAATATTGCTCATTAATAATTGTTTAAGATGGTGTGGGTTGGAATGTGGGTTGGAAGATGCGGCCGTTGTCGTCAATGAGAAGGATGGTTAGGTGACCACCTGGCAGTAGCGGATTGCAGTGACGGGCGCAATGGCCGATGACAACTGACGCGAAATCTTGCAATTTATCGGGTGGAATGATGTCCCACAACTCGCGAGCCAGCGTGATGCCATCGAGGTCTGGGTGGCATCCGGCCTCGGCCAGCATGGCGGTGACGAAGCCTTTGTCCATCGTGGCCACACGGCTGTGTGTGTCGAGCTGACCTGCAGCTAGTTTCACGGCTTTGCCCAGCATCACGCCCAGTGTGACGTGGCTGATGCCCAAGTCGGCAGCCATGCTGAGCGTGGCACCGATGTAATTGCCATATTCTACAAAAGCCTGTTGAGGGAGATCGGGGTAAAGCCCCTTGACAAACCGCTCACTCTTGCCGCCACTATTGATAACTACTCGAGGGCTCCCCGAAGCCTTGGCCACTTGCAGGCACTTACCTATGCTGTGAATGAATGCTTCCTCGCTGAATGGTTTCACAATACCCGACACACCGATGATGCTGATGCCGCCCTCGATGCCTAGCCTGGGATTAAATGTGCGTCGTGCAATTTGTGCTCCCTGTGGCACCGAGATGGTGATTTCGACACATTCATCGATGTTGTCGCGCATCATTTGACGTGGTCCTTTGTTAATGGCGGGCCAGCCGGGCGGATAGTCGAATCCCGGTAGAGTGAACCGGCCAACTCCCTCACCTCCGCAGATTTCAAAATGGTCGCTACGCTTGACGCTGGCGCGCACTTCCAGACCATCGGTCACATCAGGGTCATCGCCGGCCTGCTTGACGACGGCGGCGTAATCAGGCCCATAGCCTACGCCTACATGAATCGTTTCGCCATTAGGCAGCGTTACGGGCACCTGCGATGGCATTTCACCGCGTGTGAGCCGCAGTGTTGCGGCAATAGCGGCAGCGGTAGCGCAGGTCCCTGTGGTGAGGCCGCTGTGCAACGGGAAAAACTCAGACAAAAGCCGTTCCACAGCCCTGCGCAGGCCGTGGGGACCGTTGACATGTTCCACCGTGCAATCACCGGCCGGATAGGGCGGGCGTTCGATGACAAAAACTTTTATCCCTGCCGATTGAGCCGCTTCCACCTTTTGTGTGAAACCACCGCTCGTGCCGCTTTCCTTGGTGATGACTGCCTGTGGGCGCAGCTGCCGGAGCAGGGTGGCAGTGTCATCGTGCTCATAATAGCAGAGATGGTCATCGGGAAAACCCTCTTTTGCGGCCAGTTGTCGTGATTGGGCGCGATTCAGGATGCGGAACCAGCACTCGTGTGTGGTCCAGTAATTGCGTAGTCGTGCAATGGTGTTAACACCGGTAAGCGCCAACAGGCGCTCAATGTTGTGGGTGCTCAGTTGGGCGATGGCATCGTCATAGTCCTTGCACCAGATGAGATTGGGGTCGCGAGGCGGATAAATCCTGTTGAATCGCACGATGGGCCGACCAGTGTGCATGGCCAGTTGCACGACATTGCGGTGCAACTGCTGTGCAAATGGGTGTGCGGCATCAACAATCAAGCCGATGCCGTGCTCGCGGCAGAATGTAGTCATCGCTGGCACATCCAAGGCTCCTGTAATGCGCTTCCCATGCACGAGGTCAATCTCCTGCTCCATGCCGTGAGTGGAATAGAAGAAGGGGGTGCCGGCCTCTTCAAGTTCCTTGACGGCCGCGCGTCCCTCGGTGGTACCTCCAAAAACCAATATCATGCGTCGCCTTTCCTGTAAAGGTGTGTGAAATGCTTGTTGTAGAGCTCCGACAATCCCTTGCGGTTGTCGATGGCTTCGCCCACCACCAGCATGGTAGTGAGCGTGAGCTTGTTGTCGTGCACGATGCGGGCCAGATTCTTGAGCACACCCCGATAGATGCGCTGGTCGGGCCAGGTGAGGTGGTAGCAGGCTGCCACCGGTGTGTCGGCCGGGTATTCCATGAGCAGTTCTTGCTGCACGTCATCGACGATGGCTGCGCTCAGGAAGATGCACATGGTGCTCTGGCTGCGGGCCAGCAGATGCAGCTGCTCTTTCTCGGGCATGGGGGTGCGTCCTTCTCCACGGGTGAGAATAATGGTCTGTGTGCGCTCGGGGATGGTGAACTGACTGCGTAATTCGGCTGCTGCTGCCAGAAACGATGAGATGCCGGGCGTGATGTGGTAAGACATGTGATGCCGGTCGAAGAACGCCATCTGCTCCTGTATGGCTCCGAAGATGCAAGGGTCACCCGTGTGCAGCCGTACAATGAACTTGCCGCGGTCGTAGAATTGTTTCATCAGTGCGCACTGCTCGTCGAGTGCCATGCTAGCCGAACTGCGTACCACCGCTCCAGGCTTGTGGCAATCGGTGAGTTCGCGTGGCACTAGCGACCCGGCGTAGAGAATGAGGTCGGCACGTTCGAGCATGCGGCGACCGCGCACCGACACCAAGTCGGGGTCGCCCGGTCCGGCACCCACAATCTCAATGTGGCCCTCACGGAGATGGATGCGGTCGATAGCAAGAGCGACGGTGAAATTGTCGCCTTTTTGCTTGGGCACAATGAGGATGCCATTGTTTGCCCCCAAGATGGCAGCAGCTTCACACACACTAGGCGTGCCCACGTGGCGTGCAACGGTGTCGCTGGGATTGGGCACTTCCACTTCGGCCAGTTGCTGGGCGTTGAAGAAAGTGACGTCTTCGCCTCGGTCTTTGAGCAGTTGCACAAATGGTTCATCGGCCTTGACATCGATGGTGCTATAGCGCATGGCGCATGGCAGAACACCGGCTTGAACCAGTTTTTCGTTCATTCGATCGTAGATACGCTCGAAGTCGGCTGGATGATGAGCCAGCCCGAAACCTATAGAGGCTACCCGAGGCACAAAATGGAGCGTGAGCATCCCTGTGGGTGTGCTGCGGGAGAATGGGGAGACAATGATTACCAGTCGGAATTTGATGGGGTCGGCCTCGGCGATGTCGTGGATGATGGTGACATGGTCGGGCAGTGTGCTTTCCAGATAATCGGTCCCGCGGTCACGAATTTCCAGCAGCAGGGCCGTGGGCTTGCGGTTGACAAAAGCGAAGATGCACGCGTTCATGCCGCCCCTGTCTTGTGCGATGCTCCAACCAAACCGGCTGGCCATTGTGTCGAGAGCCCATAGTCCCGCACCGTCGCTGTGCGTAGTGATTACCGGCTCGGCTCCTATAATGCCGGCCACGCGGCGCGTCAATTCATTGGCACCGCCCACGTGCCCCGAAAGCACCGAAATGGCTCGACGGCCCATCGAGTCAAGACACACTACCGCGGGGTCGGTGTGCTTGTCTTCGATGAGGCTGGCAATGGTGCGCACGCAGATACCCATGGCACCGATGAATATAAAAGCGTCGTAATTGTGCCACTGCTCAGTAACGGCATTGCGGTGTAGCACGCATGCTGCCAATTCCTGCTCGATGGTGGCGGCGAGCGTTGCGCTGGATTCGTTGATGGGTATGATGGCTATTTTATGCATTTCAGTATTTCGATAGGATTAAAATTGTTGAGCACAATGTGCAATGAAGGTTGTTGCTGCAAGTCTAATTCGGCGCAAGCTTCGTCCCACAGTTGCCGGCTGGCTGTGTGGGCCACTTGCGAGGTGACGCTGTTCATGACTATGCATCCACCTGCCGCAAGCCGCGGGTAGACCTTGGCCATGATTTCTTTCAATCGGCCACCGTGCCCTCCGATGAACACGGCATCGGGCTGCGGCAAAACGTCGATATCGGTTTGCAGAAAGTCACCGATGTGGATGCCGATGCCAGGTGTGCCCATGCGGCGGCAGTTCTCGGTCATGAGCTGCTCCCCCTCGGGTCGGATTTCAAAGGCCTCGATGTGCAAGTGCGGAAACTGGCAACGAGCCTCAATCGACACACTCCCGGTGCAAAAACCAATGTCCCACATTACGGTTTTACGTGGCAATTCCATGGCTTGCAACGAGAGTAGGCGGATGGGCATCTTGGTAATCATCTTTTCGCGGCCGTTGAGCAGAGCGAATGCGCTGTCGGGAATGCCATAAAGTCGATGGCGAGTGCGTGAACTTGTGAGAATTAAGCAATTAGGATAGTCGAAACTAGATTCTGAGGCTTTGTCGAGCGATAGCGAAGTGATTCGCTCGCAGGCAGGATTCCCTAGATGTTCGCCCACGTGCATGGTGTAGCTGTCGTAGCCGTAATCGAGTAGTCGCTGCGCGATGGTCGCCGGCGTGTGCGTGCGGTCGGTGAGCACACCCATCTTGTGGGTGCGCTCAATGAGAGCGCGGTCCAGTTCGGTCCAGGGGCGGCCTGTGAGCGAGATGATGCGCATGTCGTGATAGGGCATTACTAGCCGATGGGCAAGCGTCTGCAAAGAGTTGAACGACGGATATAACACGATGTGAGCCTCGGGCAGACGCTGACGAATGGTGCTGGCGAAACCGAAGAAGAGCGGGTCGCCACTGGCAAAGACAATGACATCGCCGCGATACTGCTCGAAAACTGCGTCAAGTGGAGCTGTGATGTCGATCCACTGTGCACCAACTGGCAGAAAAGGCTCAACAATCGTATGATGCCGTTTACCACCCGAAAACACTTGTCCTTGCGCAATGATTTCCAGCACCTCGGGCGGGAAAAAAGGCTGTGGGGCATCGGTGATGCCTATTACCGTGAACTTCATAGGTCGCGTCCGGGTTTGAGTTGGGCTGCATCGTCGAAGCACAGAATGGCGTTGCACAGTGTGGCGGCAAGATTGCTGCCACCCTTGCGGCCTTCAACGATGATTTTGGGAATGTGCTTAAATGGCTTGACCATGTGCTTCGATTCACGCACGTGTACAAACCCTACAGGAGCGGCAATGATGCCGGCAGGCCGCGCCTTGCCCTTGCGGATGAGGTCGCATAGCTCCATCAGCGCCGTGGGGGCGTTGCCGAAGGCGAAGAGCGCGTCGGGATGTTCCTCCACAGCCAAGCGGATGCCGGCTTGTGTGCGGGTAATGCCTAACCGGGTGGCCATTTCGGCTACACGGGGATCGCTCAGGTAGCATTTGGCTTCAATGCCTAGTCTCGACAAGGCGCCCTTGCGTATGCCGCTGGTGACCATGGTCACGTCGGTGACGATGGTGCTGAGTGCGCCGTCGGCCACCATGCCATAGAGTGTTTCTACGGCATCGGGGTCGGTGTGCAGGATATTCTCCATGTCGAAGTCGGCAGTGGTGTGAATGGCGTGCAGCAGCGCCCACTTGTGTCCCAACGGGATGTCGCGGTTGTGCAATTCGCTCTCGATGGTGCGGAATGATTCCATCATGATTTGCTGCCCGGGTTTGGCTTGCTCGTCGAGTTGCTGGCGATAGTAACCGCGCGGTGTGATGATTTTACCATCGGCCACGTAGGATTGCGAATTACCTATGAGAATCACTGTGAACATATCCACTTGTTCGGGGTCAAAGGCTTCTAGCGTGGTGATGGCAATATCCTGCTCGTCGCGGCCGGCCTGGCGCACGATTCCCACAGGGGTGGTGCCTGCTCGATTGTGCAAAAAAAGTTCCTGCAGGCGATAGAGTTGCCAGTAGCGGCCATGCGATTTGGGATTATAGACGGCGGTAACAAAGTCGCCCGTTGCCGCTGCACAAATGCGGCGCTCAATCACTTCCCAGGGAGTCATCAAGTCGCTCAAGGAGATGATGCACAGGTCGTGGCCAATGGGAGCCCCCAGTAGCGATGCCGCTTTCTGGAAGGCCGAGATGCCCGGCAATGACACGATTTCCACGTCGCTGTTGCGCTCGTGCCGCATTTCATAGATGAGGGGCGTCATGCCATAGATGCCGGCATCGCCCGACGAGATAACGACCACCGTCTTTTCCTGCTCGGCCAGTTCGAAGGCTTGCAGGGCACGATCGCGCTCGCGCTTCATGCCGGTGTCGATGCACTGGCACTGGGGAGAAACGTAAGGCTCGACAAACTGAAAATAATACTTATAACCCACCACCACATCGGCACTGCGCACAGCGTCGATTACGGCAGGAGTTATGTCGGCAGGGCTACCTGGCCCGATGCCTGCTACAATAATTTTTCCCATATCGGCAACAAAATTACGAATAAGCGAGCGAAAAGCAAAAGAAAAAAACGGTTTATTCTTTTTGCTTTCCCGAGCGCAGTAATTTGGGCCGTAAACCTAAATCACGAAAAGGCAAGGGAAAAGCAAAAAGAATAAAAGCCTATTTAAATTTGATTTTCAGACCGGCCGTGAGCATGCGTCCGGGTGTGTAAAGGGCATATCTACGCTTGGAGGAGTCGATACGGCGATCTACACGGTTGAAAATGTTGTCAATGCCTAGACTCAGTTCAAGTCCCAGTCGCTTGATGCCGGTGAAACTGTGTGTGGTGTTCAAGTTCCACAGACCAAATCCCGGAGCGTCTTCATAGTCAATGTAATAAGTCTTAGACTGGAATCGTGCGTTGAGATTGACGTTGAGTCCATAGTTGCCCCAAGCATGGAAATAATTGGCCGCCATGGTGGCTGCATTACGGATGCTGCGTTCCATCACTGTCCACTGGTCGCCGCTACGTGTGCGAGCGTAAGTATAGGCGTAATTGGCCGAGAGGTTCAGCCCTTGCAACACGTTGGCCGAGATGTTGACTTGCACTCCTTTCACATCGCCCTTGTCGCTGTTCTGGTAGAGGGCATAATGCTCCAGTCGAGCGGCTTCATCGGGCTTCATCTCGGGAAACTCGGTTTGCAGCATGGCCAGTGTGTGCTCGTCGACGTCCATATTTTTCTTGATGACCATATCGTTGATGCGATTGATGAAACCAGTCACACTCATGGCGATAATGTGGTTGCGATATTCCGCGCCCAACGCAAAGTAGTTGCTCTTCTCGGGCTTGAGGTCCTTGTTGCCGAAACTGATTTGCGGTTTGCCGCGGTTTACCGAGAAATAGTGGTAATAAAGTTCGTCGAGGCCAGGAGCACGGAACCCGGCCGAGTAAGTCGCGCGGAAGCGGAAATTACCCGGAGCGTACATGAGAGTGGCCTTGGGCGTGAGATGCCAGTCGAAGGTCTCATGATAGGTGAGCCGCAATCCCACCGTGGCGGTAAAGTTGCGAAACAGAAGCATTTCGTGCTGGCCATAGGCAGCAAGCGAATACACGCTCTGGTCGATGTTGCCCGAAGTGGCGGTGAGAAAGTCCTTGCGCCAGTCGGCACCAAAGATGGTGGTCGAATTCTTCATCAGGCCCAAGATGGCTTTGAGCTGAGCCTCCATAGAACGTTGTTTCTTCGACTGCACATAGTCGCCGATGGCATAGTTCTTGGTGACCACGTCATATTCCTTGCCGTAACGGAAGTGGTCGGCGGTGAAGTCGGCCTGCAACGAGTTGCGGCTGGTGAACTTGTAGATTCCACCCAAGTTCCATCGCAGGCCTCGATAGCGCATCTCATAGTCGGTGCCTCCGGTCACATCGTCGCGGCTATTGGGCCGATCCGTTATCTTGTTGGAGTAGTCGATGCCGGCATTCAAAGCCAGATGCACATTGGGCGAATAGGTGAACTTCTGACCCACCACGTTGGAACGATAGCCCGTGAAGAAGGGGGCTATGGTGCGCTGAGTCTCGGTCTCGGAACCTTTTACGTATTCTTGATCGTTGTTTTGGTAGCTGTCGGCGCGGTCGTGCACATAGGACGTGTAGGAGCCGAATCCGTTTTTGAACACATCGAGTGTAACGGCCTCGGTGAACACGCCGTGGCCCGAAACACGTGTGTTACTGGTCACACTCACCAGTTGGCTTGTGGGCTGGTCGGTGATGATGTTGATTACGCCGGCAATGGCATCCGAGCCGTAGAGCGACGAGGCCGCGCCGTCGAGCACCTCAATGCGTTTGACGCGCTCCATGTTGATTCGGTTCAGGTCCACGTTGTTAGAGATGTCGCCCGAGAGTTTCTGTCCGTTGATGAGAATAAGAATGTACTTGTTGCCCAGTCCGTTCAGTCGCAAGAATGTGCCCATGGAATTGGGTGCCATCGACACCTGCGGCATCATGCGAGTAAGGGCACCATCGAAGGTGGTGATGCCTTGCTCCTTGATTTCCTGGCGGCTGAGCACGTGAACCGGTGTGGCAGTGCTCTTGAGTCGCTGGTGATGGCCGGAGCCGGTTACAACAACGGGATTCAATGTGTAGGTGCGGCTCATCAACGATGAGTCGCTGTGTTCCATTTTGTGAATTTGCGAAAAAGCGGCACTCCCGCAAAGGAGTGCCACTGTTACTAATATAATTCGATTCATTATCCGAGATAATTCTTAATTATTCGGGATTTTTAGAGTGATAGTAATCGAGGGGTGCACCATCGATGGCATTCTGGGTGTGGATCATCCACACTTGACGGATGCTGGGGAGTTCCAGCAGACCCTTTTCAATCATGGTCTCGTTGTTGCACACGTAGCCCAGGTGGCTGAAGTACATCTTCCACGATGTGTCTTCCACTTCACCCTCGTCGTTGGGCGTGAAGCCTTTCTCGTCGTCCCAGTTGTCGTCGTCATCGCCGGCCATGTCGTTGTGTCCATGGTCGCCGTCGATCGACATGAGTGGGTGGCAATAAACCTTGCCACTGGTGATACCGACAGCCTGCATGCGCTCATAGACATCGGTCTTGAAGTTGTCCATCATGTCCACAGTGCCCACAAAATAGTTCTTGTTGAACTTTTGCAGAGCCACTTCGAGTTGAGTGTAGCGCACGTTGGCCTTGTAGGTGTCGTAAGAGTCGGGGTTACCGTGACCCATGAAAGCCACAACGCCTTCGCTGGCCTTGTCGCTGTAGATCTTGTTGAGCTCTTCGGCCACTAGATTCACGTCGGAAACGGCATCTTGCAGCAGGGGCACACCCAGCTTGAGGGTGACGTTGGCCAGGTAGTTGTCGTCGATGTCACCATTGGAGTTGTTGGCAAAGTCCTTGATGTAATTAATCACGCGCGTGTATTCCTCGCCGGGAATCACTTGCAGCGATTGCACCACGATTTCGGAATAGCGCACACCGGCCTGGGCGAATGCGGTGAGCCAGAAGGGAGGCGCATAGAAGTTGCGGGGAGCCACATTTTCACCGGCGGCAGCACGGTTGATGCAGATGGCCGAAGAGAACGACAGGAACACGTCGTAGCCGGGGAAAGCCTTCTTGTAGGCGTCTACAGTGGTGTCGAAGGCATCGAAGGCTTGTTCCCAAGTGGAACCGAAAGCCACGAGCAGGATAACCTTGTCGTGCTTTTTTTGCGATTTAACCGTGTTGTTGACGGCGTTCTGATAAACCACATAGTTGGCATTATTCTTCGGCTCGTCCTTGTCGTCGTTACACGAGGTGAAGCAAACTGCCATGCAAATTGCCATCATGGCAATCATCAATGATTTAATTTTCTTCATTGTTTTGTTGTTTAGAATTAAAGTTAGATTTATAGTTATTGTAAAGCTTTTTTCCTTGATGGAAACGGATGGTGAACGAAGCATAGACGGTGGTACCCGGCGTGGTGGTGCCCAGGTGCAGGCCATGAGGTGTGCGGTCGCAGTAGTTGAATATGTTGTCTACGCCGGCCTCAATGCGGTATGTCATGGTGCGCGAGTGTCCCAAGTCGTGAGTTGTGGCCAGTCGCCAGATGTGGTAGCCTTTGCCATTGCCGTCGATTTGGTAATACCGCTTGCTCGACATCTTGCCATAGATGCCTAGTCCCAGCCGATAGGACTGTGAGAACTTGTGCGCCCATGTGGCAAGGCAGTTGCCCTTGTGATGCGCCATGCCATCGATGGTGACCTGCGTGATGCGGTCGTGCGTGGTGTCGTACTGGTGGGCGTCGGTGTCAAGATAGCTGTAGCCTAGCCCGAAGGTGAATTCTTTCCAGGTGTAACGCAGGTTCACGTCCACACCCATGGTCTTGGCATCCTCAATGTTCTGGTACTGGCGTGTCTTGACGGGGTCGTATTGTAGAATGTATTCGTCGGGAGCCTGATAATTGGGGATGGTGACCAGAGCAATCATGTCTTTTACCTTATTATAGTAACCAGTGATTGTGACATTAAGTCCGTTCCATGTATATTCACCGCTCAGCGAGAAATAGTTGCTCGATTGCGGCTTGAGGTTGGCGTTGCCCAGGTACAGGTAGGTGCCGCTCATCTGGCGCACGTATCGGTAGAACAGTTCGCGGATGGCCGGAGTCTTGAAGCCCTGGCTCCACGAGGCCCGCACGCGCCATCGGTTGCCCGGTCGCCACATGAGCGAGACTTTGGGCGTGAGGCGTGTGCCGAATTGCTCGTTATAGTTCAGTCGCAGGCCTGCTGTGATGTTCAGGTTCTGTAGCGGGTTGAACTCGTCTTGCACATAGGCTGCGGCAGTCCAGTCGCTGGCCTTGCCGCCCGCCACGCGTGTGGGGGCCTTGAGCCAGTCGTAACGATATTCTAAGCCGGCACTCAGCCGGTTGTGGGCCGGAAGAGTGAACACCCCCTTGAGGGTGGCCATGGTGCGCTGCTGGTCGCTTTGCAGTTCTTTCTGCCCGGGCAGGTAAGGGAAATAGGGGTAATATGGCGTGCCCGCACTCTTTTCATAGTCCTCGACCAGCGTGGTGGCGGTATAATAGTAGTAATAGGCATGACGATTCCAGTCTACATCCAGTGTGACGAAATCGTTCTTGTTCATCGACCACTTTCCGCCCAGCGCAGCCGAGCCGTTGCGGTATTCCATGTCCCAGGTCTTCACGTCGTAGTGGGGGTGACGCCCGCTCACTCGATAGATGCGTTTCCAGTACAGGCTGCCGTCGGCATAGAGTTGGAGGTTCTTGAGCGGCTGGTAGGTGAGTCGCTCAGCCACTTGCCAGTTGGTGTGCCGGTTCACAGTCTTGTTTCGCGAGTCGGTGATGGGGTCCTCGGTGGGGGCAGTGTGCTCAATAGTGGTGTTCTGCCAGCCGTCGCTGTGTTGCAACTGGAAGTTGGTATACGAACTGATTTTCCCGTAGTTCAGGGCCAGTCCGTTGTGCTGGCGCACGTCGCCATAACTGCCCACGCGGGTTGAGTTCTCCACCAGCACGCCCTGCTCATGATGTTTCTTGGTGATAATGTTCACCACGCCGGCGATGGCGTCCGAGCCATAGAGCGCGCTCGATGCCCCTTTCACGATTTCTATTTTCTCAATGTTATGCGGGTCGATGAGCGAGAGGTCGTTTTGGCCTCCCACATCGCCATGGATGCGCTTGCCGTCGATCAGAATCAAAATATAAGAGTTGCCCAATCCGCCCAGCTGCATCTGCGAGCCCATGTCGTCTTCGCTGAAGGCAAACGAGGCGGTGAGTCCGCTCAGAATGTCCTCAATGCTCTTGCCGGCATAGCCAGCCAGCATTTTGGCCGTGATGACTTCGGTCTGCACGGGTGCATTGCTGAGCAGGTGCTGCGTACCAGTACCTGTGACAACAACTTCCGGTAAGCTGTCGGCGCGCCACACGTCGGCCTGCGCCACAGCATTCGCTGCTGTGCATAGTGCCAGCAGCCCCAATGCGAGTCTAATATTCATTTCTTTTTTTTGATTTCAGCCCACGTCTATTCCTGGACGCGCCTACTTTCGACTTTATTGGCCGGTCTTCTGACTTACCTCAATTGACTTTGCCTTCCCAACCTGCTAGACGAGGTCAGTGACATCTTGTTAAGCCAATCCTTGAGCGAGGATTACAGCTGCAGGAACAGTTCCGGATTTGCACCGGATTCCCTTAAACCGGGCGGCTGGTTTCCGTCCGATTGCCAAATTCGGCTGCAAAATTACGAATAAGTGAGTGAAATGCCAAATTTATTTGAGCATTTCCGAGCGAGAGTAATTTCGACCGAAGGTCAACATGCAGAATAAGTGAGCGAAATGCCAAATTTATTTGAGCATTTCCGAGCGAGAGTAATTTCGACCGCAGGTCAACATGACGAATAAGTGAGCGAAATGCCAAATATTGTGCAAGGTGAATGCAAAAATAAACAACATTTAATTTTTGCTGAACTGCCGCCAATATTATCCAAATATTGTGCAAGTATCATGCAAAACAAAAACATAACATTGGCGTGGTGTGAACAAAAAATGATAGAAAAACTTGTATATTTTTTTATATATTTCTAATTTTGTACCACTATAAAATGATATGCTACGCAAAACGGGTAATATTACTCACTTTGTTGTAACCAATAATATAAGATGTGTAGCAAAAAACAAGATATGACCAAGCTAACCGATTTGATTTCTGTAGTCGTTCCCGTGTGGAACATAGAGAGTAGATATCCTCATGCATTAGAGGATTTGATTGACTCTCTTGTAAACCAAACGTACGGAAATCTAGAAATAATCCTAGTAGATGATGGTTCAACCGATCGCAGTGGTGATATTTGCGATGACTACGCCACAAGGGATAGTCGCGTGAAAGTCTATCACACACCCAATCAAGGGCTTCCGGCAGCCCGTAACTACGGGATAGAGAAAGCTGTGGGCGATTTTACCTACTTTGCCGATGCCGACGACGTGGTTCACCCGCAGTGTCTGGAAGTGATGCAGAGGATACTTGAAGCGCACCCTGAGTGCGAATGTGTAGTGGGTAGAAACCAAACAACGAATAACGCGTTTCAGCCTATTGAGAATCCAAGGTGTGAGTCACATGATAGCGACTATCTGGTGGGCGGAGTGCTAAAGGGATATGTGCCGCTTTATGCATGGAACAAACTGATGCGTCGTGACGTTACCGATAGAATCAAGCATCGTATTACCGAATACGAAGATCTGGATTTCAGTCTTCGTGTCGCGTTAAGCATCAAGCAGT
This sequence comes from Muribaculaceae bacterium, assembly GCA_017940245.1. Taxonomy (GTDB): domain Bacteria; phylum Bacteroidota; class Bacteroidia; order Bacteroidales; family Muribaculaceae; genus Sodaliphilus. Next base: position 13,617 of record JAGAYZ010000031.1, on the reverse strand, counting down.
TTATTCTTTTGGATCAAGTAACCTACCGTTATGTGTTGCGTGAGCAGTCGGCTTGCCATTCCCATTTGGAACGCCGCCTGCCCAGAATGCTAGAATCCCTACAATATCTTTACAATCACGACATCAAAGACAAGCATCCGCAATATCTGGGTGATTTTATCTGGCACATCTACACCACGTATATCTACAACAGGCCATCGGTCGTGGGCGATGACAACAGCATTCAGCAACTGGAACGAAGCATGAAGGACATTAAAAAAGCCACTTGGGGCATTTTTATCAAGTCTGACGTGTCGTGGGTTAAAAAACTGGCGGCTCCCATCCTGCTAAGGTGGCCTAAATTGAAAAGAATCAATAATTATATCCATTATAAAGATATGTAATGAAAAATATTGCCATATACGGATCTGGAGGCTTCGGGAAGGAAGTGGCCTGCCTGATTGACCGCATCAATAGAGCAGCCGAAACGCCTCGGTGGAAACTCATTGGTTTTTTTGACGATGGGAAGCCAGCCGGTACGGCCGTTTCTCATTACGGCAATGTGCTGGGAGGTATAAACCAACTCAACTCATGGCCCACGCCGCTTGACGTGACAATAGCCATGGGTTCGCCAAGTGTCATTAAAATGATTGCCGAAAAAATTACTAATGAGCAGGTTTCATTTCCCAATGTCATAGACCCGTCTTTCACATTGGCCGACAAAGATACATTTACTATTGGTTGTGGTAACTTAATTCAAAGAGACTGCTTTGCTTCATGCGATACAGTTATCGGCAACTTCAATGTGCTTAACGGCAGTGTCGTTATTGGTCACGATGCACGACTGGGCAATTACAACGTCATTATGCCAAACGTGCGTATTTCTGGCGATGTTACCATAGGCGAATTGAACCTGCTGGGTGTCAGTTCCACCATCATACAGCGGGTGAAAATAGGCAAAGGCGTGCGCTTGAGTCCCGGCAGCGTGCTGCTCAGTAAGCCAAAAGATGACGGTCTGTATATAGGCAATCCAGCAAAACGGTTTAAATATTAAATTATTAGTATTATGGACTTGAAACAATTTATTGCGAATTTCGCAGAACAGTTCGAAGACACCGACGCAAGCGAATTCACTCCCGAAACCGAGTTTAAGGCACTTGATGAATGGTGCTCACTTATTGCACTATCAATCATCGCGATGGTTGATGAGGAATATGACGTAGCTCTCAAGGGTGATGATATCCGCAAATCAAAAACTATACAGGATATATTCAACATCGTAAACGAGAAAGTTTAAGGAGGATTCTATCTTACCACTTTAATAATTTATAGAGCCCATAAATTATGGCCTATCTGTGTGTTAAAAACGTCGCCCTGCGTGGCATCTCGGCATGCGTGCCTTCATGTGTCGAAGAGAATGCCGATCTTCCGTTTTATGCTCAGGGAGAAGCACAACATATAATTGATGCAATAGGTATTGAACGGCGTCATGTGGCCCCAGCCGATGTCACTGTGAGTGATTTATGTTATCAAGCTGCCGAACAAATTTTAAACGAACTGAAATGGGAGAAAGATAGTATCGATTTATTAGCATTGGTCACTCAGAATCCCGACTACCTCAATCACCCCACTTCGTTCGTCGTGCACGAGCGCCTCGGTTTGCCCGACAGCACTATGTGCCTGGACTATTATCATGGTTGTCCCGGATGGGTGACTACGTTGAGCAGCGTCACAGCTATGATGGCCAATGGAGGCATCAAGCGGGCATTACTGCTCGATGGAGATACCGTGTCGAAGGACCAAGGTGCCAATAATCGTGAGGAACGCCCGCTGTTTGGTGACGGAGCCACAGCCACCGCTCTTGAATTTTGCGAGGGTGCGCCGGCTATGTATTTCAACATCGGCACACAAAGTGATGCCGGTATGGCTCTTGCTCGACAGCATGGTGGCTATCGAAATCCTTACACCGTACAAACACTACAGGCCGACCTGGACCGACGTAACGGCACAAGCCAAACTACAGAAGGCATGGACGCGATGGACGTATTTTCATTCGCGATCACAAAGGTTCCAAAAGCCATGAAACGGTTATGCACAAATTTTGGGGTAAACCTGGATGAAATTGATAACCTTGTGTTGCATCAAGCCAACAAGATGATAGTTGATGCCATAGCCAAGCGAATGAAGTTTCCAATCGAGAAAGTGCCATCAAGCTTGCAGGAATATGGAAATACCGCAAGTGTGAGCATTCCGCTCACAATGGTCGCTGATACAAAGGCTGCTCATGTTTACAGAACGGGGCATCAACGATCGCTAGTGTGTGGATTTGGCACCGGACTTTCGTGGGGAGCAGCGTTATTTGAGACCGATAAATTAATTATTCCAGAAATTTCAACCATCTGATGACCTATGTATAACCCATTTTCACTAGAAGGGAAAACGATTCTAATCACCGGAGCCTCTTCGGGCATTGGAAAAGCGACAGCCATTGAATGTTCAAAGCTTGGTGCAACTGTCATTATTAATGGACGAAATGAAGAGCGATTATCCGCCGTATTTGAACAGCTCGACACTTCATTTGGTCAGTCTCATGTGAAGATAATTGCTGATCTGTCGTGCGATGAGGGTATCGATAAATTGGTTACCGTCATTCCCGAGCTTGACGGCTTTTTTAGCAACGCCGGAATGCTTAAAAGGCCAGATTCCAATTAAGTTTATTAAAGATGAGGCGATAGCTAATACATTGAATGTCAATCTTACTTCACACGTAAAACTCACCAGAGGCCTGACCAAAAAGAAAAAACTGAACAAGAACTCTTCAATTGTTTTTACTTCATCAACCGGCGGGGTTTCCACTCATCTCGTCGGACAATCGGTATATGACATGTCGAAAGCGGCAATAAATTCATTTGCCAAGTCGTGCGCTGTGGATCTTGCTCCCCGCAAAATACGATGTAATGCTGTTTGTCCCGGAATGATTCACACCCCAATGACTGAACCAAATGGTCCTGTTACGGCCGAAGATTATGAAAAGGACATAGCCATTCATTACTTATTGGGGCGTTATGGAGAACCCGAGGAAGTTGCTCACACCGTTGCTTTTTTGCTCTCGGATGCTTCGTCTTTTATCACCGGTGCCTCTATAATGATTGATGGAGGTTTTTCAATAATTCACTGACAATGGCCAGAATTTCGTTTCATGGAGTCGGTATCAGTGCCATGAGTGCCTGTGTGCCGAAGAAAATAGTAAACAACAAAGACCTCGGTTATCTCATTCCGGAAGAGGAGATTGAGAAGACCATCAAAAGTATCGGAATCGCTGAACGACGCATCGCCGACGACGATGTGACGGCGAGCGACTTGGCTTATCAAGCCGCTCGCAAATTGCTCGATGATAACCATATCGACCCCGATAGCATCGATGTGTTGCTTTTTATGAGTCAAACGAGCGATTACCGCATTCCGGCCACCTCGTGCATCTTGCAACACCGGCTTGGCTTGGCTCAATCCACTGCATGCATCGATCTCACATTGGGCTGTTCTGGTTATGTCTTCGCTTTGAGTACGGCCATGGCTTATGCCTCGATGGAGGGGGTGAACCGAGTGCTGCTGCTTGACGGAGAAACATTTTCTAAAATCGTTAATAGGCGAGACAAGGTCGACTGGCCGCTCTATGGCGATGCCGCTACAGCTACGCTGGTCGAAAAGGGTGACTTCGGCGCTTCTACGTTTATCCTTAACACTGACGGTAGTGGAGAGGATGCAGTGAAAATTCATGGAGGCATGCGCAATCCCATCACGGCCGAATCACTTGAGGAGCGTGAGCAAGAGGAAAGCAACGTTCGCAATGACCTGGAAGTTTACATGGACGGCATGGCTGTGTTTAATTTTGCCATCAGCAAGGTGCCGCATGGGGTGACTGAAGTTCTTAAGGCAACCGATAAGACCCTTGATGACATTGATTATCTGGTTTTCCACCAGAGTAATAAATTTATGACCGATTTTTTCGTCAAGAAATTGAAATTCCCTGCCAATCGTGTCCCCTACTGCATTCAGAAATATGGTAACACCAGTTCTACCTCTGTCCCATTAACAATCGTGAGTGAGTTGCAAGGTAAGCTAAATGGCCACAAAAACGTGGTGATGTGCGGATTCGGTGCCGGACTTAGTTGGGGAACGGTTTTAACGGAATTCAACAACTGTAAGCTATCAACTGTAATTGAATATAACCGAGATGGGGAAGGGAATAAAGATGGAAAATGAGCTGAGATTTCATCATGTGGGCATTGCATGCCATGACATTGCCATCACACGCACTTTTTATGTAGAACAGGGATATACGGCCGGTGACGTCGTCATTGACCCGTTGCGAGACGTTAAAATATGTTTTCTTGATAAACCCGGTTCACTGCAACTTGAATTGTTGGCACCGCTTGATGAGAGTAGCCCCATCAATCGCATCTTGTCATCGCAGGGGGTGACACCCTACCACATTTGTTATGCTGTAGATAATATTGATGCTGCTGTTCTTGAACTGCGACAAAAGAAGTTTGTGTGCGTAAGCAAGACTCAGCCTGCCTGTGCACTTGATGGGCGCGGGGTGTGCTTTATGTATCATAAACACGTGGGACTAATTGAATTGTTAGAGTCATGAAATATTTCATCTTTCGAAACCAGACTGTTGAGCCATTGTGGGCAGGATGTGATGCCGCTTTCTCAGGCTATGGCGACATTAGTTGTTTTGACCGCGAGGCTGAAAGGTTAGTATGGTTTTACATGGTGCCACCGGGTGTCGCAACACAGGTGGCCGATGAGGTGGAAACATATTTTGAAAAACTGCAGTTGGTTGGCCGGCAGATTCCCGATGAGCGCCCACTGATTGTCTTTACGCTGGTGTCCACCGCCAACACGCTCATCGTGCAAAATGACCGCAAACTCTTGCAGGCCATTGATGAGTTCAACCACCGGGTTACCGACTGGGCTAGCGGCAAACCCAACGTGAAGGTGGTGGATTTCCATGATTTCACCAGCCGGTTTGACAAAGGACAACTCATCAACTGGAAGTTCTATTTCATTTCACAAATGGTTCTCAATCCCAAGTTGGCGGGAGAATTTGGAATCTGGTGGCGCAGAAAGGAACGTGAACTGGACCTGGAACGCAAGAAATGCCTTGTGCTCGATCTCGATAACACGCTGTGGGGTGGTGTGCTGGTCGAAGAAGGGGTGACCGGCATCCTGATTGGAGACGACTACCCCGGCAAGGCATTTCTCTACTGGCAACAAGCACTATTAACACTTAGCAAAAGCGGTGTGATTCTCACCGTGTGCAGCAAGAACAATGAGGCCGATGTGCTTGAGGCCTGGAATCGGAACCCTTTCATGGTACTTAAGAAAGAGCACTTTGCCGCATGGCGCATCAACTGGCGCGATAAGGCCACCAACATTCAGGAATTGGCCACGGAACTCAACATCGGCCTTGATAGCATGGTTTTCGTTGATGACAATCCTGCAGAACGTGAACTCATCCGTCAGACAATGCCCATGGTAGAGGTGCCGGAGTTTCCTAAACGTCCTTACGAATTGATGAGTTTTTATGACCATCTGGTGGAGCACTACTTTAGTATCTATACCGTGACCGGTGAAGACCTCAACAAGACTGAACAATACAAACAGAACGCCCAGCGGGCAGCCGCTCAGTCGACATTCACCAACATCGACGACTACCTGAGCTCGCTCGGCATGAAGTTGACGATAATGCCCCTTGACGAGTTCAACTTGCCGCGCGCCGCACAAATGACGCAGAAAACGAACCAGTTCAATCTCACCACCCATCGCTATAGCGAGAGCGACATTAGGCAACTGGTTGCCGAGCGATGCCTCGTGTATTGCTTGAGTGTGAGTGACCGCTTCGGCGACAGCGGCATCACAGGCGAAATCATTTTGCGTCCTTGCGGTGACAAGACGATGGAAATCGACACATTACTGCTCAGTTGCCGCATTCTGGGCAAAGGCATTGAGGCGGCGTTCGTTGATACTATTTTAAACCGACTTGCCGATAATGGTATCACGACCATTAAAGCCACCTACATTAAAACACCCAAGAATGCTCTAGTGGCCGATTTCTACGACCGAATGGGGTTCACCCTCATCGGTAAGAAAGACGACACAAAGCAGTATATTCTCGCACTGGGTGAGAAGAGAACCATAAAAAAAGATTTTTACGACGTAACCATCAAATAGACATGGAAGAAAGAATACTGAAAGTTATGCGTGCCGTTTTTGACGACACCACCATTGGTGAAGCATGTAGCCAGAGCAACTGCGAAGCGTGGGACTCTCTACATCATCTGGTTTTAATTAGCGACTTGGAAGACGAGTTTCATGTAGAATTTGAGCCCGAAGAAATCGCGCAAATGCAGGATTTCAAAACCGTGAAGGAAGTCATCCAGTCTAAGCTATGAGCAACAGTAGCGTAATAAGAATCATTTTAATTAACGTGAGTGCGACTAACGATATACATCTTCTGTCTGCCCATCGGTTTCTTTATCTGTAAATAGAATGTTGATTCATAGGATTATCAACACCAAGTTTTCATCATGCACCTATGTGATAGAGGTGGCGCATGACCAAGCATGGGTGGTGGATTGTGGCGATGTGCCACCATTATTGGAGGCATTGAAACACAAGAAGTTGTGCGGCATTCTGCTCACGCATGGGCACTTTGACCACATCTATGGACTGAATGACGTGTGCCGAATGTTTCCAGAAGCGATGGTTTATACCAATGCTGCAGGGCGTGATGCACTGCTGAGCGACCGTCAGAATTTGTCACGCTACCACGAAACCCCTTTTACATTCCATTTCCCTGAACGCATTATCGTCGTTGGCGATAATGAGACAATACCCCTCAGCGACACCCTAAAAATAAGGACGGTTGCCACTCCAGGCCATCATCCTAGCTGCTTGACCTATGTGACCGATAATGTGGTATTCACTGTCGACTCTTTTATCCCCAATGTGGGCGTAGTGACTATTCTGCCTGGTGGCGACAAGGCGCTTGCAGCAAAATCAGAAGAACTCATCCTTGAACTGTCTCGGGGGAGCACGATATATGCTGGTCATTATTAGTGTTTGTCACTCAAGTTTCAAAAGTTCAAAAAACCGTCACTTGCAAATTCCAGTGTCACACAAGCCTGATTGAAACTGTAAGAAAATGTGAAACGTTCATTCGCCTCACATTGTTCCACGGCCAGACCGTAGAGTCAATCGGGTTATGGATGCGTCACGTGTTTTTGAAAAAAATGCTCAAAAAGTTGTGTGTGTTATTGTTCTTCAGTATCTTTGCATGACTATTTATTGATTCTAAACTACTTGATGATGAAACTTTTATGCAAACTACTTCTATGTGCTACTATTACAGTTGGTATTGTAATCTCAGCCAATGCCGAAACATCCTATCGGGACAACTTAGGCGATATCGCAGGAGATGCCACCGGTGATGGCATCACCGATGTTGAAGATGTAAATGCAATCATTAATGTAATTCTCGGTATTGTCCCAAACCCTGAGCCGAAAGATTATTCAAATTATGATCTCACTGGTGATGACAAGATTGATGTAAGTGACGTAAATAGGCTCATTAATATTATACTAGGCTCGCAGGAATTTTCCAGTAAAACTTATACAGTCAATGGTGTGAGTTTTACGATGGTGCCAGTAGAGGGCGGCACGTTTACCATGGGCGCGACGGCGGAGCAGGGCAAAGAGGCATACGACACCGAGAAACCTGCTCATCAAGTGACATTGTCGAATTACAGCATTGGCGAGACTGAGGTGACACAGGCCCTATGGGTGGCGGTGATGGGTGAGAATCCTAGCATCTTCAACGATAACCCGCAACGCCCGGTGGAATGCGTGAGTTGGGACGATTGCCAGGAGTTCATCACCAAGCTGAACCAGCTCACTGGAGAGCAGTTCCGTCTGCCCACCGAAGCCGAGTGGGAATTTGCCGCGCGAGGTGGCAACAAGAGCCGAGGCTACAAATACGCAGGGAGCAACAATATAGAAGAAGTAGCGTGGTACTGCAACAATGTGCCGTCGCAAAGTGGCGATACACAACCTGTTGCGACAAAGGCTCCGAACGAGCTTGGATTATATGACATGAGCGGGAATGTGAGTGAATGGTGCCAAGACTTGTGGGGTGGCTACAGCAGCGAGCCGCAGACCAATCCCACTGGCCCATCGTCGGGCTACTACTGCGTGGTGCGTGGTGGCTGTTGGTTCTTCTATGCCCAGAACTGCCGCGTGTCATACCGCCAGAACGGCTCTCCACTGATTGCAGCCGACACCCTCGGTTTGCGTCTGGCTCTTTAGATTACCCGTGAAAAAAACTTAGAAAACAATAAAGGGAGAAGAGATAAAAATAACAAAGCGAAAAAATGCCTCTTAGAGAACGTTATGACCATGCTAGTCTGCTGAGAGTGGCAAACAAAGTTCGTCTTTGGCGCACCTTCAGTTACGCTTGCTGTGACTAAACGGCGAAATTCACCCCATAAAATGGCTATATCGTTAAAATAAGTGGAGGAAAATGTGGGGAATTTTGACGAAAGAAAAACGACAACCAAGTGATTGTCAAGTGGTTGTCGTTTTTGTCGGTGAACCCGTGGGGAGTCGAACCCCAATCGAAGGAACCGGAATCCTTTATTCTATCCATTGAACTACGGGTCCAGTGACGCGCTGGCAGACCAGTGCTGTTTTGTGGTGCAAAATTAGTGCTTTTTTTGCTGGTGTGCAAATTTATTGGGTTTCATCGGCTTTTTTATGGTCGGCATCACTATCGGCTTGTGTGCTGGTTGTGCTGCCGTCGGCTTGTGTCTTGGATTGTCGCAGGCGTTTGATGTAGGCGAGTTCACCCAGTGCGTAGTCGCTGTTTTCTGGCTCGTCGAGCATCTCGTTGAATGCTTTTTCGGCATTGTCGAGCTCGTCAAATTCTATGAGGGCGTAGGCGCGCCGGCGCCGCAAGAAGTTAACGAAGGATTGAAGCTCCTCGGGGATGTCTTCATCTTTTTGGAAGTGTTCCTGAATGGCATCGTAGATGTCGTCTATGATTTTGAACACACGCACGTCGCGGTTGTTGGCCAAACAGTTGATGAGTTCGCTATTATGGCGCACGTTGCCGTTGTTTTCGAGCATTTGCAGGTAGTAGAATGCTTGTTGGTACTGCTGGAGTTCGGCATAGCAGAAGCCTATGTTGTAGCACAGCTCGCTGAAGGTGCTTTTGAGTTCATCGTTAATTTTGAAGAACATGGCGTTCATGGCCCGGTAAGCATTCAGGAAGAACCGCAGTGCCTCAACAAATCTCTCCTGGAGCATGTAGTTTTTGCCCCAATAGAGGCAATAACCAATATTGGCATCGGTGACATCGAGGATGAGTTGCTGTTCGTCGGAGAGTTCTTCTCCATCTCTCATCTTGATTTGAGCATCTTGCCACATGTAGTTGAATTCCTGCATCTTCTTTTCGGGCGAAGCCAAGTCGTAGGCCGCCAGTGTGCTGATTGCCTGTGGCGCGTGTCGGCTGTTGAGGGCGCTTGCGCGGTCGACATTGGCATCGGTGAGCGTTGCGGTAATGTGGAAGTAGATGGAGGTGGCGTCGGCGTGTGCCGGCTGTGCTGTGATGGTGAGCAGCATGTCGGAGAGTTCGTCGGGTTTCTGCTCGTCCATCATGGTGAGTGTGACGGTGGCTGTGGCCAGCTGGTGGACGAAGGGTTCTGCGTCGTTTTGCCGGTCATCGATGAGCAAGTGTGCCAAACTGTACTGCTTGATGTCGCTGTCGATGGTTTCCACATGGGTGCCGCGTGTAATGGTCATTAAACGGCACTGGCAGTGTTCAAGGTCGAGAGCTGTAGCAAGAAATTCACCCAACTGGAGTGGCTGGTGGCTGGAGGTGCGCAGTTGTGTCGCCAGTCGTTGGGAGTCGTGCTTGAGTTCTTGCTGGGCGATGAGGTAACGTTCGCGGGCATTACGGGCGAAGGTGCGCTCGATGTCGGTCGATGTGTATTGATCCTGATTCTTCTTGGCGTCTTCATATTCTTCGCAGAAAGCACGCTGGAAATAGAAGCAAGCGTTGAGCAACTGCGTCATTTCTTCGGCATAAACAGCCGTGCAGAAAAAAGCCAGATGCACGCGCACCAGGTCTTTAGTTTCATCGAAGGTGTAGGTGTATTTGAGGATGGAACTGTTGGCGTTAGAGCGGTTGCACATGGCTCTAACGAGTTGCAGCTCGCTGGTGGGCGCGTCGGTGAAGCTGGGGAAGTTGACGTCTACCCCCATGTTGTTGTCTTTGATGATGGCGATATAGTGCCCGCCCTGATAATCGAAATAGAAACGCTCCAGTTTTTCTTCGCGGTCGTCTTCGCGGTCATATTTGCAGTTGTTGCTGTCCAGAAAGGTGATGAAGTCGGTCTTGACCGACCGCTTGTGCTGAGCGGTGGGTGCTTCTCGGTTGAATATTTTATTTAAGATTTGCATAGTCGTGAATGATGTGTCATAAAAAGTTTAAAAAGCAATAATCGTGCCAATTCAGTGCTTGGTACCTGTGGGTGGTACAAAATATCGTTGTTGCAGTGTCTGGCGTTGCTGCTGTGGCACGGCTTTGAGCCAGCGATTGATGCTGTCGCGCAGGGCTGCGTTGTCTTTTGCCAGTGTCCAAGCCTGAAATTGTGACAGACTGATGTCGATGCTGATGTCGAGTTGTGGCAGTCGCTGCGCCAGCGCCAGTGCAATGCTCTTGTTGACCACAGCCAGCTTGATGTCGCCAGCGGCAACCATCATCACTAGTTGTTCGGGTCCGTAGGTGGCATCGGTGACCACGTGGATGGTGTCGCCTATTTCGCGGCTCAGCCCGGCGATGCGTTCTACCATGGGCGAGCCTTTGACTACGTGCACCGTGTCGCCGCCCAGCTCCAGTTGCGAGCGTATGCCCGTGCCGCTGCGCTGCACCAGCACTTGCTGGTCGATGTAGATGGGATCGGTGAAGATGTATTTGGCCCTGTTCTGGGCGGTGGTGGGAAATTGTGCCACCATCAGGTCGTAGGCTCCCGAGTTGAGGCCGTCAAGAGCTTTGTGCAGTGAAACAATGGGGTGGAACTTCATGGGGCGGTGTGCCACTTGCGCCACAAGGCGCAGCAGGTCGTAGTTGAATCCGCCCAGGGTGTCGTCGTAGGTGTAGTAGGTGATGGGGGAGTACTCGATGGCTATGTCCAGGGTGTCGCCGCCGCTGGGCGTAATGGTGGCTGTAGCCACAGGGCGGTCGCACTTGCTCAGGGCCACCATACAACCTATCACCACTGCCAGCAGCACCACGTAGAGCATCATTTGCCAGGGGCTGGTATTGTTATGTCGTTGTCGCTTAATCATCGTGGTGTCAGTTGGCAAAATCAACCGAAACGCCCAGCTGGAAGCGACGCGGGTTGAGCGGATAGTGGGGGATAGCGAAGTAGTCATTGCCGCCAAAAATCTTACCGTTGGCATGCGTGTAGGCAATGTAGAACCGTGCCCGCTTGAGCTTGAAGTTGGCATACAGGTTCAGGAAGGCAAAATTGCCGCAATCCTGGGAGTTCTGGTTGTAGAACGTCATCGTGGCCGGGTTATAGTTGGGAGCTTTGTAACGGGTGTAGTAATTCCCGTCTACACCCAGTTGCACGTGCAGCACTCGGGCGATGAGAAACTTGAGGTAGAAGTTGCTGTAGATGGCCAGTTGCGGCAGTGGCAGCACTTGCTTGTCGCTGCTCACCTGATAGGTGACGGCGTTTTCCCAGTTGAGTATCTTCCAGTGCAGTTCCTGGTGTAGTGTTGCGCTGAACACGTGCATGGGCGATGTGCTTTGCGATGGCAGTGCCAGTGTGTCCATAAACACGTAGTTTTTGAGCGTTTCATAGCCCACGTTGATGCGTGTCCATGTGTGCGGAATGGTGAGTTCGCCGCCTATGCGCAAGCGTTTCACCTTGCCGAAGTCGTTGCGCCACACATAGTGGTTGGAGACAAAATTCTGCAACAGATAGGGTACAGCCAGATTCTTAAAATAGCCATAGGCACGCACACTAACCGAGTCGCGTCCCAGGCGGAAACGTGTGGTGAGGTCGCCCGTGATGTCGATTTCGCCCGCTGCGGGACCCACGACGCCAAACTGTGCTGTGGCGCTATAGCGCAACAGTGAGCCACGCTGCTTGGTGAGCTGGCCGCCCACCCACACCAGATTCTGCGTCACGGTGCCGGGCACCGTTGCAGGCATGACATCGATGCCATCGGTGCCGTCGGGCAGATTCAGTGCTGAAATGGTGTCGAGCACTTGGGTGAACTTGCGCACCTCGTGTGTGCCATAGACCGAGAAGCCGAACTTGGCATACTTGTTGAAACCCTCCAGCAAGGCGATGCCCACGGTGTTGCGCAGTCGCCATGCCTTGGTGCGCTCGTCGGTGCCATTGGCGTTCAGGTATCTGTGTGAAAAGAAGTCGGCATCTTGAGCGGCATTGTTGTTGAGGAAGCGGTGAGAGTTGTTCTTGAAATCCAGTGTCCAGATGAAACTGGTCACGGGCACATAGGTTCGGCTCACGATACTGTCGGATATCGAGTCGCGTTGGTAGCGGTAAAATCCCACTTTGTAGCGCTGGTTGAGGTAGAAATGGCTGCTTTCGAGTGAATTTTGCGCTGCGGTGAGTCGTGTGGTAATGCTCTTATTGTCTACTTTTGTCACGCCGCCCTGCACATCGGCCGGGTGGGTGATGTAGCGGTCGTCGGTGATGCCGCCGTTTTCCAGCGTGGTGAAACTGTAGTGATGGAAAAACGTCTGCAACTCGTAGCGGTCGCCCGTGTAAGATCCCATCGCCTGCCATGCAAAGTTTTTGTCGGCCTGGTAGTCATAACTGCCTTTGGAGTAGATATAGTCAATTCCGGCTCCCACTTGCAGACGGCGGTTCACGTTGCCGCTGAACAAGGCTCGAGTGCGATCCTGGTTGCTGTATTTGTCGCCGCCAAATGTGTAGGAGAGCAGTGTCATGGGAATGCGTGTGTTGTAGAAGCGGTGGTTGGTGGTGCTGTGCAGCCATGCGCCTATGGCATCTTCCATGAAAAACTCGCTGGTGAAGGGGCGGTCGAAGAAGATCTGGTTTTGCCCGGCTGCGCCATAGTTGCCCGTAGTGGCCCATGCCGCACTCACCATGCTGGGCACCGCCGCGCGGTGGAAATCTTCAAACAGTGTGTCGATGGTCGATTCCACACGCTGTCCGAGTGGTTCCGTCAGGCTCCATGCCGTTGAAGGCTCCACCGTGTTTTTTTTCTTCTTTTGGCCATAAGCCGGCACCACGGCCAGCAAAGCCATCATGATATATATAATGATATACTTGTGCATAATAGAGTGCAAAATTACGAATAAGTGAGCGCAGAACAAAATGAAAAACGAAGTTTTGCATTTTTTATGCCGGGCGGGAGTAATTTGGGGCGTTGCGACAAACGGCTGCGCTAGCCTCGTCTTGCAGAGTGCGCAGCCGTCTGTTGGCTCTCGGAATTGAGGGTGTGTCATCATTCAAATTATAGAGAATTAAAGGTGATTGAAGTATAAACCGCCACATGTAGTGCATCTTC
>JAGAYZ010000030.1 GCA_017940245.1 Muribaculaceae bacterium | reverse complement strand
CGATATGCGCTGCGAGGATGGCCGTTGGACATACTATAAATTCAACGGTAAAAACAAGTGGAATCCTGAGAACAATGAGGAGAACCGGAAATATATGCTCAATGCATACCGCGTGCTACTGACGAGGGCTCGTCAAGGTATTGTTATCTGTGTGCCGACAGGCAACGGCAAGTTAGGCTCCGACGGCTTCCCTGAAGACCCGACACGCCTGCCGGAGTTCTACGATGGGACATACGAGTATTTGAAGTCGCTAGGATTGGAAGAGATATGAAGCGGATAGAGGTGGTTGCGGCTATCATTCATGATGATAACGGGCGTGTCTTTGCTACGCAGCGGGGATATGGCGAGTGGAAGGACTGGTGGGAGTTTCCTGGCGGGAAGATGGAAGTGGGGGAGACGCCAGAGGAAGCACTGAAGCGGGAGATATGGGAGGAGTTGGAGACGAGGATCGTGGTGGAACGACTTGTGGAGACGGTGGAATGGGATTATCCGCAGTTTCACCTGACCATGCACTGCTACCACTGCCATGTGGAGAGCGGACACTTGGAACTGAAGGAGCACGAGGCTGCGAAGTGGCTCAACAAAGATGACTTGGAGAGTGTCAACTGGCTGCCGGCCGACTTGGAATTGGTAATGAAGCTGAAAGAGTGATCTGGCATGGGTGGCCATCTCCCATGACAATCCTGCATGGGAGTGGCACTGATCTAGGGCGAAATCAAATATGGTTGGTGCTTCAGTACGAAGTTGAGATATTAAAACCGGCAACTGTCTATGCTCTTCAGTCGTTTAATCTGCCAACAGAGATAGCATCAACAAGCGATGACGCCACTCAATGTGTGATTTTGCGGCTGACCCGCTTTTCGCTCGCGTATACGTCATGTTGACCTTCGGTCAAAATTACTCTTGCACGGAAAATTGCAAACAAGGTTGGATAATATTGGCGGCGGTTCAGCAAAAATCAAACAAGTTTAATTTTTACATTCACCTTGCTCAATATTTGCATTTTCGCTCGCATATACGTAATTTTGCTGCATGAAAAAGGATGAAGTAGCGGTGATAGGTGGCGTGAATGTGGATGTGACGGCCTCGATGACGGCGACCTACATTGAACGCGACTCGATCCCTGGCCATGTGTCGATGGACTGCGGCGGAGTGGCGCGCAACATTGCTCACGACTTGCTGGTGCTGGGGCATGAAGTGCGTTTTGTCACGCTGTTTGGCAGCGATGCGTTTGGCGATATGTGTTATGGTCAGTGCAGTCGGCTGGGAATGGACTTAAGCCTGAGCGAGCGGCTTGCCGATGTGCGCAACGGCCTGTACCTGTGTGTGAACGACCAGCATGGCGACATGGTGGTGGCCGTGGCCGATACCGACATCATTGACCGGCTCACGCCGCAGTTCTTGGAGACAAGGATGAAAGCCATCAATGCTTCGGCTGCAGTTGTTGCCGACACAAATGTGAGCGAGGCTTCACTGGCCTATTTGCTAGATCACTGCGAGGTTCCGCTCATGGTGGATGCGGTGAGCACCGCCAAGGCTGGTCGCATCGTGCGTGCGCTGGCATCAAGTGGGCGGGGAATGCTCGACACACTCAAACTGAACCGCCAGGAGGCTCTGGTGATTTCGTGCCAGGAGAGTGTGGAGCGAGCAGTCGCATGGTTCCACAATGCCGGTGTGCGGCAAGTTTTCGTTACGCTGGGTGCCGACGGCGTGTATTGCAGCGACGGTGTGTCGAGCCTGTTGTTGCCAGCCTTGCCTGTAGATGTGGTGAACACGACCGGGGCGGGCGATGCGTTTCTAGCCGGGGTGGTGCACGCTCAAGTGCATGGAGAGCCCATGGATGCAGCGGCGCGCTGCGGCCTGCGAGTGGCGCGTGCGGTGCTGGAGTCGCCCGGAGCGTATCTGCGCACTTCTCAGATTGAATGAAATAGTAAAAATTAATTTGGATATGAATAAATACTTGTCTATCTCGCCCGAAGTGCAGCAAGCACTTGCACAGGGCAAGCCGGTGGTGGCGCTGGAGTCCACCATTATATCTCATGGAATGCCCTATCCGCAGAATGTGGAAACGGCACTGCGTGTAGAACAGACCATTCGCGACCATGGTGCGGTTCCCGCCACCATAGCCATCATTGGCGGCAAATTGAAAGCCGGTTGCACTCCCGAGGAGATTGAATATCTGGGCAAAAAGGGCCAAGCGGTGACCAAGGCTTCGCGTCGCGACTTGCCAGTGCTCATCGCCCGCCAGGCCGATGGTGCCACGACAGTGGCAACGACAATGATTATTGCCGCCATGGCCGGAATTAGAGTGTTTGCTACCGGTGGTATAGGAGGTGTGCACCGAGGTGCCGAAACGACGATGGACATCTCGGCCGACCTGGAAGAACTGGCGCAGACACCCGTGATGGTGATATGTGCCGGCGCCAAGTCGATTTTGGATTTAGGGCTCACGCTTGAATATCTGGAGACTAAAGGAGTTCCGGTGATTGGTTATGGCACCGAGGAACTGCCTGCGTTTTACACTCGCCATAGCGGATTCAGGGTAGATTACCGCATCGACACGCCCGAGGAACTGGCGGCCGCATTCCGCGCCAAGCTTGACATGGGGTTGCAAGGAGGCATGTTGGTGACCAATCCCATTCCCGAAGCCTATTCAATGCCCGCCGATGTGATAAACAAGGCGATAGATGAAGCCATAGCCGAAGCTAATCGCTTGGGCATTCACGGCAAGGAGACCACGCCCTTCTTGCTGGCCAAGGTGAAAGACCTGACCGGAGGTGATAGCCTGGCCGCCAATATACAGTTGGTGCTCAATAATGCCCGGCTTGCAGCTCACACGGCTGCAGCTCTTGTGCGCGGTTGAAAGATGGGTTGTGCCCTACAACGTGATTGGCAAATGCCTTGTTGGACCACACGATGTAATTACCGGCATCGTCGGCGCTGATGGTCATCACGCCCAGGTCGGCGCGTGAGTCCATCAGTTGCTGCACCTTGCCGGAGCCCATTACCATGCACGCTGTGGCCCATGCATCGGCGGTCATGCAATCGGGGGCGATGATGGTCACGCTCAGCAATGAGCTTGTGCTGCTATAGCCAGTGAGCGGGTCGATGATATGCGACACTTTGCGGCCGTCCATCATCTTGAATTTGCGATAGTTGCCGCTGGTGGCCACAGCCTCATTATTAATGGCAATGACCAGTGCCGCCTGGTGGCTGACCGTTGTGTCTTGGTCGGTGGGCATATCCACCGAGATGTGCCACTGTCCTCCCCGCGGGTTGACCCCGTGCGCAACCACTTCACCGCCAATTTCCACCAGAAAGTTCGAAGCCCCATTGCGTTGCAGCATCAGGCCCACCTCGTCGCAGGCAAGTCCTTTTGCGATGCTGCTAAAGTCGAACTGAATGCGCGCGTCTTCCTTGACGAGCCGGTTGCCCACGATGTGAGTCTTGCCGATGCCCACAAACTGGAGCAGGCTGTCGATTTGCATTTTGTTAGGCATTTTGCCCGACTTGTAACCAAAACCCCAAGCATTTACCAGTGGCATCACGGTGGGGTCGAAAGCTCCCTGACTGGCACGATTGATAGCCAGGGATGCGTTGTAAAGCTTCATGAGCAATGAGTCGAAGTCTTGCGTTTCGTTGTTGTTGATGCGAGTGAGAAGCGAGGCCGAGTTATAGGGAGATGCGCTGGCATCGACAGCCGCCAGCACAGCCTGAATGGAGTCGCGCAGGTGCTTGTGGGTTTCGTAAGTGATGTGGTATTCTGTGGTCCACACCATGCCTTCATCGGCCCAAAACCGCTTGCGGTCGCGCGCAAAGTGCAGCACAGTCATGGCGATGAGTGTGACCAGCATGATGACAATGAATGAGCGTTTTGTGAGATGACGGTTGTCCATAACTATAAAGCGAGAAAAATATGGACAAAGATAGTGCTTTTTGGCCGAAAAATCAATATTGTCCTAAATAATTATTTGCAGAATTGCGTCATCTTTGATAAAAAGACGCATATAACCTGATGCGTTGAGAAGGCTGAACAGCCTATACCCCAACCGTTGAGATTTCCTGATCTGGAGGTGGAGAAAATGG
>JAGAYZ010000029.1 GCA_017940245.1 Muribaculaceae bacterium | reverse complement strand
CCATGCGCATCCGCATGCCAGAGAACGGCGGATTCTTCACCAAGACCATGTTCCTGACCGACCGACATAGGTCAATCATGCCACTTTTCGACAACAAAATCACCCAAATTTGACTTTGGGTGACGCATTGCCGAAGTCAGGAAATACGAGTGATGTTGCACCTATCATATAACCACCATAATAAAAAAAGGTCCCGGAACAAATCGGGACCTTTTTGTTAAGTTGGGCCAAGCCGTGTGAAACACGCTTGGACGTGTGTTGTCATTACTTCACCACCTTGCTGGTGCTGGTAGTGCCGTCGGCATTGCGGGTGATGACGATGTTCACGCCCTGGAACGGACGGTCGCTGGTCTGACCCATAGCGTTGACATACTTCACGCTCACTGCGCTGGCTGCGTTGATGTCGCTGATGCCGGTAGACTCATCGGCCTGAAGCGTAACCTGCTGGGGATCGAGGATGAACACGTCATCGTTGGTGTAGGTCACGTAGCCATTCTTCTCGTAGGTCATGCTGTAGGTGGCACCCTCCACAGGCGTGATGTCCATGCTGAATGCACCCTGAGCATCGGTAACGGCCGTGTAGGTGACAGGTTCACCCTCGGCGCGACGCGGTGCACCTTCGGGAGCCGAAGTGGGAGCGTTCACAGTGAGTGTCACGTTCACCTCCTCGATGGGTTCGCCGGTCGCGAAGTCGGTCACAGTACCGGTCACGGTCACTGTCTCGGGTTCTTGAGAGTCTTGTGAGTAAACCAGGGTCATCTTGGGCAAGAACTTCACCATCTGGTTGCCGTTGCTCCACTGGCACCAGCCGGTGTAAGCCGCGTCGCCTTCTTGATAGACTCCATAGAAATAGTTACGAGCATAGTTACCCTTAGTGCTCACGAGTGTCTGCACGGCCAGGTTGCCGCCTTCGTAAGTGAAAGGCTGGTCAAATTCAAATTCCAGCACTTGAGCACCTTCTTGAACGGTCATTTCGTCGACCTGAGTGAGTTCAGTCACCAGATTGGTGGGAGTGGAGATGGCGGTTTCACGTTCGTAGTAGGTGACGTCGGTCTCGGCTAGGCTCAACTGCAGTGCACCATTCTTGAGTGTCATGGGAGCGTTGGGATAGAACTTGATGCCTGTAATTTTTGCTCCAGCGAGGTCGCTGAGCATGTCGGCGGGATAAATCATCTGCGAAAGCGTACCCTGAGTGTCGAAATAGAAGCCATAAACGGGCAGATAGTCGTTGGTCTCAGTGCCTTCGCAAATAGTCATTTCGCGCTCGTTTACTGCGCGGCCAGCCAGTTCCACTGTCTGTACGCCGGCTCCGCCGCAGTCGATGCTCATCGTGGCAGCGTAGTCGCCCAGTGCGGTGGGGGCAAACTTAACAGGAATCTCCACGCTTTCGCCAGCGGCCAGTTCGGCGGCTACATAGTCGGTGCTGTAAGGAGCCTCAACGCTGACGGTGGGGGTGAACGCGTTCAGGCCGCGGTTCTTGAGCGTAACGTTGAGCGTGGCCTCTTGGCCGGGATTCAACTTGCCGAAGTTCAATGACGAGGGAGTTATCTTTGCAGCGTATTCAGTGGCTGCGGTCTCGTAAGTGAATGTGGTCTTGGGCAGGAAGTTGTATGTAGTGGTGCGTGAGAAAGCCGTGTTGCTTGTCTGGCTCTCTCCATAGAAATAGCTGGAACCATAAGAACCGGCTTCGGTCATTTGACATTCAAACACCAGATTGCCACCATCGTACTGGAAGGGCTCGTCGAAAACAAATTCAATTTCGGTCAGACCTTCTTCGGGAGCAGTGACATCGGCGGCAACTGTCGTAAGGCCAGAGATGCCTACGGTGTAGGAAAAAGCGGTTTGCTCTGTTGTGCCCAGTGACAAGTTGCACTTGCCATCGTTGCAATTCCAGCCGTTACTGTTAAGGTAGAACTTGATGGCAGTGATTTGGGTTCCCTCCATGGCTTCCAGCAAAGCTGCCGGGTAGATGGTCTGGGCCTGAGTGCTGGCGTTATCCCACCAGTAGCTGTTGATGGGAACATAGGCATTTGTTGCAGTTCCGTCACAAATTGTGAGGGTCTCTTGTGCCATCATGCCCATTGAGCATGCGGCCAGCGTGATGAGTGAAAGTAAAAACTTCTTCATACGTTTAAAATTTTAGTTAATATAAATGGTTGAAAATTCTAAAAAATATTCTCATATTCAGCAATATAGTATGATTGAAATTACGCGACAAATTTAATGATTCCCCCGAAAATAACAAAATTTTCGGTAATAAAAATACATGAATCAATGGCAATATTCCCTAGAGCGGTAGCTTCTCCTTACACGGTGTCGAGCACATAGCCCACAAAGGTGGCTATGGCCAGCAGCAGGGCACTATAGAGCAAGGTGCGCCACAAGCACCCCCACGGGGTGTGAGGGGCCAGCAAGCCACGGCTTTTTTTCTTCTTCTTTGATTTTTTCTTGGGCTGACTGTTGGGGGCGCGGCCTGATTGCGCGCTGCGGCTATTAGGATTCTCTTCCACGAATGAGATTTTTTTGCGATAGGGTGGTGGTTGGGTGGTGCTTCGCGCGGGCTTTTTTGTGACTTGTGTGTGATCGTCGTGCTTAACAGGGGGCGGGGTGGGGGCTGGCTTGGCTGTATTCATGCTGGTTGCCGGCTTGCTTTTCTGTTGGCGATAACCCGGCACGGTGTCGCTCGACAGGCACTGCGGGCACACAACCACGCCTTGTGTCTCGGCGAGTTGCTCCTGCGACACTTCCATCGTCTTTCCGCAATGAGGGCAAGTCCAGTTCATATTCTGTGTTAAAAGAGAATAATTGCTAACCAGTGTTTTTCCTATCAGTAATTATAGATGAGATGTGCAAGGGTCTGGCCCACAGCCTTGAGGGTGACTGGGTCGATGGCGTCGAGCGTGTCGTGAGTGGTGTGCCAGCCGTCGAAGAAACCATCGCCTCGCATGTCAATGATGTCAATGCACGGGATGCCGGCCTGGTTCACGGCCACGTGGTCGTCGGTGACGCCGCCACCGCCGTCTTTTACGAAGAACTGGCCGTAGCCCGCCTCTTGTGCTGCGTCCCACACCAGGCTCACCACACTGGGAGCATATTGCAGCGAGTAGTATTCGGGGGCAAAGCGCGCTCCGCGTGCACCCACCATGTCGAGCAATATGCCGAAGGTGGGGGCGTAGTCTTGTCCCATCACGGTGCGGTAGTTCTGCGCCCAGGCTTGCGTGCCCAGAGCCCAGCTGTCTTCGTTGTCATAGTCGCCCCAGTCTTCCACATCCACAAGCAGCAAGTCTATGCCCACATTTGGGCGCTCCTGGCTCATGATGCGTGCCAGTTCCAGGATCACGGCGGTGCCACTGGCGGCATCGTTGGCTCCCATCACCGGTTCTTTGTGGCGTGCCTCATCGGGGTCGCGGTCGGCCCAGGGTCGGCAGTCCCAGTGTGCCAGCAGCAGGATGCGTTGCGAGGCATCGGGGTTGATGATACCCACTATGTTTTGCGCTGTGAGTTGTTTGCCGTCGAATGTGGTGACCGGTGCTTGCTGCACGAGCATGGTGTCGCAGTGGCGTGCCAGCTGTTGCTGCAGCATTTGTGCGCAAGCTGCGTGTGCAGCGGTGCCCGGCACACGTGGCCCCAGGTCGCACTGCGCTTTGAGGATAGCATAGGCGCTGTCGGCCACAAATTCCACATGATGTGCTTGGGCATTGGTGGGTGCAGGTGTGGTGGCACTCTGGTTGTGATTGCTGCACGAAGCCAGCCATGCTGCCAGTGCCACAATGAGGGTAATGAAAGACATCTTTTTCATGCGTGATTATACCGAAACAGCACGCACACGAGCAAAAAAGCCTGCGTGTGTGCGTGCAAAACTACCAATTATGAAACGATTTTACCCTTTTAGCGTTTATTGCTGTGCGGGAGCTTCCTGTGCGGGAGCACCTTGCTGAGCCTCTCCACCAGTGGGGAACGAGGGAGCCTGAGTCTCGGTCTGAGTGGGGAGCTTCTTCACCTGGGGAGCACCCTCAATCATTGTGGGCGACTTCACGAAGGCGCATGCGATGCTCAGCACGCAGATGAAAATGGCGAGAGCCCAGGTGGCTTTCTCAACAAAATCGGTGGTCTGCTTCACACCTGCAAGCGCATTGTAGCTGCTCATGTTTGAGGCCAGACCTCCACCTTTCGATTTCTGAATGAGCACCACGCCCACCAGCAGTATCGAAGCGATAAGAATCAAAATTGCAAATACAGTGTACATTGATACAAATTATAGTTAATTGTTATTTTTCTGTTGAATTAACACCAATTTTCGCAAGAAGCGAATTTGGTCTGCAAAGTAAATACTTTTTTCTGGAAATTTCAAACTTATGGTTTCAATAATTTCAAGAGCCTGTGAATATTTTTTTCTGGCGATGTACATTTTGGCCAAGCTTTCACTGAGCATGGAGTCGTCGCTGACCTCGGGATTCTGTACTGGTGCGTCGGCGATTTCCTGCTTCTCGGCCTCGTCTACATGCTGTCGTGCCGGGTCTTGCTCGGGTTGCAGTTCCTGGTCGTGATGTTGCGCGATGAATTCGTTGATGAGCGCGTCCTGTCCGGTGGCCTGGCTCAGGTCGGGACCTCCCTGCTCGCGTTCCTGTGCGGCCAGCACGTCGGCATAGTCGGGCATGGGGTTGAAGATGGCTTGCTCCAGTGCTTCAATTTCCTTAGGACTGGAATTGCCATAGTTGTCCAGGAAGCGGTCGATGGTCATGTCGGTGTCGGGCGTTTCGGCCACGGGCTCTTCGGGGTAGAACCGCGCAAAGGCCTCGACATTCTCTCCCAGTTGCTCGGCCAGGACGCGGCGGTCGGGGCTGGCAATAGCCAGTCGTGCCAGCAGTTGGTCACGGTCGGGGGCTTGCGGGTTGCGCTTGAGGTAGAGCAGCAGCGGCACGTTGAAGTAGGGATACTGCTCCATGGCCTGCTGCAACCACTGTCGCGTCACGGGCAGGCTTTCGTCGGCCATTAGGCGTGATATGTCGTTGATGATAGTCGTCATGTTTCTACCAATCGCCCAGTGTGGCGTTAAAGATGAGGTCTGCCAGATCTTTGCATATTTGATTGCACAGCTCGTCTTGCACGTCGCTGAGCATCTCGCTGCTGGAGAAATCTCGATAGGCCGAGAACGTCTGGTCTTTCGTCAAATTAGGGTTCTTATTATTAATGTATTTTATGCGCACGCCTATGGTGAGTCGCGTCTGGCTGGCATAGGCATCCTCGCCCACGGCTTGCGGCGACAGGTTGTAGGTGGTGATTTCGCCTTCCATGCGCAGGTCGCTGTTGGCGTTGTCAATCACGCGCAGCCGCGTCTGCTGGCCTATCATGTCCGTCATCGTGTTCTCGAAGGTCTGCTGCAGGGGCGGATAGACTAGGGCGGCCCTGATGGGGAAGTCGCCAAACGAGATGGTGCGGTACACGCTGTAGTCGATCGAGGCGCCGTTGAGCGTGTACTTGGGTATGCAGGCTTGAATGGCCAGCATAGCCAGCAGGCAGAGTATGATGTTCAGGCGTTTCATCGGCGTTCCAGTCCGTATTGCTTGATTTTGCGGTACAGTGTGCGCTCACTGATGTTCAGTTCCTCGGCCGTCTTCTTGCGTCGGCCGCCATTGCGGTACAACGCCTCGATAATGGTCTCGCGCTCGGTTTCGTCGAGGGTCTTGATGTGAGTCCCGGTGGTTCCGGAATGTACCTCATAAGCGCTCACCTCGTCGACGTGCCCCAGGTCTTGTGCTTCTTGATGTGCACCATGCTGTTGGTCGGTGTCGTGCATGATGGTGGCTGTGTCGCTGTGGTGGTAGTCGAGTTGGCGCACGTCGCGCTTGAGCTCGTTCACGCTGGCGGTGACGCGTGTCACCTGCTGGTTGTCGTTGCCACCCAGGGCTGCTTTTACTTCATCTATTTCTTGCTGTAGCTGCTTGATGAGCATGAATATGACCTCGCGCTCCTGTGTGTAGTCAAATTGCCCTTTACCGATGGTGGCCGGCAGGTGAGGCTGGCCGGCATTGGGCAGATACAGGTTAAGCGTGTCGCGATTGATGGTGTTGCCGGCCTCAAACAGCGCCACTTGTTGGACCACGCTCTTGAGTTGGCGCACGTTGCCCGGCCAGTGGTATTCCATCAGTGTCTGCTTGGCGTCTTCGGTGAGCTCCACCTCGGGCGAGCGGGTGGCGTCGGCAAAGTCGTGCATAAACTTGCGTGTGAGTAGCAGGATGTCGCGTCCGCGCTCGCGCAGCGGCGGCACGTTGATGAGCACAGTGGAGAGGCGGTAGTAGAGGTCTTCGCGGAACCGCCCGTCTTTCACGGCTTGCTCCATGTCTTTATTGGTGGCGGCCACCACGCGGATGTTGGTCTTCTGCACCGTGCTGCTGCCCACCTTGATAAATTCGCCACTCTCAAGCACGCGCAGCAGGCGCGCCTGTGTGCTGAGCGGCATTTCGCCCACTTCGTCGAGGAAGATGGTGCCGCCGTTGGCTTCCTCAAAGTAGCCCTTGTGGTCGCTTGTGGCACCAGTAAAAGAGCCTTTTACGTGGCCAAACAACTCGCTGTCGATGGTGCCCTCGGGGATGGCTCCACAGTTCACGGCGATGTATTTGCCGTGCTTGCGTGGGCTGTTCTCGTGGATGATTTTAGGGAAGAATTCCTTGCCCGATCCACTCTCGCCCACCACCAGCACCGACAGGTCGTGCGGAGCCACGCGCATGGCGCGTCCCACGGCCGAAATCAGGGCATGCGAGTCGCCTATGATAGCGAAGCGTTGCTTTACGCGCTGTATGTCGTTAGGTATTGCCATTGAGATATACACATTAATTCAAACTGCAAAATTACTAATTAATTATGAATTAAGAATGATGAATTAAGAATTAAGAATTATTTGACTTGGTAATTCATTTGGTTGTAGAGTGGAATGGTGTTTGTCAAACTGGTTTGTGTGGCGGTTTGCTCAGCCATTAGTTTGGCAGGTGGAGAGCCACGGAGTGGGCGAGGGCAGCGATGGTGTGTCGCTCGTTGAACCGCTGCTTGGCGGTAGCGCATAGGCGGCGATACAGTTTTGTGTCGGTGTTGAGACGGTCGATGGCTGCCAGCAGGTCTGCGGGGACTTTGTCGATGATGAGGGCGTTGACCTCGTTTTCGGCATAGTCGGTGATGGCGCTCGAACGGGTGATAATGAGCGGTTTACTCAGCATCATGGCTTGTAGCATGACCAGCTGGCCACTACTCACGTGCTTGTCGTCGAGAGCGATGAGCACTCCGTGGGCCGCACTCATGAGTTGCAGCATGTCGGGGCCGAAGGCGTGGTGATGCACCATGACATTGGCTGCGGCGGGTTGAGGCAATGTGTCGCATGCAATGACCAATCGGTGAGAGGTGCCCGCCAGCGCGTCGATGAGAAAATCATAGTCGCGGTTGCTTTTACCCGTGCTGAACCAGTAACCCTGGTCGCTGGAGCCTTCCACATTCTCGCTTTCGATGCCCAGGGGCACGAACCGGAACAGGCTGGCCGAAACGCCGAGAAGGCGTGCATAGTGCTCCACCTCGTGCTGGCTATAGACCAGTGCGTGGTCGATGTAACCGCTATTGAGCGTGTTTTTCACCCACCAGCGATAGATGCGGCCCACCAGCCCCTGCTTGGGTCGATAGATGAATCCCATTACCACGAGATGTGTGCGTTTATGCACGCAAAACAAGTGGCATAGCGAGGCATATACCAGTCCGAAAAATTGCTGCCAGCATACGAGATGGATCATGCGCCGGTGATGGCATATCAGGCGCAGTGCCATGGTCACATAAATGATGATGCGCCGCCAGCGTGGCACGTGGGCGCGGCCGTCGGCACTCACCACATCAAAGAGCAGCCCCGATTGTCGGCTCAATTCCCGCGCGAAAGTCCAGTCGCTGTTTACCGGCATGTCGGCGGCGATGATGTGTGTCCAGTCGGCAGGTAGGTTCATGGTTTATTGCGCTGGCTGAGTAACTGTTGATAGACTTCGATGGTGTCGCTGGCGATGCGGTCCCAGTCGTAGGCCGCCAGGTTGTAGTGCCTTTCGGGACACTCTGTGGCGAGTTTGCGCCGCAATGCCGCAATGAGTTCGTCCATTTGATCGGTGGCAAAAAAATCGTCGGCACTAAGTTCCGGCAGTCGGCATGCGGCGATGTCGCTCACGAGCACGTCGCGATGCCACGACATGGCTTCCAGCAACGAGATGGGCAGCCCTTCGTGTGACGATGGCAGAACAAACAGGCGCGCGGCGGCCCATAGCTGGCGCAGCGGTTCACCCGTTACATAGCCTGTGAGTATGGCTCCGGCTTGCCGTGCCTGTTGCTTGAGTTGCCGGCTATAGTCATCGTCGTGGTCGGCATCGCCGGCAATGACGAGTTGCACATCGGGCAAGTGTGACTGCCGGAAAGCCTCCACGAGCAAGTGGAGTCGTTTTTCGGGCACCAATCGCGCCACTGCCAGCACATAGTGTCCCGGCACGATGCCGTGCTGTTCCAGGAAGTCGGTGCGGTGGCATGGCGCAGGAGTGTCCACGCCGTTAGGGATGAGCGTTACGCCTTGTGTGCGGCCATAGCGGGTGCGCAATGTGTCCACGATGGCCGGGCTGATGGCGATGATGCGGTGTGCCCAACGCGCTTGGCACCACTCGCCCATGCGTATCATGGCCCGTGCCAGCCGTCCCCACTTGGCGCGCTCGTAGTCGGGGCCATGATTGGTGCACACCACCTTCAAGCCCAGCAATCGGGCCACGGGGGTGATGAGCGATGGTCCGGCAGCGTGGATGTGCACTACGTCGGCGTTCATCATCCGGGCTTTGATCACGGCGAGAAACGTGTGCACAATGGCTTCTAGGCTCTTGCGTCGTGGTGCGTAGATGTCCAGGAGCATGACACCCCGGTAAAAAGATGGCGAGGTGTCGGCCGGAACGTAGCATGAGCGGCGCATCACTGTCACGTCGCAACCCATCGCCACTAGCCGTGGATAGAGTTGCTGGCAGTGCGTTTCCACACCTCCGGGAATGTCGGGGATGCCACGAGTGCCGGTGACCGCAATGCACATGTTCATGACGTGGAATATATTTTTTAATAATGATGATTAGGAAATGAGCTCGGCATCCAGTCCGCGCAGCGAGCGCCACTTGTTGCGCAAGACCCATGCGGCGGGCTTGGTGATGTATTTGTGCATGACTGGCGATGCGGTGCCCACCATCCAGCACTGCTTGGGGCATGACTGCACCTTTTCTCGCACTTGACGTGCCTGCTCGCTGTTCCACAGGGTGTCGAAGTCGGTAGCCGTGCGCAGGTTGCCCATCGATTGCTGCCAGTATTTCTCCTCAAGTCCGTTGCATGGCCACACTTCTCCCCAGGGGTCGACGAAGAAATTCATCGTTCCTGCCTCGCAGGGCAGCAAGCGACGGCCTCCGTTGACATATCTCACCAGTCCCATGTTGAAGTAGGCGCGGAACCACGACTTGGGGTGGTGCTCGCGCAACTGCCGGTTGATGAGCGTGGTGAAGTCGCTCACCACCTGTTCGCGATTGGTAATGACGTTATCGTGCTTGTGGAAGTAGAAAGAGTTGTGGAAAGCTGCGGTGGCAAATTCCAGTCCCAGCGATTTTGCAAGTTGGTACAGGGCCAGCATGTCGGAACTGTTGTGGTTGGAAACGGTGCAGCCGAAACCAATGTCTTTCACGCCCATCTGCTGCAGGGTGAGCAATGTGCGCAGACCGCGGTCGAAACCGCCGTCGCGGCCGCGCAGTTCATCATTTTTGCGCGACAATCCCTCGATGCTGATTCGGATACCGATGTGCGGAAACTTCTGCGCCAGCGCAATGACCCTGTCTTCGAGCCAGCCCGATGTGGAGATCACGATGCGCGGAGCGCGCTTGTAGCACACACGCACGATGTCTTCCAAGTCATCGCGCACAAAGGGCTCGCCGCCCGTCAAGTTGATGAACTTGAGCCGTGGCAGTTTTTCCAGGTCTTGGGGGGTGATTTCCTCACTGGCCACGGTGGGGTTGGCCCAGATGTTGCACATCTGGCAGTGCATGGGGCACCGGTAGGTGAGGATGATGGAAGCGTCGGTGGGGTTCACTACGCCTTGAGAATGATGTTGATGACCATGTTCACATCGCTCACGTCCACTATCCCGTTGCCGTCAATGTCGGCAATGCCGGGATAATCATCTTGCGTCTTGTTCTTGAGAATGATGTTGATGATGGCGTTCACGTCGGCCACATCCACCTTACCGTCGCCGGTGACGTCGCCAATGATATAGTCGTGGTCCATGTCTTGGATCATGAGGAAGTCTTTCCACGGCGCGGTGACGCGATAAGTCTCAATCAAGTCGGCATCTACCAGCAGCAGGCATGTGGTAACAGGGACCCCCTGGAAAGTGGAGAGTGCGTAGTAACTGCCTGTTTCGGGCGTGCGCAGTCGCGCATAGACCTTCTTCAGACCTGTGCAGCCGCCGAAGGCGCGGTCGCCAAATGTGTTTGCCGTGGTGGGAATGTCGACCACTTGCAGGTCGGGAGCGTCGCGGAAAGCATAGTGCCCGATGGTGTTCACCGAGTCGGGAATGACCAGTTCTGTCAGTCCGGCGCAGCCGCTGAAGGCCTCATAACCAATTTTTTCTACCGTAGAAGGTATCGCTGTGGCTTTGCAGCCGGCCACCAGTGTGCCGGTGGATGTCTCGACGACGGCGTTGCAGCTGTCGCGCGAGTCATATTTCTCGTTGCGCTCGTCGACGGTGATTTGGGCCAGGTTGGGACACTGTGCAAATGCGCGGTAGCCCAGTTCTAGCAGGTAGGCCGGCAGCTCTACGGTCTCCAGAGCGGTTCCGGCGAAGGCCTCGTAGCCTATTTTTTCTACCCAGTAGGGAATGTCAATGGCTGTGAGTCTGTTGCTGCCGGCAAAAGCATAGGCGCAGATTTCATACACGCCATTGGCAATGGTCGTCTTGTGGCACCCGGCCATGAGCCGACCCCAGTTGCTCTCAATTACCGCATTGCAGCCGCCTCGCGAGTCGAAGATGAAATTGTTTTCATCCACGCTGATCGAGTCCAGTGCGGCGCACTGAGCCAGTGCCCGGTCGCCAATTTTCGAAATAGATTCGGGAAGCACCACCGTAGTCAGCGACTCACAACCATAGAAGGCATAGTCGCCCAGTGCAGTCACCTGATAGTTTTTTTCCCCTATGGTCACTGTGGCCGGGACGATGGCACTCGTGAGCCCTTCGTAGTTGCCGGGCAGTTGTGTGTAGGTCACCGTGAGCGAGCTGCTGTCGGGATTGATGTTATAGGCGATGCCGTCGGCCAGCACATCGTAGGCCTGGGCCGTGAAAATGCCCATCCATGCGCAGCACAAGAAGGCCAGTGCTGCCTGGCACCATTTATTATTAAGCGATATTTTCTTCATAGATTAATCGTTATTTTTCCATTCAACTGGCAAAGATAGTAATTAATTATGAATTAAGAATTAAGAATGATGAATTATTTGATTCGACATCGAAAATTACGTCCAATTACGTCCAATTGTGTGAAATTGTGCTGTGGTGCGTCAGGCGAGTAGCAGCCGATTTTTCACTTTCCCATCTCATGTCATAAAAAAAGCCTTCCGACCCATCACGGGCAGGAAGGCTCAGTATATAGAAATAAACTTATGTTTTACGGCTTAACGCCTGCCAATAACACATTTCTTACCGTTGACGATATATACTCCAGCCGGCAAGGCGCTGGTATCGGCCTTCAAGGGACGGCCATCAATGGTGAAGACCCCCTTATGCGTGTCATTCTCGATGCGCAGTTCTTGTACGGCAGTGATTACATCCTGGCCATGTATTAACGGTTTGTCGGTTAGGTTTTCAATATAGTAGCGGAATCCGAGCATTTCGGAATCTTCCGACACACAATCCAGTCTGTTTTGTGAGGCATATAGATAATTGCCGGCAGGCACCTTATCATTCACTTCACCGTCGAGATAGACCTGTGAGCCATGGATTTTAACCATATTCTCATTGGTGTCGTTGACGCCTAAAGCGCGAGCTGGCGCGTTCTGCTGCGTGCCGCGCATCACCAAGTCCTGCACCTCCAGAGGCTTTTCTCCCACGCTGCGCATATATGTCACACCCGGAATGAAGTACACAGGACCATTGATGGTGTTGCCATCTAGTGCGGCATATTGTTCACCAGCCAGCATGTCGGCCTGTTTGTGTGGTTTGATAAGATAATACTGGCAGGCTTCCAGAGCCACGTCCTCGTCCATTCCCTCATGCATGGGGTCATAAACCATCACGGTGAATTGATTGTTGAAGTTATAAATTTCAGATGGCTTGGCTAGTTCCACTTGATTGCCGAACGCATTGCGCAGTTGCAGCCAGGTGAGACTGACTGGCAGCACGATATTGTTCCAGTCGCCCAGAATGAACGAGCGATGTAGAGCAAGATTTCCGTTGGGATAGTCTTGTGGTTTCTGGAGCACGGTCGCTTCTTCGTCGAGTGTGTATTCATCCACGCACGAATCATCGTCGTGGCAGTCGGGAATACCATCGCGGTCATAGTCATCGCGAATGAAAATTCCGTAATATTTTTGATCTACGTTCAGCACGTTGGCAATGCTGGCAATGGTGATGCGCACCTCGTCATAGTCGGTGGTGGGATTCATGAAGATGAAACTCTTGTCGCCGTAGCCAATGGCGTTCACGCCCAGCACGCTCCAGTCGCTTTGGCTTTGTTGCTCCACACCATCGAGATAGGTCTTTATCGTCACCCAACTACCGGCTTTCACACCGGCTAAATAGGTTTTTTGATCTACCACTATGCCTACTTGCTGACTGGGTGTATAAACGCGCCCCAGGTCGATAGCCAGTACCACGCCATTGCCCAGTGACACGGTGTTTGTAATGCTCACTCCAGTTTCGATTTTATCGTCGACCAGAAAACTGAGGTTATCGATCACGTTGGCGACATTGATGGCACCAGCAAACTGAATTTCGGAACTGTTAAGCGTTGCTCCGGTATTGGGTGAGAGCAGCGTGCCGTCGCATCCTAGAGGGTCGATGCAGGTGTTCAATCCGTCGGCGTCATCAACGACCTCGTCGAATGCATAATAGATGTTGAAGCGATCAATTGTCAGATCCAGCACACCGCTTTTCCACAGTACAAATTCATCAAATTCAACGTCGGCAGGAACAGTGATGGCAAAGCGCAACTTCTGTAACTTGTTGCTGCCGATGAGCTTGAGTTTAACAGCATTATTTTCGCTAATCAGGTGACTATAGGTTTCAACGCCATTTTTATAGGTGCGAATGTTGAACAAGTCAATGGCGTCCAGCCCCAGCCCCGTAGATTTGCTCTCCACTACAAATCCGATGCGACGTTCGTTAGTGCCATCGCTAATGTTGCCCGTCGTTTTCTTGATGCCCACGATGGGTAGATTCTCCACAACTGTGGCGTTAAGCACATTGCTGTAGGTGGCATAGTCGTCGAGCGAAGTATTGAGTATGTTTTCACTGTCATCAAGATATCCGTTGATGTTGATTAATGAGCCACCGTCGCCAGGCACACGGTCGCTGAGAACATAGGCGGGGTGATTGATGTCGTTTTGGATGGGATTGTCGCAAGGAGAACTTTGCATCAGCCCGTAGGTGACGCGCACAATGTCGGAACAGCCATCGGCAGCAGTGGCTTCCACGATGTAATCGCCTTCCACGGTCATGCCAGTGAGCAAGCCGTCGACACTGACCGAGGCACTAGCTCCGGCAGGTTGCGAGTAAATGCTCCAAGTAACTGGTATTCCGCCATTGGCGGTAAGTTGGTATTCTTCCTTGCTAGTGCACAGATTGGCATTGGCGCTGAGCATGAGGTCGCACTGATGCTCCACGTCGGCAGGGTCGCACACAAAAGCGTAATAAGCCTTCGTTCCTCCCACGTCGATGGTCAATCCGGTGGGGAATGTGATGCGGGCATGCGAGAAATCTTCTTTTGCCGTTATGGTGGCTTGCTGCAGTCCTCCACTGATGAGGCTCAGGCTCAGTACGTTGGCGTTCACTGTCTCGCTTTGCACTTCGGTCTGTTCATATTCATAATAGGTTCCCCACAGAACGCTGGATTTTTGCACCCATTCGCCTTTGTAGAGTTTAATGACCACACTCTTGCCTACCGGTAATTTAAGAACAGAACCATTACCATACATAAATCCCACTGTGGAGCCTTTTTTGAAGGGCATGCTTTGGTCAGGATCACTGCGGTTGGGGGCAGCTCCCACGCGGCAATCCAGAGCTGTACCAATCGACAGAACGCCCCATGCCACGCCATCGGTAAGATCATCATTAATGAGGTCGCTACCTACCCAATAGCCGGTTTCCGTGCCGTTAACAACAAGTGAATTACCTTCCTGGCGCTGTTTTGAACCTTGGTCTAGACTGAAGGGTAACCGCCCGTGTGCGGCAGCATAGGTCTGCATGGATGTCTCGGTGATGGTGTTCATGACATAATCGCCCACAAATGCATACTTGATTTTTGTAGAGGTGATGGCGCTCAAATCCACGCCACCGCTCGGGAAAAGCGCGATTTCGTCAAACTCGGCAGGTGCAGTGGCACTCAAATCGATACTCACATCGCTCGATCCGGGAATGGTTATCAACGACAACCCCACACCACCGGCATTCTGTCCGGTTTGGACCGGTACGGTTTGCACCAGTTGGCCTTCTAGATAGAATGTGATGGCAAAGGCACTTACTATATCCAAATCTAGCAAGCTGGCTCCAGACCCTGCCACAAGCGTAAAGCCTGCTGTGGTTCCGGCGGCATAATGATTTTTGGTATCACGAACGCTGGTAATGGGCGACACTCCCACTGTGGCATCCACAATCTTCGGAAATGTGGCGTAATTATTCAGGTCTTCGTCCACCAGATTATTTAAATCGGCAATCCAGCTGCCCACACCTACCACATTGATGAGCTTGTTCACCATGCAGTGACGGCCTGTTAAGGCACGGCGATTGTCGATGTAGTTTGATGCGCTGGCGTCGGTTTGTTGCCAAACAGGTTTTCCGTTTTCGGCGATGGTGGGTTGCGTCCATGCGCCTGTCATGTTGCCACCAAAGAACCCAGTCAGCACAAAGGTGCAGCGGTCATGCTCCAGTATATCGTCTAATTGCACTCGGTTCCACTCGGCATCCCATGTGGGTAGATTGGGAGTAGATGGATTCATGCGCACCACAATGGCATGAGTTTTAGCTCCATTTTCAAATCTAATTAAAGAACCATCGGAGTTGCCTGTCAACCACTCGCCATCTTCATCATCGGCCCATGCCCAAGCATACCAGCGAGGTGAGGCATCATTACATGCAGTTGGATTGATGAAAAACGTAGCTTTCACTTTTGATGTCACACTCACCAGCAAAAGTACCATCCAGAGGGTGACAAATCGTTTAATTTTGGTCATAAATCGGTTATGTATTTATAATTTGTAACTTTTCGTAAGAGTTCTAAAAAAGAATACCCACAACCCGCTCTATCTCAATCTTTTAAATGGATTTAATTCTGATTTGCAACTATATGCGCGCAAGGTTCTTATATGCATCTTGAATAGTTGTTAATTGTTTAAAAAAACAGCACAATCCGCATCTATTGTGGCTTGGCTTTTCAAACTTTCATGCTAATTTTGCGACCTGCAATTTTTTAGAACTCTTACGAAGAGATTTAAGATTTATAATTAAAATCGGTTGGTGGAAAATCGTAGTTGTTTTGCCGTTTTTTGTATATAGTTTGAAATTGGATGGCTCATTATGCAGGATGTCTTTAATGTTTTTTAACCTTGTTCATGGTGATAAATATCATTAGAGGCTTGTGTTCTGGACTCTCTTATCCAATAAATTTTGACGTGCGACAATAAATGTACACTTCTAAAGTGCTCGGAACAAATAATTCATCATTCTTAATTCTTAATTCATAATTAAATAGTAATTTTGCAGTTTGAACAATTATGGACCAATGAGACAATTTTTATTATTTATGGCTGCATGGCTGTCGATGAGTATCATGGCACAGCCCGACTGGGCCGGGCTGCGGCGATATGAAAGTGCCAATGCCCAGTTGCGCGAACACGTTGCCGCACGGGGCGTGAAAGTAGTGTTTATGGGAAATAGCATCACCGAGCACTGGATGGAACTGCATCCCGAGTTTTTCACCGCCAACGGATTTGTGGGCCGTGGCATCTCGGGGCAGACGTCGAGCCAGATGCTGGTGCGGTTTCGCCAAGACGTGGTCGACTTGCATCCCAAGGTGGTGGTCATCAACGCCGGAACCAACGACATCGCCGAGAACACGGGTGCCTATAGCCAGCAAGCCACACTGGGTCACATTATCTCTATGGTGGAACTGGCCCAGGCCAGCAAAATCAAGGTGATTATGACCTCGGTGCTGCCGACGTCGCAATTTCCCTGGAACCCCTCGGTGACCGACGTGACCGGCAAGGTGGAGCGCCTCAACGCCGAGTTGAGTGCCTATGCCGCCAAGCACAAAATCCCGTTTGTGGACTATTACTCGGCTATGGTTTCCACTGGCAAGGCCTTGAATAGTGCCTATTCGGACGACGGCGTGCATCCCACCGTGGCAGGCTATGCGGTCATGGAACCGCTGGTGCTCAAAGCCATAAGCAAATTTGTGAAGAAATAACATCATCATCCCTTTTCTAGAGGTAAGTTTATGAAGAAATTAATCCTGACGTGCGCTACATTCATCCTTCTTGCAGCGATGGTTGTTCCTAGCGCACTGGGCGAAACCAAAGACAACAGCGAAGCCACAATCGTGCGCAACCTGGACATCTTCAACTCGCTGTATAAAGAGCTGAACACGTATTACGTGGATACTATCGATGCACAATCATCGATAGAAACAGCCATCAACGCCATGCTCGATGAAATCGACCCTTACACGGAATATATCCCGGCCAAGTCGCGCGACGACTTCCAGGTGATCAGCACCGGCGAATATGGCGGCATGGGCAGTTACATCCAGGAGCGCAAGGGCGACCGCCCGGGTGTATACATCACGGGGCCGTATAAAGACAGTCCGGCGGCCAAAGCCGGTGTGCGCAGTGGCGACCGCATCGTTATGATCGACGGCGACTCGGTGACCGGCTGGAGCAGCGACAAGGTGAGTGCCCGCCTCAAGGGACTGGCCAACACGCAGCTGCGGCTCACCGTGGTGCGTCCCTACTGTGGCGACGACAGCGTCAAGACGTTCAACATCACCCGGGAGACCATCAAGATTTCACCGGTACCCTATTATGGCGTCACCCGTGGCGACATGGGCTACATCAGCCTGACCACCTTCAACGAGCACTCGTTCCAGCAGGTGAAAGACGCTGTGCTGGAATTGAAGAAGAATCCGGCGGTGAAGAGCCTTGTGCTCGACGTGCGTGGCAATGGCGGCGGCTTGATGGAAAGTGCCGTGCAGATTGTGGGGCTGTTTGTGCCCAAGGGTACCACTGTGCTCACCACCCGCGGCCGCGACAAGCAGAGCGAGAAGACCTATAAGACCACCGCCGAACCCATCGACACCAAGATTCCGCTGGCTGTGCTGGTCGATGGCGGTAGCGCCTCGGCAGCCGAAATCACGGCCGGAGCCTTGCAGGACCTTGACCGCGCTGTGGTGCTGGGCAGTCGCTCATTTGGGAAAGGACTGGTGCAGAGTGTGCGCCCCATGCCATTTGATGGTGCCTTGAAAGTGACCATTGCCAAGTATTACATCCCCAGCGGGCGACTCATCCAGGAAATAGACTACTCGCAGCGCAATGCCGACGGCACCTTCCAGCGCATCCCCGACAGTCTGGCGCGTGTGTTCCACACAGCCCACGGCCGTGAAGTGCGTGAAGGTGGTGGCATCACACCCGATATCAAGGTGGAGTATCCCGACATCAACCGCCTGGTGTATAACATCGTGCGTGACAATTGGGCTTTTGACTTCGTCACGAAATATGCATCGGAGCATCCCTCCATCGCATCGCCAGCCACCTTCGAGGTGACCGATACCATCTTCAATGAGTTCAAACGCTTCATTGACCCCGACAAGTTTCACTATGACAAGGTGTGTGAAGTGGGGCTTGAAAACTTGCGCAAGGTGGCCAAGACCGAAGGTTACATGAACGACTCAACTCAAGCCGCTTTCGACAGGCTGGAAACGTTGCTCAAGCACGACTTGAACCGTGACCTGGACACTAATCGCGGCGAAATCAACAAGATACTGGCACGCGAGTTCATGACTCGTTATTATTATCAGGCCGGTGAAGTGGAATATGATGCCCGCAACGACGAGACGCTCGACCGAGCCCACGAGATGTTCTCCAAGCCCGGTGAGTACCGTCGCATCCTCAAGCTGAGCAAATAATTTACAAAGTATTAATTCAAACAATAGATATAATGGAAAAGAAGAATTACAAACGCACATTGGTGACCACCGCCTTGCCCTATGCCAACGGGCCGGTGCACATCGGTCACCTGGCCGGAGTGTATGTGCCGGCCGACATCTACACCCGTTACCTGCGCCTCAAGGGCGAAGACGTGATCATGATAGGCGGCAGTGACGAGCACGGCGTGCCCATCACCATCAAGGCTCAGAAAGAAGGTGTCACCCCGCAAGACATCGTGGATCGCTATCACAATATCATCAAAGACTCAATGCAGGGGCTGGGCATCTCGTTCGATATCTATGGCCGCACCACCAGTGCCACCCACCGTGTCACCGCCAGCGACTTTTTCAAGAAACTATACGACAAGGGCGAGTTCATAGAGAAAACCAGCATGCAATTTTATGATGAGGAGGCCGACCAGTGGCTGGCCGACCGCTACATCATGGGCACCTGCCCCCATTGTGGCAACGAGCGTGCCTATGGCGACCAGTGTGAGGCATGCGGACGCGACCTGAACGCCACCGACCTCATCAACCCCCACAGCACCATCACCGGCAACACTCCCGTGCTGCGCGAGACCAAGCACTGGTACATGCCCCTCGACAAGTGGGAACCGCGCTTGCGCCAGTGGATTTTGGAAGGTCACAAAGAGTGGAAGAGCAACGTCTATGGCCAGTGCAAGTCGTGGCTCGACGGCGGCTTGCAGCCCCGTGCCGTGACCCGCGACCTGAACTGGGGCATCCCTGTGCCCATCGAGGGAGCCGAAGGCAAGGTGCTCTATGTGTGGTTTGATGCTCCTATCGGCTACATCAGCAACACTAAGGACTTGTTGCCCGACTCTTGGGAGAAATACTGGAAAGACCCCGACACGCGCATCATCCACTTCATTGGCAAGGACAACATCGTGTTCCACTGCCTCATTTTCCCTGCCATGCTCATGGCCGAGGGCAGTTACCAGTTGCCCGAGAACGTGCCCGCCAACGAGTTCCTGAACCTGGAAGGCGACAAAATTTCCACCAGCCGCAACTGGGCTGTGTGGCTGCATGAATATCTGGAGGAGTTCCCCGGCAAGGAAGACGTGCTGCGCTATGTGCTCACCGCCAACGCACCCGAGACCAAAGACAACGACTTCACCTGGCGCGATTTCCAGGCCCGCAACAACAACGAGTTGGTGGCCATCCTGGGTAACTTTGTGAACCGTGCCATCGTGCTCACACACAAATATTTCGACGGCGTTATCCCCACGGCTCATGAACTTACCGACTACGACCACCAGACCATCAATGAGTTCAAGGACGTGAAAGCTACCCTGAGTGAGAACATCGAGACGTTCCACTTCCGCGAGGCACTGAAAGACGCGATGAACCTGGCCCGCATCGGCAACAAGTATCTGGCCGACACCGAACCGTGGAAACTGGCCAAGACCGACATGACCCGTGTGGAAACCATCATGAACATCGCCCTGCAGATTGCCGCCAATCTGGCCATCGCCTTCGAGCCGTTCCTCCCGTTCAGCGCCGCCAAGTTGCGTGGCATGTTGGGCATGCCCGACGTGCGTTGGGACAAACTTGGCGACATCGACATCCTCGCTGCCGGCAACAAGGTGGAAAAACCGGTGTTGCTCTTCGAGAAAATCGACGACAGCGTGGTCGAGGCACAGATGGCACGCCTGGAGCGCATCAAGCAAGAAAACATCATCAAGAATTTCCAGCCCAAGGCCGTGGCCGAGCCCTGTACCTTCGACGACTTTGCCAAACTCGACATCCGCGTGGGAACGGTGCTAGAGTGCGAAAAAGTGAAAAAAGCCGACAAACTGCTCAAGTTCACCATCGATGACGGACTCAAGGGCCGCACCATCGTGAGTGGCATCGCCAAGTGGTATCAGCCCGAAGAACTGGTGGGTAAGCAAGTGTGCTTCATTGCCAACTTCCCGCCCAAGACCCTCAAGGGCATTGAGAGCCAGGGCATGATTCTCAGTGCCGAGGACGCCGATGGCCGCCTCGTGGTGATAGGCCCCACCGG
This sequence comes from Muribaculaceae bacterium, assembly GCA_017940245.1. Lineage (GTDB taxonomy): Bacteria > Bacteroidota > Bacteroidia > Bacteroidales > Muribaculaceae > Sodaliphilus. The sequence continues at coordinate 13,128 of JAGAYZ010000029.1, read as the reverse complement.
CCCGGTAAAACCCGGTGTGCAAGTGGGATAAAAACAGCATTTACTTTCTCAAGGACGGGCAACACCGTCCTTGACTTTTTTAAAATGCGTGCTCAAGATAAAATAAAAGCGCAAATTCTTTTTTTGCAGGTTACCCTTAAAAACTTGCAGCAAGCATATCCTTTCCTAATTTATGAATATGAGCAAGGTATTTTTGATACCAGAAAATTATTGAAAAATTTTCCGATCTCTCAGACTTTAATTGTCTGTGATTTCGCAAATAATCGCTAATTTTGCAGTATTCCAAATCTTTCGATGCATAGACCGAATTGAGAAGAAAATGTAAAATGGAAGCTCTTGAAGTGATAGCTCGCATGGAAGCGATGCGCAATGATGCGCAGCGCGAAGTGCTGATGAATTTTTTCAAGACTGGTCCCGGCGAATATGCCGACGGGGACCAGTTTTTGGGTCTGCGTGTGCCACAGACGCGCGCTGTGGCGCGTGATGCCCGTGACCTGCCTCTCGATGAGGTGGTCACGTTGCTTGGCAGTGAATGGCATGAAGTGCGATTGTGCGGATTACTCATCATGGTCGATGCCTTCGAGCGGTTGTCGCGCAGTCGCTTGGTTCTCGATCCTGATGCCATCAAGCGGCGCGATGAAATCTTGATGATGTACTTGGAGCATGCTGAGTGTGCCAATAACTGGGATCTTGTCGACCTGTCGGCTCCAAAGATTCTGGGAGGATGGTTACTCTTGCCCACAGCGCTGCCTGATGGCACGGTCGACATGAACACTGCCTACAAACTGCGCGTGCTCGACTCGCTGGCCGACAGCGGCAACCTGTGGCGGCAGCGCATGAGCGTGGTGTGCACGTGGAAAACCACCCAGCAAGGCGACCCGTCCTACTGCTTGCGCTATGCCGAGCGACACCTGAGTCACCCTCACGACCTGATGCACAAGGCTGTGGGGTGGATGTTGCGTGAAATGGGAAAGCGTGTCGGCATGGAACTGCTGCGTCAGTTCCTGGAGCGGCACCTGCATGAGATGTCGCGCACCACACTACGTTACGCTATCGAGAAGATGACGCCTGCCGAGCGGCGGCAGTGGCTCACGGCCCCTCACTGACGAGAGGCAGCGGGATGGAGTCGATCACGGCGGCACGCACACGGAAGTAGTTCCACTGCGGTGTGTCTTCAAGCAGGCGGTAAAGCGGCATGTTGCCCAGTTTTGAGGGTAAGTCGGCCAGTACATTGTCTTTATCGACCACGCTGGGCACGTGTGGCGCAATCATTTCGTGCCAGGCACGAATGCGGCGCACGCTGGCATCGTAGTGCATCAATCCCCGTTCAGCATCGACAAGTTCCTTGAGATACTGGACGTAGAGCCGGCGATAGTGGGCGATTTTGAGCACGCGGGCTATGAGCGGATTACGCTCGTCCATGCCCCAGTGCATGGGGTCTTGCCGGCCAGTGTCGGTAATGGCTTGCACTGCTCGTGAAGAGCCTAGCGTGTTGTCCAGGTCGTAGGGGATGAAGAAGAACTGGTAGTGGTCGGCACTGGTGGTGTTGAAGTAGAGATAATAATTGTTGGAGTTGTTCCAGTAATCGTCCCAGTTGCCCACGGCCACCACCACGGCATAGGTGCGCAGCAGCAAGGGCACATCACACACGGTGGGAATCCACTGCGCAAACTCCTCATCGCCGAGCGTGTTGAGGTGGCTCACGAAATCTTTGAATTGCGTCTTGGCCTGTTCCAGTTCGCCAATGCGAGTTTTCAGCACATAGGCATTTTCGTCATTATCCACTCCGAACAGCGCATCGTGGCTCGCGGTGAGCCGCGCAATGCCTTGTCCGCATTTCCACAAGTAGCCGTCGGCCGACCCGAAGGCATCCTTGCGCATTTTGAGATACTCATCGTCGATGGGCTCCAGCATGGCATAAACGCCATAGTAGGCAGGCCAAGTGTCGCCCAGCACATGAATCCACAGGCGGCAATAGGTGTCGCGCGGAGCCAGCCACACGCCATAGTCACTCAGCAGACGATAGCAAAACGGCTCGCGCACATAGCTGGGATCGTGATAAAAGTAGCGCAGGTGCAGTTTACGCACTCCTTGCAGGGTGTGTTCGCTATCCTTGTGATACTTCCTGAAGTTCAAGCCGAAGCCCGTGGGATGCCACACGGTGTAGCCACTGCGATGGTGTTCGCCGGTTACCCCTTCTGGCCTGCGGCGCGACCCGTTGCCGCGCATGCGCAGTCCGGCCTCAGTGAATGTGGTCACTTCGTCACCCACCACATATCGCACACCCACCTTTATATATTCTTTAGTAAGGCGGTCGGCATCGTAGTAGTCCAGTAGTTGGTTCCATTCATCTTCGGTAACATCGATGTGAATTTCGGGGAGCGCATGTTCGTTCCACACATAGTCGTATCCTGTGCGCACCTCATGCACAGCGTGGAAAAGAATCGCATTGATGACGAGGTTCACATCTTCCACATCGGTGCGCCCGTCGCCATTCACATCGCTCAGAGCTTGCTGGTGGTTGCTTGCCGCCACTTCCATTATGGTGTTGATGACGAGATTCACATCTTCCACATCTACACGCCCATCGCCGTCCACATCTTCCATAATGCGGATAGCGGCAGCCGCCGGCATCCATGCAACGCTGAGAAATAGCACCAACGCCATTCTCACGGTGTGATAAAATGATATGGTCTTGAGCTTGCTCATCACTCACAAAAATAGCAATTTATGGAGCGTGTCGCGCAGGCTAGGCATTATTTTTTAGTTTTTTTAATATGCTGATGGATGGGTGGTATGGGATTTTGATATACCTTTGTGGTGTTTAGGCTTTTTAAGCGTTAACAACAAATCTTTAGTATATAACCATAAAATTATAACCTATGAACCGAAATTCATTACGCAAGACGATGGCCATTATGGCTCTGGCGACTGCACTGATGATGCAGGCCGCGCAGTTTGGTGTTCCCAAACGCGAGTTTCGTTCGGCCTGGGTGGCCACAGTATGGGCTCTGGACTGGCCACAGACCACCGGAGCCGATGCCTACACCGCCCAGCGGCAGCAAGAGCAACTCATGCGCATGCTCGACTCGTTGAAAAACCACAATTTCAACGCCGTCAATTTCCAGGTGCGCTCGATGTGCGACGCCATGTATGAATCGAGCTACGAACCCTGGTCAAGCTACTTGACCGGCACGCGCGGCAAGGCTCCCACCTACGATCCGCTGGCATTCGTTGTCGAGCAGTGCCACAAGCGCGGCATGGAGTGCCACGCTTGGGTGAATCCTTATCGTTTCACCACCAGCACCGACTGGAACACCGCGCAAGACCAGGAATTGAAAAACGATGGATGGCTGATTCACGCCGGCGACGTGCGAATCCTGGATCCGGGTCAGCAGCGCACCATAGACCGCATCGTGAACGTGTGCAAGGAAATCATCCAGAAGTATGACGTGGACGGCGTGCTCTACGACGACTATTTCTATCCCAGCGGCATACCCAGCAACAGCAGTGCCGACGACTATCAGGAATGGCTTGATTCGGGTACGACATTGAGCTTGGGCGACTGGCGCCGCGACAACGTGAACCGCATGGTGCGTGCCGTCTACGACATGATTCAGCAGACGCGCCCCGAGGTGCGCTTTGGCATTTCGCCGGCCGGAGTTGCCGCGTCGGCCGCGTCGGTAGCCGCGAAATACGGCGTAGATCCCTGCCCCGGCAGCGACTGGCAGTATAACGACATCTACAGCGATCCGCTGGCGTGGTATGCCGACCAGAGCATCGACTACATGTCGCCGCAGGTCTACTGGCACATAGGCCGTGCCGGAGCCGACTATGGTCTCATTGTGCCCTGGTGGAACAAGGTGGCTAAGAAATTTGGCCGACACATGTTTGTGTCACATTCCATCTCCGAACTCAACAGCAAGAGCAAGGGTAGCGAAAATCCGGAACCCGGCATGACTTATTTGAGCGACTTCATCTATGACGAATATGCCAACCAGGTCGAACTCATGCGCACTACCAACGAAGACGGTGCCATGGGCTCCATCTTCTACTCGTGCAAATACCTTTATCGCATGGGAGCGCCCGAGTGTCTGGGGCAATTCCTGCTGCGCACCGCCTACACTCGTCCGGCTCTGCCGCCCGCCATGCCGTGGAAGCAACCTCACAATCCGGGCCTGGTGAAAGACTTGGCACTCACCGACGGCACGCTCTCCTGGACGGGATATGACGATGTGCGCTACACCATATACGCTTTTCCCGAGACCATGTCGCACAGCGATTTTGCGCGCGACGGCGAGTATCTGCTGGGATTCTGCTACGGCACGCAATACACTTTGCCAGAGCGTTACCAGAGCGGCTACCACTATGCCGTGTGTGTGCTCGACCGCATGGGCAATGAATATGACCCTGTAATTCTGGGCGAGGAATACGATCCGTTACCGGCTCCGGTTCTCACTTATCCTGCCGATGGCGCCGAACTGTTTGCGCCGTTCAATATGCAGTGGGATGCCGTGGAGGGAGCTACGTCTTATGTCGTGGAAGTGGCCACGCAGGCCTCGTTCGACCAGGTGCTGGCCCGTGTCACCACCAGCGAGACGTCGCTGTCGACCCGCGACATCGCCCTGGAAAGCGGCGTGAAGCATTACTGGCGTGTGATGGCCAGTGGGCCGCAGCACACCAATGGCATCAGCGAGTCGCGCACATTCACACCCTCGCTGTTGCTCATCACCGAGCCTGCCAACGGCAGCAAATTGCTGGAACTGCCATTCAGCGTGCAATGGAACATTCCTGCCGAAACCGGCTCGACGGCGGCCACGCTCACCATTGCCACCGACGAGGAAATGAGCAATGTGGTTTTCACCGGCCAGTCGGCCACCGGCCAGCTGACTCTTGAAGAAGGCTCGCTTGCCCCGGGTTCCCGCTACTATGCCACCGTGACCCTTGAATACGAAGGCATGACGCTCGTTTCACCCGTGACATCGTTTACGACGCAATTTGCCACGCCAGCTTTTGTGCGCCCCACCGATGGTGGCGTGCTCTATGGCGACGAATACATCACTGTGCAACTGCAAAGTGAGGCCGTGAGCTATACTGTCGAAGTCTCGGCCAGTGCCACTTCGTGGGGGCGAACGCGGTTCCTGCAGACCATCTCGGAGGGTGACCATTGCGCTACCATAGCCCGTGAAATGAAACTGGGCGGCAAACTGCTGGAAGATGGCGAGACTTATTATGCCCGCATGCGCATGACGTACTTGAACGAGAACAACGTGAGCACCTACAGCGATTATTGTCCCATCATCTCGTTCACCTATCGGGCCGAGCATCCTGCCGTCATCACGGGCGATGTGAACGGCGACGGCAGGGTGGATGTCGAAGACGTGAACGCAGTCATCAATGTGATTCTAAAGGTGGCTACAAGTTCCGGGTTGCAGGATGCAAGTGACGTGACCGGCGATGGCAAAGTGGATGTCGAAGACGTGAACAGCATCATCAACATCATTTTGAAAGTGAACTGAGCCGAAACCGAACGCATGGTATAGAAAAGGGGGGGTGTCAAATTTCAAGTCCTGAATGATGGCACACCTCCACTCGTGTTTATTTGTTCAGTTTCACGCCCTAAAACTGCAATTTGCTCAATAGGGAAAGCAAACCTTTATTTCAGGTTGTTTTTTTGGGGAAAACATATATTGTAGATTAATTATATCAAGCCGCCCAAAAAATCATTGAAATGTAATAATAATTGTAATTTTAGTTGCTGTTGTTAATTATTTGCCTTAACTTTGGCGCGAAAAATTAAAGAAAGAGGCTTTTCATTCTCAGCCTTATTATCCATTAACAGGTGCCACGCGAGAATGGTGGCACAATATAACCAAAATTTATGAAAAGATTCTTTACATTGCTTGGGCTGTTGCTATTGGTGACGTCCCTGTATGCCCAAGACGAAACGCTACCATCGTTTACCGTGGGCAAATTTAAGTATGAAATCGTTGATGCTACACAAAAGTGGGTGCAAATTGCCGCCAAGCGTGAGCCATACGGCACGCCCGATGACGATGAGTACCAAGACACAGGCTATGGCTTGGGAAAAAATGATACCGGTACGGCCATAGGCCGAAACGAAATCCCTGCCCAAGTGACCTATAATGGCGAGACCTACTATGTGAAGGGTATCGGTGCTGGTGCTTTTGTGAACTGCAGGCTCAATAACCAGGGTATCATTGAATTGCCCGCAGGCATGCTCTACATTGACAACAGTGCCTTCTACAACACCGAGATGGGTTCACTCAAGTTGGCTGCAACCATTCAACTGATTGGCGACTATGCTTTCGACCACAACAGGATGAGCGGTATTACAGTCGTGGCCGACAACCCCTGGTTTGCCAACCTCTCGTCCGATCAAGAAGGCCGTTCCATGAGTGTGCTCACCAACAAAGAGAAAACTAAAATCATCGCTTGCCCCGGTGCCAAGCCCAAGACCTTTAATGAGGATGGCAGCACCACCTATATCACCACCTATGTGGTGCCCGAGCAAATCACCGAGATTGGTGACTGCGCTTTCATGGGTAACCCCACGTTGCGCCGAGTTACCTTGCACAGCGGTATCACTCGTCTGGGCATGGGAGCTTTCAACGAAAGTGCCATTACCGGCATCACTGTTCCCAATCCCAACTGCGAAATTGGCAACTCTTGCTTCAGCAGCTGCAAGAATTTGACCAGTGTCAACTTGCCCCAGGGAATGAAAAAACTGGGTCGCCACGTGTTCTTCTACTGCTCTAACTTGACGAGCATTACCCTGCCCGAAGGCATGGAAGAGCTGGGCATGATGTGCTTCAGCAGTTGTGGTCTCACCACCGTGAACCTGCCCAGTACCATGGTCAAGCTCGACACGTGCGCTCTGCAAGACAACCCCTTCTCCAGCATCGACCTGAAGAATGTGAAATGGGTGGGTCGCCAGTGCTTCAGCCAGTGCACCAACCTGAAGACCATCACCAGTAATGACGGACAACTCGAGCGCATCTGCGGTGCAGCTTTTACCCGCGACAACTCCATTACCACCCCCTACTTGCCCGAAGGCTTGAAGGTGCTGGAAATGAACGCCTACTTCCGTGCCACCGGCTTCACCTCGATGGACATTCCCTCCACGGTAGAGTGCATCAATGGCAACCCGGCCACCGGTGCCACCAACTGCGCTGCCTACAACGTATCTGAAGACAACCCCTACTTCACCAGCATTGACGGCGTACTCTATGCCACAGGCGGTGCCACCGAGCTTCCCGAGGATGATAACTATACTGAGCCCCAGGCTGCCGGCGGCCCCACCGCACTGGTGGGTGTGCCCGCCGCCATCGAGAACAAGGTGCTCACCATTCCCGAGGGTGTGACCAAGATTTGTACGCAGGCTGCGCGCGAGGTGGCCATCACCGAGTTGTATCTGCCCAAGAGCATGGAACAAATCCGCAGTGCGTTCAGCAGTGTGACCTCCATCACCAAGGTGCAATGTCTGGCTACTACTCCCCCCGTTCTGGAGTCATATTTTAATGACGCCATCTATCAGAACGCCACGCTCTATGTACCGCAGCAGTCGCTGGAGCTTTACCGCCAGACCGACGGCTGGATGCAGTTCCAGAACATTGAGGGTATCGACACTGGCGACGATCCCGAACCCGTGGTGGGCGACTTGAACAATGATGGCAAGGTGGATGTGAGCGATGTGAACATCGCCATCAACATCATCTTGGGCTCGGAAACCGACGAGGACATTAAAGCCAAAGCCGATGTGACGGGCGACGAAAAGGTGGACGTGAGCGACGTCAATGCTCTGATTAACATCATTCTGGGATAATTCCCGGCTACATAACATGCAGGGCGCAGGTGCACGAGGTGCATCGGCGCCTTGCGTTTTGTTATCGAAAAAAACATTATTAATTGTTCAATTATCGTTATTCCTTGCTGCCCATTCACAATAAATTGCTAAATTTGCAAGTTATTTTTATCAAAGAAATTTTACATTCTAATTCAATATGAAGAAATATCGGTTAATCAACAATGCGCTGGGATGGCTCACCTTTTTGGTGGCGGCGGTGACCTATCTGCTCACCATCGAGCCTACGGCCAGTTTCTGGGATTGTCCCGAGTTTATCGCACAAGGCTTCAAGAGCGAAATTGGCCACCCGCCCGGCAACCCCATCTTTATTTTGGCGGCACGATTTGCCACGCTGTTTGCCGGCGGTGACATCACCCTGGTGTCGAAGTGTGTAAACGCCATGTCGGCCATCTTCAGTGCAGCCACCATTTTGCTGCTGTTCTGGACCATCACTCACCTGGTGAAGAAATTGCTGGTTACCGATGGTGAGGAAGACTCCATGACACTGGCTCAATATCTCGTGATCATGGGCAGCGGCCTGTGTGGTGCGCTGGCCTACACGTGGAGCGACACCTTCTGGTACTCGGCTGTGGAGGCCGAGGTCTATGCGTTCTCGTCGTTCTGCACCGCACTGGTGTTCTGGCTCATCCTCAAGTGGGAAGACCAGGCCGACGACCCGCGTAGCGACCGCTGGATCATTCTGATTGCCTATATCTTCGGCCTGTCGCTGGGCGTGCACTTGCTCAACCTGTTGTGCATTCCGGCCATTGCTCTGGTGTTCTATTACCGCAAGTTTGAGAACGCGACCGCTAAGGGTTCGCTCATCACGCTGGCCATCTCGTTTGCCATCATTGTGGCGATTCTCTACGGTCTGGAACCGGGCTTCGTGGAGATGGGCCAGTATTTCGACCTCTTTGCGGTGAACACGCTGGGCATGTCGTTCAACAGCGGCGTGCTCATCTATGCTATCGTGCTCATTGCCGTGCTGGCGTGGAACATTTGGGAGCTTTACACCGCCCGCAGCGAGGGTCGCATGAAAGTGTCGTTCCTGCTGGCAGTGGTGCTCTCGGGCATGTTGCTGCTGGGCGACGGCTGGCTCCTGCCCTTGTTGCTCGTGGTGGCACTGTGTGTGTATCTGTTCAAGTTCTGTCCCAAGGTGCCCGTGCGCATCTTGAGCAACATTTCGCTCTCGATTCTGGTCATCTTCATCGGTTTTGCCTCCTACGCGCTGATTCTCATCCGCAGTAGTGCCAACACGCCACTCGACGAGAACTCGCCCAACAACACCTTTGCGCTGGCAAAGTACCTGAGCCGCGAGCAGTATGGCGAAACTCCGCTGCTCTATGGCCGCACGCTGTTCAGTGGCGTGGTGTACCAGGATACCGGCAACGGCACCATGAAACCTGTGGTGCACGAGGGACGCACGCTCTATGCGCAAGAGGTGAAGCAAAATCCCGGTGACCCCGACCGCTATGTGGCCGTGGGAAAGAAGCAGGACTATGAGTACAGTCCGCAGCAGAACATGATTTTCCCGCGTATCTATAGTGAGGCTCATGCCTCGCAATATCAGGAGTGGCTGGGCATGGAGGGCACTCAAGTGGACGCCCTCACCGCCATCGACCGCGACGGGAATCCCATCGGCTATGAGCCTAAACTCAAGCCCACCGTGATGGAAAACCTGCGCTGGTTCATCGACTACCAGCTCAACTATATGTACTGGCGCTACTTCATGTGGAACTTTGCCGGTCGTCAAAACGACATCCAGGGCATGGGTGAAATCACCCAGGGTAACTGGATTTCGGGCATTTCGTTCATCGACAACCCGCGTCTGGGCGACCAGAGTCTGCTGCCCGATGACTTCGGCAAAGGCAACAAGGGCCACAACGTGTTCTATCTGTTGCCGTTGCTGCTGGGTATCGTGGGACTACTCTGGCAAGCCTATCGCGGCAAGCGTGGCATTGAGCAGTTCTGGGTGGTGTTCTTCTTGTTCTTCATGACCGGTATTGCCATCGTGATGTACCTGAACCAGACTCCCAGTCAGCCTCGCGAGCGTGACTATGCTTATGCAGGCTCGTTCTATGCCTACGCCATCTGGATTGGTCTGGGTGTGGCCGGCCTGTGGCGCATGGCCTGCCATTTCATGGCCAAGAAAGACAAGGGTGGCAAGCGCGAGGAACTGGGAGCCACCAGCAAGGGCCTGGCAGTTGCCGGAGTGGCCGCGCTTATCGGAGTGGCTGTGCCCTTGCAGATGGTGAGCCAAACCTGGGACGACCACGATCGCAGTGGCCGCTATGCGGCCCGCGACTTTGGCATGAACTACCTGTCGAGTGTCGATGAGAACGGCATCATCTTTACCAATGGTGACAATGACACCTTCCCGCTGTGGTACTGCCAGGAAGTGGAGGACTATCGCACCGACGTGCGTGTGGTGAACCTCAGCTACTTGTCTACCGACTGGTACATCGCGCAGATGCAGCGTGCCGCCTACGAAAGCAAGCCGTTACCCATGCAGGCCGGCAAGTTTACTTATGCCTACGACAACCGCCAGTTCAACTACTTCATTGATCCCGATACGACGGTGGGTATTCCCGCATCCAAGGCCATCGAACAGGTTTATGGAGCCGACCACAAGAATAATCGCTATGGAATGTCGGAATTCAAGTATCCGCTGGTGTTCATCCCCGTTGATGCCGACAAGGCCATCCAGGCCGGTGTGGTGCCGGCCGACCGGCGCGACATGATTGAGGAAAGCATTAACATGAATCTGCAGAACGTCGGGTCGGGACTCACTTCGAGCCAACTGATGAGCTTGGATATCATCAATTCCAGCATTGTGCAGGGCTGGCAGCGTCCGTGCTACTTCGCCATGACCGTGCCCGAGAGTTATTACCTGGGTCTCACGCCCTATCTGCGCAACACCGGTATGGCCTACCAGGTGACACCGCTCAAGGGCCTCTCGCCCGAAGGCGATGTGGCTTGCTCGACCGACAAGATGTATGACGTGGTAATGAACAAGTTCCGCTGGGGCGGCATAGACCTTGCCAAGCCGGGTGAACTGTATCTGGATGAGACCGTGCGCCGCATGGTCACCACCACTCGCACGGCGATGCTGAATCTGGCCAGCGACCTCACCTATGAGGGCATGATGGCTCGGACGGCCATCGACAACGGCAGTGATACATTCATGGGCAAAGATGCCAAGAGCTATGCCAACGAGCGTTTCCAGAAAGCCCGCAAGGTGCTCGACCTGCTCATGAAGAAATTGCCGGCCGACAACGCACCCTATGCCATTCAGGTGGGCGAGCGCATTGCTCAGGCTTACGCCAACCTGGGTCGCCTCACCGGCGACAAGAAGGCCACCGACATCGCGCTGAAGTTGCTCGAACAGGAAACGTTGCGCTATGCCGATTATGTGCGCTTCTACCAGTCGCTCTCTCCGGCCAACTATGCGCGCCTGACGCGTTATGACCAATATGCCGACCAGCGTTATCTGCCCGCTCTGCTCGAGGATTATGCCCAACTGAATGAGGCCGGCTTTGAAGCTCTGCTCAAGAAAGTGCAGGCACGCGGCGTGAACATGGAGCGCCTGATGGGCTACATGCAGCCCGCGCAGCAAGAGCAACCGGCAGCGCAGCAGCAATAAGTGTCAACAAGCATCATCACCGAGAGAGAATGCTCGTAGAACGACCACCGCTGCTCTATCGCATGCTGTTTCCCGAAACGGTGTGGCGCATCCACAAGCGCAGGCGCACCGTTTATATCACCTTTGACGATGGCCCCATTCCCGAGGTCACGCCTTGGGTGCTGGACACGCTGGACCGCTACGGAGTGAAAGCCACGTTCTTCTGTGTGGGGGAGAACGTGGAGCGTCACCCCGAACTTTTTGAGGAAATCAAACGCCGCGGCCACAGTGTGGGCAACCACACCATGAATCACTTGCAGGGCCGTTTTGTGACCACACGCAACTACCTGCTCAATGTGTTTCACGCCCATGATTTGATAGGGTCTACACTATTCAGGCCGCCGCACGGACTGCTTCGATGGGGGCAGTCGAAGGTGTTGCGCGAGCGGTTTTCCATTATCATGTATGACCTGGTCACGCGCGACTATAGCAACAAGCTCAATGGTGAGCAAGTGCTGGACAACGTCAAGACCTATGCTCGCAATGGCTCCATCATCGTGTTTCACGACTCGCTCAAGGCCGAGCAGAACATGAAATACGCGCTGCCTCGTGCCATCGAGTGGCTCCAGGCGCAGGGCTACACACTGGAGCGCATTGAGCAACTATAGCACAATTTTTTTCTCGGTGGAGAACTGGCACTATGGAGCAGAAAATCAAGCAACTGGCGCATGAACTGGGTTTTGATGCTTGCGGCTATGCTGTGGCGCAACCTGTCGACGCCATAGCGCGCGAGCGTTACCGCCAGTGGCTGGTGCAGGGCCGGCATGGTTGCATGTCTTGGGCCGAGCGCTATTGCGACGTGCGCGACAATCCGCAACTCCTGCTTGAGGGCGCCCGCACGGTAATAATGCTGGCAATGAACTATTATCCCCGCCAAAAACAGCCCCGGCAGGCTCCACAATTTGCCTATTATGCCTATGGGCGCGACTATCACGAAGTGATGCGCGAGCGCATGCACCGGCTGGCGCAGTTCATTCAGGCCGAAACCGGCTGCGACACACGGTGTTGTGTGGACACTGCTCCACTGCGCGAGCGGTACTGGGCACAACGTGCCGGGTTGGGGTTTATCGGCCTCAACAACCAGCTTATTCTTCCAGGTAAGGGCTCCTATTTTTTTCTGGGTGCTGTGATTACCACGCTGGAATTGCGCCCCGATGAGCCATGTGTGCTCTCTTGTGGCGAGTGCCGTGCATGCATCGAGGCGTGTCCCGCTCATGCACTGGCCTACGATCAACCTGTGGATGCCCGCCGATGCCTGTCGTGCCTCACCATAGAGTATCGTGGTGAATTGTCGCAATGGGTGCGTGAGGCGATGGGCAATCGGGTTTATGGTTGTGACGAATGCCAGCGGTGCTGTCCGCATAACAGCCAGGCCGTTCCCACCGCTGTTGCCGACTTTGAGCCCAGCCATGAGTTTCTCTCGCTTACCGATGCCGATATTCGCCACATGACCTCGGCGCAATTCAAGCGTCTGTTTGGCCACAGTGCCGTGCAGCGCACCCGCTTGCAAGGATTGCAGCGCAATCTGCCCAGCTCAGGTGGCGAGCGGGAATAAGGCCAAAAAGCGAGGGCGTGGATG
>JAGAYZ010000028.1 GCA_017940245.1 Muribaculaceae bacterium | reverse complement strand
TCACTGGGCAGTATATAGCCCAGCAGTTTTTTATAGGCGTTCTCCATATCCTCTGCGTTTTTTATTACGCAAAGGTACATATTTTCACTCTAATTGAGACTGTAAATAAAATTTAACACACAGGTTTTTGCGGGTGTCCCAGTTTTTTCTTGTTCGGCTGGATTTGCAATCCGCCAGCCCGCGCTCGAGGTCGCCGCATCGCGCCGCTGGTAGCTCGCAGCTGTTTTACAGCAATCGAGCCGCAAGGAGTGTCCCTGCGGCTCGATGATGAGTGACCGGGCACGTAAAACCCGGTCAAGAAATGTTATTGGCTATTATTTAACCACCTTGGCGGTAGAAACCGTGCCATCGGTGTAGCGGGTCACCACAATGTTGATGCCTGCGAAGGGCTTATCGCTCTTCATACCGGCAGCATTGTAATATTCCACGCTCTCCACATTGCCATAAACCTTCACATCGGCAGTGCCGGTAGTGATATCGGTCGAACCGGTACCCTCCAGCGGCACGATAGTGTAATTGCTGGCACTGTTCAGGTCGCTCTTCTTCACGCGGCGAGGAGCACCGGCAGCAGGAGTTTCCTCCTCGGCTTCCCAAGCCTGGTTCAGGCGAACGATAGCCACGAAACTGATGCTCTTGTCGACAAATGCATCCAGAGCGCCTTCGCCCATGAAGGTATTGTCGATAGCGAGTTTCTGACCCGGATCGGCAGGATTGCTGTAAGCGCGCAACATGCCATCGGCGCCATAGAAACCGGAGATCTTCACCAAGCAGTTGCCGGGCAGGTCAATCAGACCCGATTCGTGCAAGTCGAGCGTTTCCAGAACTGCATCGTCGGTGCTTTCGCCTTCAACCGGAGCTGCGGTGAGAGCAATCACGGGGTTGGTGCTGAGGTTGCTCACAGTACCGCGCACGCCCTTCAGGCTCTTAGCGCCGCGCAGGGTTTCACGCATCTCTTCGCTGATGGTGGTACCAATCCAGTTGCCCTGGTTGTCGGTCAGGATGGCAGTGCCATCGGCCTGCACGGTACCCACGATGAGTTCGTCGCTGATGAGGTATTCCACACCTTCTTCACCAGCAAGAGCCTCGGCCAGCGTCACCATGTCGGCTGGAGTTGCCAGCACGATGTTCTTGGTCATGTTCTCGGTGATGTCGAGTGTCTCAGTGTAATCGTCATAGCCCTCAGCCGTCACGGTCAGGGTGTAGCCCTCGCCGGCTTGGATCACGTTCAGCGTGTAAGCACCTTCGGCATCGGTAGTGGCATTGTAGGTCACACCGGCCTCGTTGGTCACGGTGAGTGCGGCGCCCTCAACAGCCTCACCGGCTGCATTGGTCACAGTACCGCTCACCACAGCAGGCTCGTTCTCCACATAGAGCTTGATGCTCGGCAACTTGCTTGATGCCGAAGCATTAGAACTTGCAAAGTAATCTGCATAAGATGTTCCAGAGTCAGTCTTTAGTAAGAGCATCTGATTATCTACAGCATTGTAGAAGAAATTCACATAGTTAGATTCCCAACCACCATAAGCAGCAGTCAAGAATTCCAGACTTTCACCATTATAAATAATAGGTTCGGTGAGAGTAAGCTGCAATTCTCCACCTGCGGTGGGCAGCATGCTCAGGATATTCTCATTGTTATACACATTGCTGAAACCTTCAGCCTCAATGTCATCACAAAGATGACCAGCCGTCACGGTTGTGTTGGCAGTGTTGCGAACCCACAAGTGGAAGTCCACGTCTTTCTTACGAGCACTGCTCTTAACCAAGAATGACACTTGAGTAATCTTGTCGCCCGTCTTCACACCAGCGGCAGCAAGTTGCTCGGCAGTGTACAGCAGGCGGGTACCGGTATTGTTATAATAACCATTGATGACGCAATCGTCATTATTGCCCGAAGCAGTGGTTCCGTTATTCACAATCACACCGTTGACTGAGCTTTCCTCGACTACAGTGACATTGAGGACCTGCGAAGCCACTACATATTCGCCTGAGCGAGCCTCGGCCTTGACAGTGATTTCACCGGTAGCGTGAGGCATATAGGTAAATTCAAAGTTGGCACTGCCATCCACATTCTTGGTCACAGTAGCCACGTCTTCGTCGTTCACCATGAGCACGATGTCGAAGTCCTCGGCAGCGGCCAAGTTGCGCAGCGTGCCGGTGAAGGTGCTTTGCATGTTCACCATAGCTTCGGTAGCACCGGTGAAGCTCTCAAAGAAGGCATCGTGTTCCACAGTAGCCAGTTCACCACCGTAGATGTCGTCGACATAGCAGCCCAGCACCTTAAACTTGAAGTAATAAGTTCCGGCCTCGGGCAGTGTGAACGAGTGGTTCACATACTGGCTGGAAGTGGTGGCCACATCACCCAGGCTGGTCCACTCGACACGGTCGGTCGAGTAATAAGCCTCTACTGAACCGGCATAGAGCTGGCGATAGGTGGTGAAGTGGAAGTCCAGACCCGTCTGCTCGTTGAAGAGGATGGCGGGAGTCACAATATTGGCGGGATCGGCCACTGCATTGACTGCATAGACGTAAGCCGCTTTCTGGTTGAAGTCGGTTGCACCGGGACGAGCCGGGAAAGTCACACCGTTATCAACAATCCAGCCATTGTCCAGGTCGTCCTCGAAGTCCTCCAGGAAGGTGGTCTCGGCCAGACCAGCGGCGTGAGCCTCAACGGTCAGGGGTGCACCATTGGTGGTGATGTTGGCAATCACACCGTCGAGCACCACGGGTGCGGTCACGGTGAACGTGATCACGTTGCTCACTTCGCCCATGGCAACATTGCCCTCGGCCACATCCACGGTCACGCCCTCAACGGGAGCGATCGAGTAAGTGAGGTCGGCAGTACCATTCTTGTTGCCAATGGTCACCTTCAGGTCGCGAGAGCCGCGGAACACGCCCATGTCTTGCTTGCTATAGGTAGTGGTTCCATTTTCCATGAGCAAGGTGGGTTTGGGCACAGCGGCGGTCACATTCACCTGGTTAGTGTTGGCCTTCGTGTTCTTCAGCGTCTCGGTGACAGCAAAGGTCACATACTGCGACGGCTGGATGTCGGCCATCACATAGTCAAATTCGAGCGTAGCCTCGGCTTGCTCACCAGCGGCGATATTCACACCGTCGAGAGTGGCAATCACATCGTCGCTACCCACGCGATTCACAGTGAACTGATAGTCGGCAGCCTCAACGGGAGCCAGACCAGCGTTCTTCACCACTGCGTTGATGGTGATGTGAGCGGTATTGCCCTCGGCAGCCACCGGAGTGGTTGCGCTGGCCGAAACCATGGCAATATCCTTCTCGGCAATCATCTCGTCGGCGGCAAACAGGTCGATTGCTGCGCTGGCAAAGCGCACAGCCACCTGTGTGGGCTCGTCCACGTGGAAGAAGCCATAAGAAACCTCGGCAGTAGAGAGTGCGGGAATCCATTCGATGGTGTATTCATGTCCGCTTGCAGCCATGATCTTGCCATCGGTCACGGGGAATGCCATCACCTGCAGATTGGGGCTGCTCTGTGCGCTCACCAACCGGGCGGCAATAGCGATATCGCCATTCACCTTGGGTGAAACCAGGAAGTAATTGGTGGCAGTTGTGGTGAGACCCTTCACGCCATCGTTGTCATAGACACTGAGCGAGGCGTCGGTTTGCGACAAATCGGAAGTGAACGAGTGGTCGTTACGCCATGCCTGGTTGGCCGCATAGCTCTTCCAGCCTGCGGGCACCTTGCTGCTGGCGGTAACGCCATCGAATGTTTCCTGATAGCCGGTGGGTACCACCAGACCTTTACCGGTCATGGTCACCATCGTGGTGCCAGCCTCGCCACAGTCGATAGTGAGTGTAGCGTTGCTCTCGCTAGCATCGGCAGGCGTGTAAACGACGGGGATCACCAGCTTAGCTCCGCTGGCCAGTTCGGTTGCCTGAGCTGTGGTGCTGAAA
Source organism: Muribaculaceae bacterium (assembly GCA_017940245.1). Classification (GTDB taxonomy): domain Bacteria; phylum Bacteroidota; class Bacteroidia; order Bacteroidales; family Muribaculaceae; genus Sodaliphilus. Next base: position 13,115 of record JAGAYZ010000028.1, on the reverse strand, counting down.
GGAGCCTCCAGAGCACTCAGGCTGGGAGTAAAGGCGTTGGCACCGGTATTGGTAACCGTCACTTGCAGCGTTTTGCTGTTGCCCACGGGCACAGAAGCAAAGTCGAGTTCGGTGGGCGACACGGCGGCGGCATAGGCTGCCGGCTCTTGATAAGAGAATTCAGCCTTTGGCAAGAAGCTAGAAGTTGTACCTCCTGTAGAATAACTACGATAACGTCCTACAGTGGTTGATTGGTTCTGACCCACGTAGTAGGTATAGGATCCATAGCTTGCCGATGTGCCAGCCTCAACCACCTCGGTGAGGATAGCCAGGTTTCCACCATTGTAGTGGAACGGCACATCGAAGGTGATGGTGATTTCATTGCTGGGATCCTGATTCTCTACATAGTCACCTTTTACGGTGGTCATCACGTCGTTGAACTGGTCGAGCGATGTGGGCGATGTGGCTTCCACTTCGGCCATCTTCAAGGCCAGTTTACCACCCTTGTGGCCGATACCGGTTGTGAAGAACTTCACTTGGGTTATGTCCTGACCCACCAGCGAAGTGAGCATTTCGGCAGGATAAATCACGAGGCCGTTATTGCCCGTGCTACCATAATAGTAGCTATAGATGGGCAGATAATAATTGGTGGTGGTATTTTCGCCGCACACCGTTACCATGCGAGCGCTGCCACCGGTCAAAGCCACGGTGAACGTGCCGGCCTGACCACAGTCGATGGTCATCGTGCCGGTGTAAGTGCCCACCTCGGCAGGATTGAACGTCACAGGAATTGTGTCGGTTTCACCGGCTGCCAGTTCGGCGGCAGTGTAGGTGGTGCTGAATGGAGCTTCCAGGCCGCTCACCACCGGGGTGATGGGCTGCTGGCCACGGTTCTTAACCGTCACCTCCAGCGTTGAGTTGGTGCCAAAAGGCAATGTACCGAAGTCCAAGCTCTCGACCGACACCTTTGCGGCGTAATCGGTCACGACGGCAGGATCATAATCAAATGTTGCCTTGGGCAAGAATTTTTGTAAACTTGCCGATGAATTGGTGCTAGTATTTGAAGACTGGGTCTCACCATACCAGTAATGACGGGGATAATTACTACCCTTTGTGGTAATTTTTACTTCGATGGCAAGATTGCCTCCATTATACTCATAAGGAGTATCAAGCGTGATTACATACGCCTCGGCTCCAGTAGCAGGAGTTCCTGTGTAGCAAAGTGTAAGTCCACTGATTGTTCCACTCACTTCTGTCTGTTCCACTTCGCCAAGCGACACTGATATGCCACCGCCTGATAAAGTTACGGCACTATTGGCATAGAAAGTAATTGCATTAATGGTAGCCCCCTCTAAATCAGCCAGCATACTTGCTGGATAAATCATCGTTGAGGTATTGTTGGGAGTATCCCAATAATAACCATAGATAGGGACATACTGGTTTGTTGTGGTGCCCTCGCAGACGGTGAGGGTATCGGCCCTCGCCGCTGTGAATGCGGTCAGCACGCAGAGCAACAAACACAATCGCTGAAAGATTTTTTGTCTCATACGCTTTGATTTTAGTTAATATAAAAAGTGAATTTCAGTCTTTGGTTTATGTTAATGAAAACAATTCGGCATGCAAAAATAGTGATATTTTTTCTATTACACAAATATTTCTACTACTGCACAAATAAACAATCGTGCGTTTCCTAACGATATAGGAAACACACGATTACGAGTTTTCTATTGCAGTGTGCACTCTAGCTTTGAGGTTGCGAGAGTTTTGGATTGCTCTTGTGGCGAGTGGCATCGCGCCGTGTCTTCTTGTCGAAGTTGCGCTCCAGGGCCTCGGTGAGGTCAATACCCGTCTGGTTGGCCAGGCAAGTCACCACCCATATCACGTCGGCCAGTTCATCGCCCAGGTCACAATCGGCGTCGGCCGGTTTCTCGCTTTGGTCACCATAGCGGCGGGCCATGATTCGGGCCACCTCGCCCACCTCTTCGGTGAGAATGGCCATGTTGGTAAGTGGTGAGAAGTAACGCACCCCGATGGTGCGAATCCATTCATCTACGCGCGATTGAAGTTCTTCTATTGTCATAGGTCTTTTTTTAGTTATTTAGCCACGAACTACAACTTTAATTCTGAATGATGAATTAGTTACCCGTTCTGGCGGCTGGATAATCCTGCCGAACGGGAAGTCCTATAGCCTGAATAGCGAGAGCAGTTGTGTAACCGGTGAGCGTTTCTCGTCCTTGAGCAGGGTGGACATCATGCTGTTCCAGTCGTCGGCATCGTTCACGGCACCCAAGATGCCATCGTTGGCCGGAAAGGCCACACTGTCGTTAAGCGTGCGGGTCACCGTGGGGATGCGCGTGGCCAGCACCGTGTTGTTCCACCGCTCACCCTTGTGGTAGTCCTGCCCTATGCGCTTGAAGTCGTCGCCGGCGATATAATACAGACGGCGGCCATTTCGAGCCAGATAGACACGGCTGAGAGGCTCGTCCTGCAAGTCTTGCGCGCATTGCAGCAAGCAGCGGGTCACGTCTATGCGGTCGAAGTCGCGGTCGGTGGGCCGACCGATGTCGAATACCAACACTGAGTCGGTCAGCCACGGCTGGCGCACGGCAATGTTAATGCCTGCATTGTCGGGGTCGAGCGCCGTGAGACGCTCACTGTCGATGATGGTGCGGCCGGGGCTCACATGGTGCCAGCCCCACCAGGCCAGGCCAGCCACAGCCAGCACAATGAGTGCAACGTGCACTGTGCGTCGATTAATCACAATGGTCATAGTTCTGTGTCGAGTTGCGGTTTGATTTGTGCATTAGACTGCAACTTCCGTGCCAAAGTTTAATTTTTTTTGTAATTTTGCACACTCATGAGAAGCTGTGAGCTGCGAGCAATAGGCTGTAGGCTGTGAGCCATGGGGCCGCCGCATCGCGCCACTGGTAGCTCGTAGCTAATTCATCATTCAAAATTCATCATTCAAAATTAAAGTTGTAGCTGAAAATCTGTAACTAAATAAATTATGACACTCGACTTTATCACATGGACGGTGAGTCCAAACTTATACGACGGTTTTGTGACCGTGCGCTGGTACGGCCTGATGTTTGCCATCGGGTTCCTGTTTGGCTATGAAGTGGTGTACCGCATCTTCAAGCACGAAGGCGCGCCCGAGAAATGGCTGGGAAGCCTGTTCATCTATGTAGTGGTGGCCACCATCGTGGGTGCCCGCTTGGGCCATGTGTTCTTTTATGACTGGAGTTACTACAAAGACCATCTGGGCGAAATCTTCAAGGTGTGGGAAGGCGGCCTGGCCAGTCATGGCGGAACGGCCGGCATCTTGCTGGCAGTGTGGATTTTCAGCAAGCACGTCACTAAGCGACCCATGCTGTGGACGCTCGACCGACTGGTGGTGCCCGTGGGACTGGTGGCCGCACTCATACGCATCGGCAACCTGATGAACCACGAAATCTACGGCGGTCCCACCGACCTGCCCTGGGCATTCTGCTTCGTGGAAAACCTGCACCAGTGGATGCGCGGAGCCGAACCCGTTTTCACAGTTCCGTCGCACCCCACACAGATTTATGAGGCGTTGTGCTACTTGATTACTTGTGCCGTGTGCATGTGGATGTACTGGCGGCGAAATGCGCAAGAGCGCGAGGGCCTCATCTTCGGGGTGTTCATGCTGGGCATCTTCGTGCCACGCTTCTTCATTGAGTATATCAAGAATGTGCAGGAGCCGTGGGAGATTGCCATGCGCCAGACGTGGGGCATCGACCAGGGTCAGTTGCTCAGCCTGCCGTTCATCATCCTGGGCGTGTGGCTCATTGTGCGTGCCATGCGCCGGCCGCGCGTGCCGCTGGAATACCCCGACCGCTTTGCCGACGAGCCAAAATCAAAAAAATAAATGTTTCTATCGGTTATTTGTCTGAACGCTTGTCAAGTGCTATATAGGTGAAGGCATAAATGCCCAGCACGATGAGTAACAGCGTCTGCACACCCCACACCAGCCAGGCAAAGGCCGAGGCTTGCGCGTCGTAGGGGACCGATGGCGGAAAAGTGCCCACACCATAGAGGGTGAGACCGAAGATGATGGCAAACTGCCACGGCCCCAGGCCGCCGTTGCTGGGCACCGCCATGCCGATGGAACTCAACACAAACAGTACTAGAACGGGAAGCCAGCCTAGTGGAGCCATAAATGTGAATGCTTTGCTGGCAATATAGAGTTGAAGATAGTAACAACCCCAAATGAGCACTGTGTAAAGCAGGAACCACCACTTGCCCTGCATGCGGGTAATGGCCGCAAAACCATCCCACAGGTCGCGCACGATGCCTTGCAACTTGACGATGGCGGCATTTTTACTTCGAGTGCGGTATAGCCACACCAGTGCCGCCACACCTAGCAAGAAACCTACCACCACGGCAAGCATCACCATTACACTTGCCGATGTGCCGCCGTCTTTCTGCTCAAAGAATTTGAGAAAGGCATCCTGCGCCATAAAAAACGTTATGATGGTGATAATCAACACTGTGACCGTGTCGCTCAGGCGGTCGCCCATCATCGAACCCAGCACCTGTGAAAACGAAGCCTTCTCTCTGCGGGCGATATACCCCGTGCGCCACACTTCGCCAAGGCGCGGAAATAGCAGGTTCACAAAATAGGTGCCAAAAATGGAACACACGATGGCATGCAACGGCGCATTGACCCCGATGGCCCGCAACTGCAACCGCCAGCGCAGGGCCCTGAAGATGTGGCTCATCACACTCACCACGATCACGGGAAGGAACCACCAGTAGTTCACATCTTCGCTAAGACTTTGCTTGATGGCTTTTATGTCTACATTTTTATAAAGAAACCATGCCAGACCCACGCTGACAAGAATGGGTATGCCATATTTCACAAGAGCCGAAACTATCTTTTTACTGTCCATTGATTATTCAGGAATTGTTGAAAAACCGCCCAAAACACATTCAAACCCAAAAAAACAGCATGATGGTTTTGAGTATTTCTGATGGAATTACTACCTTTGTGGGCCGCAACCACTGTCATCGTGGCGCAAAGATAATGCTTTTTTTTCACAATGCGGCGCGCGACCATTTTTTATTAACTAAAAATACAAGGTAACATGCAGGTTAGAGCAAAAAAATCACTGGGACAGCATTTCCTCACCGACTTGTCGGTGGCACAACGCATTGCCGCCACCATGGATCATCATCGCCATCAACCGCTGCTGGAAGTGGGGCCGGGCATGGGGGTGCTCACGCAGTTTCTGCTTGAGGCCGGACACGACCTGCATGTGGTGGAACTCGACCGCGAGAGCGTGGCCTATCTGCAAGTCAATTTCCCGGCACTCGACGGACGCATCATTGCCGACGACTTTCTGCGCCTGGATTTGAAACAAATCTATGGTGATGCCCCGTTTTCCATCATCGGCAATTATCCCTACAACATTTCGTCGCAAATCTTTTTTAAAGTGCTCGACTACAAGGATCAGGTGACCTGTTGCAGTGGCATGCTGCAGCGAGAAGTGGCTCAACGCATCGCCGCCGGTCCGGGCAGCAAGACCTATGGCATCCTGTCGGTGCTGCTCCAGGCGTGGTACGACATCGAATACCTTTTCACCGTGGATGAGCATGTGTTCAATCCGCCCCCCAAGGTGAAATCTGGCGTTATCCGCCTGACGCGAAACCGGGTCACCGACCTGGGATGTGACGAGCGCCTGTTCAAAACCGTAGTGAAAACCTCATTCGGCCAACGGCGCAAGACGTTGCGCAACTCCTTGCGTGGCCTGCTGTCGAAACCGTCGACCATCTTCGAAGACGCCATCTTCGGCCAGCGCCCCGAGCAACTCTCGGTGGAGCAGTTTGTAACTCTCACGCGCATGATAAAAGCCGCCCAACTATCGATGGGCTGACAACAACGATTATCGGCCTACAGCCACGCAGAAATCTTTTTTCAAATTTGCTCTTTTTAAAGAAAACCACTATTTTTGCACGATTATAGCCTTTTGCTCGTAGAATCGGCTTGGGAACACCGGTGGAGACAGGCAACAAACGCCAGTTCCAAAATCGTAGCAAGGTGAAACATAGTTTTTAAAACCACGTTCAGATGAAGGAATACAGCAAAGATTATATCGAGCGGCTCAATGAGCTCATTGAACAGAAGGACAGTGAGCAGGTTTTGGCGCTCATCAGCGACTTGCACCCTGCCGACATTGCCGAGATAGTGAGCGACCTCGATGCCGAAGAGGCTCTGTTCATCATGCAGTTGCTCGACGACGAGACGGCGGCCGACGTGCTGGTGGAACTCGACGAGGACGAGCGTGCCGACCTGCTGGAACTGATGCCCAACGAGGAAATCGCACGTCAACTCGAGCAGATGGACGCCGATGATGCTGTGGACGTCATCCAGGAACTGGACGAGGAAGACCGCGAAGATGTGATCAAGCACATCGACGACGTGGAGCAAGCAGGCGACATCGTGGACCTGCTGCAATATGACGAGGACACTGCCGGTGGTCACATGAGCACCGAGATGATTGTGGTCAACGAAAACTTGTCGATGCCCGACTGCATCAAGGCCATGCGCGAGCAGGCCGAAGACATGGACGAAATCTACAACATCTATGTGGTGGACGACGACAACCGGCTCAAGGGCATCTTCCCGCTCAAGACCACCATCACCAACCCCAGCGCCAGCAAAATCAAGCATGTGATGGAGCCCGACCCCATCAGCGTGAAGACCGAGACCCCCATCGAGGATGTGGCACTCGACTTCGAGAAATATGACCTGGTGGCCATGCCGGTGGTCGACTCGATAGGACGCCTGGTGGGGCGCATCACCGTGGACGACATCATCGACCAGGTGCGTGAACAGAGCGAGCGCGACTACCAGTTGGCATCGGGTATCTCGGCCGATGTGGAAACCGCCGACAGCGTGTGGACACAGTTCCGCGCACGCTTCCCCTGGTTGCTCATCGGCATCGTGGGCGGTATTGCCAACGCGCTCATCCTGGATGGCGACGGAGGCGACAAGTCATGGCAGACCTATCTGCCCGGGATGGTACTGTTCATCCCCCTCATCGGTGGCACAGGCGGTAACGTGGGCACTCAGTCCAGCGCTATCGTGGTGCAAGGCCTGGCCAATGGCAGCCTGGAACTGAAAAACGCCGGCAGGCATTTACTTAAGGAATTTTGGGTGGCACTGCTCAATGCCACTATCATTGCAGGCCTGGTGATGCTTTACAACTGGATTTGCCCCACCGACCCCGACAACACGAGTGTGTCGCATCTAACGTCGATGGCCGTGACCATTTCACTGTTCTCGGTGGTGCTTTTCGCTTCGGTTTTCGGCACTTTTGTCCCCATCATGCTTGAAAAGTTAAAGATTGACCCGGCCATTGCCACCGGACCCTTCGTCACCGTGACCAACGACATCGTGGGCATGGTCATATACATGCTCATCAGCGACGCGCTCATCGAGCATTTCCTCAACGTAACGTTGTAGCAGCGGGCAACTAGATAGACATTTGGAATCAAAATAATATAATAGTAATATGAATAAAGTCATTATTATCGGCTGCGGTGGTGTGGGCACCGTGTGTGCGCACAAATGCGCGCAAAACCCCGACGTGTTTCATGAAATTGTAATTGCCTCGCGCAATAAAGCCAAATGCGATGCCGTGGCAAAGGCTATCGGGGCACCCAACATCAGCACCGATCAGGTGGATGCCGATGACGTGGATCAACTCGTGGCTCTGCTCAACCGGCACAAGCCCAACCTGGTGATTAACCTGGCTTTGCCCTATCAAGACCTCACCATCATGGAGGCTTGCCTGAAGTGCGGGGTGAACTACCTGGACACGGCCAACTATGAGCCTCGCGACGAGGCACACTTCGAGTACAGCTGGCAGTGGGCCTATCGCGAACGCTTTGAGAAGGCTGGACTCACTGCCATTCTGGGCTGCGGCTTCGACCCGGGCGTGAGTGGCATCTACACGGCACGCGCGGCCAAGCATCACTTCAAGGAGATGCACTATCTCGACATTGTGGACTGCAACGCAGGCAATCACGGAAAGGCGTTTGCCACCAACTTCAACCCCGAAATCAACATCCGCGAAATCACGCAGAAGGGACGCTACTGGCAAGACGGACAGTGGGTGCAGACCGGTGCACTGGAAATTCACAAACCGCTCACCTACCCCGAGATTGGCCCGCGCGAGAGCTACCTCATGTATCACGAGGAACTGGAGTCGCTGGTGCTGAACTATCCCACCATCAAGCGCGCCCGCTTCTGGATGACTTTTGGTCAGGAATATCTCACGCACTTGCGCGTGATCCAAGACATCGGCATGGCTCGCATCGACCCCATCATGTATAACGGCATGGAGATTGTGCCGCTGCAGTTCCTCAAGGCGGTTCTGCCCAACCCGCAAGACCTGGGCGAGAACTACACCGGCCAGACCAGCATCGGTTGCCGCATCAGTGGCATCGGCAAAGACGGCCAGCCGCTCACCTACTACATCTACAACAACTGCGACCACCACAAGGCCTACGAGGAAACTGGCATGCAGGCCGTGAGCTACACGACCGGCGTGCCCGCCATGACAGGTGCCATGATGTTCCTCAAGGGACTTTGGGTGAAACCCGGCGTGCACAATGTGGAAGAGTTTGACCCCGATCCATTCCTCGACGAGGTAGCACGGCAGGGACTGCCCTGGCACGAGCTGTTCAACATTGACCTGGAAGTATAACGCACTCAATATTAACCGGTGCTTCTTGCACCTTAAAAATAACCAAAAGTATCAAATGAAAAGAATAGTTTTTAAATATCAGGATGCTTTCACCGCCACGGTGACCGACGCGCAAATTCAAGCCTTGAAACCCGCAGCCGCCGACGCGGCACGCACACTGGAACGCGGCGACGGAGCCGGCAACGATTTTCTGGGATGGCTGCACCTGCCGTCGAGCATCGACGAGGCGCAGATTGCCGCCATCGAGCAGTCGGCACGCCTGCTGCGCGAGGAGTGCGAGTATGTCATCACCATTGGCATCGGTGGCAGTTACTTGGGTGCCAAGGCCGTGATTGAGGCGCTGAGCGACAACTTTGCAGCCTACAAGCCCACAAGTGGAGCACGCATCCTGTTTGCCGGCAACAACATCGGCGAGGACTACCTGCACAACCTCATGGACCTGGTCAGCGGGCACAAGTTCGGCATCATCGTCATCTCAAAGAGCGGTACCACCACCGAACCGGCCATCGCTTTCCGCCTGCTCAAGGCTATGCTCGAGCAGCAAGAGGGAAAGCAGTGGGCCGCGCGCCACATCGTGGCCGTGACCGATGCTGCACGTGGTGCCTTGCGCAAACTGGCCACCGAAGAAGGCTATGTGACCTATGTGATTCCCGACAACGTGGGTGGCCGCTTCTCGGTGCTCACTCCCGTAGGACTGCTTCCCGTGGCCGTGGCCGGATTTGACATTCGCGCTCTGGTGGCTGGAGCCGTGGAAATGGAGCAAAGCGGCGAGCAACTCATGATTGATTATGCCGCTGCGCGCAATGCCTTGTATAACTCCGGCAAGAAAATCGAAATCCTGGTCAACTTCGACCCTCGCCTGCACTTCCTGGCCGAGTGGTGGAAACAGCTCTATGGCGAGAGCGAAGGCAAGGACGGCAAGGGCATCTTCCCGGCCGCCGTGGATTTCACCACCGACCTGCACAGCATGGGCCAGTGGATTCAAGATGGTGAACGCACCATCTTCGAGACGGTGCTCAGTGTGGGCGACCAGCACCACCAGGTGGTCATACCCTCCGACGATGCCGATCTGGACGGACTCAACTACATCGCCGGCCGGCGGGTGGACGAGGTGAACAAGATGGCCGAATTGGGCACAAAACTCGCTCATGTCGATGGCGGCGTGCCCAACCTGCTCATCACCCTGCCCACGCTCGACGAGCACTGCCTGGGCCAGCTCATCTACTTCTTCGAGAAGGCTTGTGGCATGAGTGGCTATGTGCTGGGAGTGAACCCGTTCAACCAGCCTGGCGTGGAGGCTTACAAGAAAAATATGTTTGCCCTGCTCAACAAGCCCGGCTACGAAGAGCAGAGCGCGGCCATCCAGGCTAAGTTTAAATAAGACTTGAATTGCAAGACGGCTTTTCGGGCTAGCCCGCTCGGTGACAGCCGTCTTGCATCTCGAATCCCGCATCTTGAATCTCAATGAAAGGTTTTTTTCGGCTTCTGGCGCGATTTGTGCCGCCCTATAAGCATTATCTGGCACTGAACGTGTTGTTCAATGTGCTGGCCGCTTTCCTCACACTTTTTTCCTTCGCTCTGATCATCCCCATCCTGGAGATGCTCTTCGGACTCAACACGCAGTCCTACACGTTCATGCCCTGGGGAAGTGGAAAAATCGATGCTGTGGTCACCAATAATTTCTATTATTACGTGCAGTGCATCATCGCGCGTTACGGCCAGTCGACTGCACTGGCGTGCATCGCGCTGGCACTGGTGGTGATGACAGGATTCAAGACCGGCTGCGCCTATCTGAGCGCATTCTTCATGATACCCATCCGCACTGGGGTGGTGCGCGACATCCGCAACCAGATTTATGGCAAGATTGTGTCGCTGCCCATCGCGTTTTTCTCCAATGAGCGCAAGGGCGACGTCATGGCTCGCATGAGCGGCGATGTCACCGAGGTGGAGTATTCCATCATGTCGTCGCTCGACATGATGTTCAAGAACCCCATCATGATCATCGCCTGCCTGACGATGATGATCGCACTCAGCTGGCAACTCACCGTGTTTGTGCTCATTTTGCTGCCCGCAGCCGGACTGGTGATGGGCGGTGTGGGCAAGCGGCTCAAGCGCGTCTCGCTCGAGGGACAGAACCAGTGGGGAGCACTGCTGAGCAACATCGAGGAGACCATAGGCGGACTGCGCATCGTCAAGGCCTTCAATGCCGAACGCAAAGTGCGCAACCGATTTGAGGCCGAAAACGAACATTATCGCGACATCGTCACTCGCATGAACCGGCGCTACGAGCTGGCACACCCCATGAGCGAGTTCCTGGGCACGGCCACCATTGCCATTGTGCTGTGGTTCGGCGGAACGCTCATCCTGGGAGGGCACAGCAGCATCACGGCACCCAAGTTCATCTACTACATGGTGATATTCTACAGTATCATCAATCCAGCCAAAGACCTGTCTAAGGCTTCTTACTCGATCCAGAAGGGACTTGCGTCGATGCAACGCATCGACCGCATCCTCAAAGCCGAAAACACCATTCGCGATCCCGAGCAACCCACTCCCCTCACCGCCATGACGCAGGGTATCGCCTACCGCAACGTGCGATTCCGTTATGCCGACAATTGGGTCATCGACGATGTCTCGCTCGACATCAAGTGCGGGCAGACGGTGGCGCTCGTGGGGCAGAGTGGATCGGGAAAAACCACCATGGCCGACTTGCTGCCGCGCTTCTACGACGTGGAGCAGGGCAGTATCACCATCGACGGCGTTGACATTCGCAACGTGCGCGTGGCCGACCTGCGTGCCCTCATGGGCAACGTGAACCAAGAAGCCATCCTGTTCAACGACTCGTTCTACAACAACATCACCTTCGGTGTAGAAAACGCCACGCGCCAGCAGGTGGAGGAAGCGGCACGCATTGCCAACGCCTACGACTTCATCATGGCCAGCGAACAGGGCTTCGACACCAACATCGGCGACCGGGGCTGCAAGCTGTCGGGTGGACAACGACAGCGCATCAGCATCGCCCGAGCCATACTCAAAAACCCGCCCATCCTCATTCTCGATGAGGCTACCAGCGCACTCGACACCGAGAGCGAACACCTGGTGCAGGAAGCGCTCGACCATCTCATGCACGGCCGCACCACACTGGTGATTGCACACCGCCTGAGCACCATCAAGAATGCCGACATCATCTGCGTGATGCAAGACGGACGCATCGTGGAGCGCGGTTCGCACGACCAGCTCATGGCCAGTGGGGGAGCCTACAAGCATCTGGTGGACATGCAGACCTTCTAATTCAACCACACAACAACTCATATTCATCATGAAACGAATTGCAATCTTTGCATCGGGTTCTGGCACCAATGCCGAGAACATCGTGCGCTATTTCCAGCACAGCACCACCGTGCAGGTGGCTGCCGTCATCACCAACCGCCGCCAGGCCACCGTCATCGACCGCTTGCGGCCGCTGGGCATTGAGGTGGAATATTTCCCAAAAGACGAGTGGAAATGCCCCCAAAACGTCACTCGGCGCCTACAAGAAGCCCACGTAGACCTCATCGTGCTGGCCGGTTTCTTGGCTGTGGTGTGCGAACCGCTGCTCACGGCCTATGCAGGACGCATCATCAACATTCACCCGTCGCTACTACCCAAGTATGGCGGCGACGGCATGTGGGGAGGCAACGTGCATCAGGCAGTCATCGATGCGCACGAGCCTGAGAGCGGCATCACCATCCACCAGGTGACCGCACAAGTCGATGGCGGACCCATCGTGGCGCAGTTCACCTGCCCCGTACTGCCCACCGACACCGCCGACACGCTCGAGGCTCGCATCCACCAGCTCGAATACCGCCACTTCCCCCAAGTCATCGAGCAACTCCTATAAAGGGTTATAGGCTATAAGCTATGGGCTGTGAGGCCCTAGGAGCGGTTCTGGTGGATTCAGCTGTTCTGGTGGATTTGCAATCCACCAGGAGTTAAGGAGGAGATTTGTAATCCCCGCGCTAGGGCAGCGCATGGTGGCACGGTGGATCCGGCCGAACAGGAAACCGGGGATGGAACTTGTGCCCCATCCCCGGTGCAAATTCGGGTTAAATCTCATGATTCAGCCGGCCGCGGCGAAATGGCCGTTACTTGACCACCACCTTCTTTCCGTTGTGGATGTAGATGCCGGCAGCGGGGTGTGCCACGGGCTGGCCCATCAGGTTGTAGTACAGTCCGTCGCCAGCCTGTGCGGGTTGTGCCTCAATGTCGGTGATGGCCGTGGGCGTGCGGCGCTTCACGCGCGCCACCGTGGGTTCGCCGCTCACCTGCGTATGGTCTTCCGAGCCAAGTGCGCCGAGCATTTCTCCAGCAGCGGGAGTCCAGAAGAAGCTCTCCACCATCTTGATCACGCCGTCTTCAGTG
>JAGAYZ010000002.1 GCA_017940245.1 Muribaculaceae bacterium | reverse complement strand
TGGTGGCGCTGTTTGGGGTGATGGGATTCAGTGGCTACAGCATGGATGCGCGCAGCAATGCAAGCGGTGTTCCTTACCGCCCGTTTGTAGAGGACGGAAAAAGTTGGCTGTTGACCTATAGCTATGCCCATGGCTGGATGCCCGTTTTCAAGGCGGAACGCTACTATATAGACGGCGACACCCTGGTGGGGGAGCAGCAGTGCAAGAAACTGATGCTTCGTGTGAATGACTACGAAAACAAACTCTCCGAGACCACGCTCTACCGGCTTCTTTTCGAGAAAGACCGTAAAGTGTATTACTATCCCGCAACCGCCGATGCTTCTGCCACAGAGCCTATTATGCTCTACGATTTCTCGGCAAAAGTGGGTGACGAAGTAACGCTTGGTGGAATTGAAGACACCGACTTGACCGAGACACGCCGTTTCCAGATATGGTCAGCCCCTCTGCTGGAGTGGCGCGACGAAAAGTTCAATGGGCAACTTGCCACATATTACGATCCGAATTTGACCGAAGAAATGGTGTTACCCTACACAGAAGAAGTTCCATTGTTCAAATGGTATGAAGCCATAGGGTCGATCGAACATCCATTTATCAAGACGAACTGGAATGTGTTAGGTTCGCCACTACTGTTGCGTGAATGTCGCGTTGGTGGCAAGGTTATCTACATGGATGGTGCAGATGCCGCCATGTTTCCCGACGTGAATGGTGATGCAGCCATCGACATCGAAGACCTCAACATAGTGGTGAACGCAATCCTGCGCATAGCTGATCCTGCCGAGTGTCCCGCTGCCAACCTCAACGGCGACGGCAAGGTGGACGTGGAGGACGTGAACGCGCTCATCAACATCATCCTCAAACTGGAGTGACCTCACGGGGCGACTTACTCACACATTAATCAACCATATTGTTTCATTTAAAATTTTACTATTATGAAAAAGAACTTTACTTTTAAGCTGCTGGCCCTGGCCATGTGCCTGGGCTGCGCATGGGGCACCGCCAGTGCCGAGGAACCGGAAATCCCCATCATCCCCGACCGCGTGTTTATCAACGACTTCGCCATCAATCCCGGCGAAACCCAGCTCATGGAAGTGTGGCTGGAAAACACTGTGCCTTGGGAATGGATGTATGCCAAGTTCGAGCTCCCGAAAGGGCTGGAGATGGCGGCCATCGACGAGGGCGAACTGCCCGACGACTACACCTTCGATGTCGATGACAGCATGAAAGGCTATGAGCGCATGGTGGCTCTGTCGAAGAACTTCGCCAACCATGAGTTTTGGGACAAGGAAAAGATTGGTCAGTATGAAGAAGAGGAACCGGGTCACTACAGCCCTTACATGTGCCAAATCGGCTACAGCACCGCTCCCGGATTCTTGATTACCGGCATCTGGGGCCACTTCTTTTTCAACGGCACCTACCAGATTGCCCTGATGAAGGTGAAAGCCAACAACGAGTTCACTGAAGACGGCGTGATCAAGATGGTGGAGAGCTTCTTCTGGACTCCCGCTGCTGGAGAAATGCTCGGCGCACTTGGCTCGGAAGACCATACGCAGGTGAGCGGCGAACCCACGGTGGCGCGCGTGAAGCGCCGCACTCCCACGGCCATCACCGACATTGAGGCACAACCCGCACAGACTGGCGACGGACTGTACTACAACCTGATGGGCCAACCCGTGTCGCATCCCGCTGCCGGCATCTACATCCACAACGGCAAGAAGGTGGTGGTCAAGTAACGGCCATTTCGCCGCGGCCGGCTGAATCATGAGATTTAACCCGAGTTTGCACCGGGGATGGGGCACAAGTTCCATCCCCGGTTTCCATTTCGGCCGGATTCACCGTGCCACCTTGCACTGCCCCGGCGCGGGGATTACATATCCCCAATTCAATTCCTGGCGGATTACAAATCCACCAGAACAGCGAATATTCGCCGATTTTTTTCGGCGAATAAGCGGTTTATTCGCCGAAAGGCTGTCTTTTTTTGTGGAAAAAGCTGATTACAGCGTGCCTTGCTCCACGCGCACGCAGATGCGCTCGATCATGGCGTCGTCCTTGTTTTTGTTGGGGTGATAGCCTTGCTTGAGGCTCACGCCGAAGAAGCGGCCGAAGGTTTGCCAAAATCCGGCGCGGAATGTGCCCAGAAAGGCTTTCACAATGCTGTAGCTGTTTTGGTTGGTCTCGCGGTTGATGAGCTTGATGAGCATCTTTCCCTGCCCCTTGGTCATCTTTTTCATCACAGGCTTGTACTGTCGGAAGATCTCTTTCTCGAATTGTTGCAGATAGGCCTGTTTTTCTTTTTGCGACTTATAGGTGTCGATATACTCGTAGGTCTCCAGCAGGGTGGCGCTGATGAGCTTGGCGTAGGGCAGTGTGCGCTTCACGTCGCGCACCGTTTTCCAGTAAAATTCCTCCTCTTTCTTGTTGCGGAACCGCTCGCGGGGGTAGATGGTGATGTTGTTGAACACGAGCATCATGAGCGTGTCGCCCGTTTCTTTCTCGATAAAGTGGTAGTAGCCGGCAAACACCTTCTGCAGGCTCGAGGGAACCTCGACCCTATCCACGGCCTGTTGTGCCCGAGCACTTGTGGCAAAGATGAGTGTTGTGGCCAGCGCGAACAATATGATGGAGAAACGTTTCATGCACTAGATGGTTTGCTCTAAATCGCTGCAAAAGTATAAAAAGAAAACGTAAAGCGTGTGCTATTATTGCATAATTTTAGATAAAAGTCCGAAGTAGCACACGTTGAAGCCCACAAAGCAGCCACGCACGGCGGGCACCGTCTTGCTGAATGACGCTCGAGCCACCCAGGGCGTGATGCGCAGGCTGGAAGTGTAGCGTGCCTGGCCATTCATGAGTGGGGCGTTGCTCACGTAGCGGTCGTGCAGGCGCAGGTCGAAGTCGATGCTCGCCATCCAGCCCACGTTGCTCAGAGTGACGCGGCTGGTGTTCTTGGCCTGGAACACGTCGAGGCCGTCGGGATTTTTGCTCCACTCGATGTCGTTCACTTCCCAGCTGTAACGGTTCCAGCGGATGCCGGTGGCTGGAGTGATGCTGAGGCGGCGGCCGACGCGAATCATGTAGCCCACTTGTGCACTCACCCCCAGCAGGCTGGCGCTGGCGGCGGCGTTGAGTTGCGCGTCGCGGCCTTCACTGTCGAGCACCTGGAACAGATTCTTGCGGTTGAACGATGGCTGACCATAGGAGACATCGGCCTTGAGCACGAAATGCTTGTAGCCGCCTTCCAGGCCGCCGGTGAAATTCACACAGCCGTCGAAGTTGTCGTGCAGCGACCCGGTGGGGAAAGCCCCGCCTATACCGGCATAGAAGCCCAGCAGGCGGTCGGAACTCTGAGCCTGCGAGGTCACGGCTACCGCCACGAGCAGCAAGATGAGCGCGAGTCGTTTCATTATTGAGTTGTTTTAAGTGTGTTTGACCCTATCATTAAACAAAGGCGGGAGCAGCAAGCATCGTGCACTGCCCCCACCCAACCATGAAAAGATTATTATTTCTTGAAATAGCGATTGTATAGACCCTGGAAACCCTGGCCGTGACGAGCCTCGTCGCGTGCCATCTCATGAACGGTGTCGTGGATGGCATCCAGGTTTTGAGCCTTTGCCAGCTTGGCGATGCGCAGCTTGTCTTCGCAGGCGCCGGCTTCGGCGTTCATGCGCTTCTCGAGGTTGGTCTTGGTGTCCCACACTACTTCGCCCAGCAGTTCGGCGAACTTAGCGGCATGCTCGGCCTCTTCCCAAGCATAACGCTTGAAAGCCTCGGCCACCTCGGGATAACCCTCTCGGTCGGCCTGGCGCGACATGGCCAGGTACATGCCCACCTCGCTGCACTCGCCATTGAAGTGGTCCTTGAGACCCTGCAGAATCTCGGGATCCACGCCACGGGCCACGCCCAGCACGTGCTCGGCCACAAAGTTGAGGCTTTCTTCTTCCTTTAGTTCTTTAAACTTTGATGCGGGCACCTTGCACTGAGGGCATTTTTCGGGAGGTTCCGGACCTTCGTGCACATAGCCGCACACGGTGCATATCCATTTCTTTGCCATAGTAGTAAGTAAAATTTAATTGTGAATAAAAAGTCGTTAATTATTATGTGGCAAAATTACAACAAAAAAAATGCTTTTACTAATTTGCAGCACGCTTTTCACATCATTTACGAAAAATCCTGCCCGCCACTACGGCGAGGCAGGATTTTGGGTAGTGACAACTGGCTGTAGTGATTAGCCGTTGTGCTTCTTCATGATCTTGATCAGATCCACCACCTTGTGGCTGTAACCAATCTCGTTGTCATACCAGCTGACGACCTTGACAAACTTGTCGGTCAGATACACGCCGGCGTTGGCATCGAAGATGCTGGTGCGGGGATCGCCCATGAAGTCGCTCGAAACCACAGCGTCTTCGGTGTAGCCCAGGATGCCCTTGAGTTCGCCATCGGCAGCCTTCTTCATGGCGTTGCAGATGTCTTCCTTGGTGGCGGGGTTCTTCAGATTCACGGTGAGGTCAACAACCGACACGTCGAGGGTGGGAACACGCATCGAGATACCGGTGAGCTTGCCATTGAGCTCGGGAATCACTTTGCCCACAGCCTTGGCAGCGCCAGTGCTAGAAGGAATGATGTTGCCCGAAGCGGCACGGCCGCCGCGCCAGTCCTTCATCGAGGGACCGTCCACTGTCTTCTGCGTGGCAGTGGTGGAGTGCACTGTGGTCATCAAGCCGTTCTCAATGCCGAAGGCATCGTTGAGCACCTTGGCGATGGGAGCCAAGCAGTTGGTGGTGCAAGAAGCGTTAGAAACGATGGTTTCACCGGCATACTTGTCGGTATTCACGCCGCACACAAACATGGGAGCCTGACGGCCATCTTCACCAGCCTTGCTGGGAGCCGACAGCACCACATACTTGGCACCGGCCTGCAGGTGCTTCTCGGCCTTGTCCATGGCCAGGAACAGACCTGTAGATTCCACCACATATTCGGCACCCACTTCGTCCCACTTCAGGTTGGCGGGATCTTTCTCGGCAGTCACGCGGATGGGGTTGCCATTGACAATGAGCAGGTTCTTTTCAGCATCCACTTCGATGGTGCCGTTGAACTGGCCGTGCATGGTGTCATATTTGAGCATGTAAGCCATGTAGTCAACAGGCAGCAAGTCGTTGATTCCAACCACCACTACGTCATTCACATTGTTCTCCTCGAAAGTTGAGCGGAACACGAAACGGCCGATACGACCGAAACCGTTAATACCGATTTTAATTTTAGCCATAATACAATATTATTAGATAACTTTAGTGAAAAATATCCTCGTTTAGTTCTTTTTTGTAACATTGGCTGCGCCGAAGTTACTTTCGCTCGGAAAAACAAATAAAAACAAGTTTTTCTTTGCTTTTCACTCGCTTATTCGTAACGTTGGCATTGCCGAAGTTACTTTCGCTCGGAAAACAAATAAAAACAAGTTTTTCTTTGCATTTCACTCGCTTATTCGTAACTTTGCAGCAAATCTGCAAAAAATAGGCTTTCCCTTACCTATTGCGCCTGCAAAAGTAATGATTTTTTTTGGTATAAGGCACACGCAGCCTTCAAAATCACAGAAAATGTCATTCAATTAAGAATGTTTAATAGTTGATCTACTTCACGTGCAGTCGTCTTGAGGCTGGGGGAGACAGGCCGTTGCAACATAGAACAAGAGATTAATAACTAACATATTAACTTAAATTGTAATATTATGGGTTTTGTAAAAGAATTTAAGGAGTTTGCCATGAAGGGCAACGTGATGGACATGGCTGTTGGTGTGATCATCGGCGGTGCATTCGGCAAGATTGTCACTTCGCTTGTCGAAGACGTGCTCATGCCGGTCATCAGCTTGGCTACCGGTGGCGTGGATTTCACCAACATGTTTGTTACCTTTGGCAAAGTGCCCGCAGGTGTGGCCAACAACTATGCCGCTCTCAAGGAAGCCGGTGTGTCGATGTTTGCCTATGGTGCATTCATCCAGAACATCATCGATTTCCTCATCATCGCCTTCTGCATCTTCTTGATGATTAAGGGCATGAACAAGCTCAGCAAGAAGAAAGCCGAAGAACCTGCCGCTGAACCCGAACCCAGTGCCGAAGAGAAACTGCTGGGCGAAATCCGCGACCTGCTCAAGGAAAAGAAATAATTCCGGCAGCACTCTACAAGACCAAATGCGTGGATGGCCTGTGGCCGTTCACGCATTTTTTAGGCGAAAAATGAGGGTAAAAACAATATTGTCCTAAATAAAATTTTCAGAAAAAGACAAAGGAAGTTGAAAAGAAAGTAGAAAAATACTACTTTCGTAGTGACGACCAAATCACTTCAACCTCCTTTGATATGGCAAAGATAACACTATTTTCTCAAGTAAT
>JAGAYZ010000027.1 GCA_017940245.1 Muribaculaceae bacterium | reverse complement strand
TGAACCAAAGATTACCTGTCTGGCGACACATAAACATTAGATAATCCGTTCACACTCGGCAAAGCAAATAAAAACAAGTTTTTTTGCTTTTCGCTCGCTTATTCGTAACGTTGGCTTGCGGCCGAAGTTACTTTCGCTCGGCAAAGCAAATAAAAACAAGTTTTTTTTGCTTTTCGCTCGCTTATTCGTAACGTTGGCTTGCGGCCGAAGTTACTTTCGCTCGGCAAAGCAAATAAAAACAAGTTTTTTTTGCTTTTCGCTCGCTTATTCGTAACTTTGTGCTTGAACCAAGATAACCGAATGAATGATGAAACGAATTGTATTGATGACACTCATGCTGGTGTGCATGGCCGGCATGGCATGGGCTCAGCAGCAAGAGCTGACCATCGGCAGTTACAACATCCGCCTCTATGTGACCAGCGACGAGGACCAGGGCGAGATATGGGCCACACGCTGCAAGGTGATGTGCGACCAGATGAACTTTGAGGCTCCCGATGCCTTCGGGGCGCAAGAGGTGACCTACAAGCAACTGGTCGACATGCTGGCCGGACTGGATGGCTATGGCTTTACCGGCCGCGGCCGCGACGACGGCAACAAGGAAGGTGAATATTCCTGCATCTTCTACAAGAAAGACCGCCTGGAACTGCTGGACGAGGGCACCTTCTGGCTGAGTGAGACACCCGAGAAGGTGAGTTTCGGCTGGGATGCCGCCTGCCGTCGCGTGTGCTCGTGGGGCAAATTCCGCGTGCGCGAAAACGGATTCACATTCTACCACTTTAACCTGCACATGGACCACATCGGGGTCACAGCGCGCCGCGAGGGGGCAAAACTGGTGATGAACCGCATCCGCACCATCGCTCATGGTGAGCCCACGGTGCTCAGCGGCGATTTCAATGTGGATCAGAACGATGAAATCTACACCATCTTCAGCCAGAGTGGATTGTTGCGCGACTGCTACACGAGTGCCCGCCTGCGTTTTGCCGAGAATGGCACCTACATTGCTTTCAATCCCGATGCCAAGACCGATAGCCGCATCGACCACATTTTCGTCACCGACGGTTTCTCCGTTGATCGCTACGCTGTGCTCACCGACGGCTACTGGACACCCGTGCCGGCGGCCACATCCACCAACCGGCACAATGGTCCGGCCGAGGTGCAGGTGACGCAATATCGCCGCCACACCCCCAGCGACCATTATCCGGTCATCGTCAAGCTGCGCTACCAGCCTTAGCGCGCAGCATGTGACGCTAGCCGCGCCAGTCGAAATTGTTGTCGGTGATGAGTTTCATCATCTCCACAAACATGTCATGGCCCGTCACGCCTGGTCGGGCGTTCAGTTCCTTCAGGTAGACAAACGAAGCGTCGCGGTCCAGCACCTGCCCCATGGGCAGATGCACCAGGCAGTTGTGGAACAGGATGAGGTTCTTCATCGTGAAGTAAGCTCCTGCTCCCTTATAGGCATCAAACCATGCAGCGCTTTTGTTCCCCTTTTCCCAGTCCACATTTCTTAGCGCCTCGCACATTTTTTCCGGACTATCCACATTTTGTAATCGCCGCAACAGTTCTGGTCCATCGGCATTATTCAGGTTACGTGCCATGTCTTCCACCACGCCGATGTTGAACCAGCGGTTACGCTCGGCAAATTGTTCTCTGTCGTCGTGCCAAAGCTTTGCCTGAGCATGCATTTCGTTTTTGATCATGCGCCAGGTGTAACCTATCATGCGACGATTCACAAGCCTGTCGTAGTTGGCCTCGCTCATGGGTAGGTCACGCTTGCCATGCAGCAAGCGGAACATCTGCGCCATCACATGGCGTCGCCACAACCTGCTTTGCCACACATAGCCATCATTGGCTATGGATTGCTCCACTTGCGGGTCGGCACCACGCTGAGCCGGTTGCGACGGTTGCTGTGGAACCGGGCCGCCATTCACAACTTCGTTGATGGTTTCCTTAATCACATCACCAACGCTAGCGTTTTTGTTTCCAAATAATTTTGAGAGGAAACCCGATACAATGTTTTCTAATGCCATAATACAATTATTTTATTGGTTAATATCAGTTTTTATCCATTCGGTCAATATCACCAGTTGAGGGTGGCGTTTACTCTGCCAGAACCACTTGCCTTTCATCTTGGGGCCATCGGTTGTGAGCGAACCATTTAAGATGAGTAGCAGTACCAGCACTTCCAGGCGACATCGCGCCTCGCTGCGATCCATGCCTGTGGCCAGTTCATGGTCGGTGAGTTGGTCTATCGAGCGAGCATGGAACCATCGGCTCTGCTCATTGCCGCCATGCGCGGGCACGCTACTCTCATAGGCTGCATAGGCCTCCTCGATCATAGCCAGCGCCACATCCTCGCCAACCGCTACCAGCCCCAGTTCTCCCCGCCACTGGCCATGGTCGATGAGCCTCATGCCATCCACCACCAGGCTGTGGGTGGCAAGCGACACAACGACATTCGCACCGTCGGCCATCGCACTCAATGTCTTGCTATATATATCGTCAGTTTTCACTGGTCTTTTCAAAAAAGGGATGCCAAGAATCAGGCACATATCTTTAACACATTGATTTCACAACGTTTCGTTGTGAATGAACTTATTCTCCACATCCCGTTATACCGTGTGCGCGGCTTTGTTTTTTACATTTGTCTCACAATCGTCTCGAAGGCCGCTCGCGACGTTTTCAACGCTTTGCGCATACATGTGAGCGACCGGTAGCGTTCCAGTATTCGGGGCGTTTTGCTACGGTTGGTGGTCACATGTCGTCCGCGTCCCCTGACGATGCAACCATCGGCGCCACCCTTGTCATAGCCCAGCCCGCCAATGCGCCGCTTGTGGGTGTGAACGGCACGAATGGCATCCATTGCATAAGCGTTGAGCGTGTCCAGGTCCTTGGTCACGTTCACAACCGGCAGCACTTGCGTGGCCCAGCTATATTGTCCGTTACCCTTGTATAGGAAACGGTTCACCCGCCCGGTGGCCTCACGCATGGTTCTTGCTTTCAGTGTAATGCGGTCTATGGCTCGCTGAAACTTTTTCACCCTGCTAGCCGACAACGAAATCATCTTTCCTTTGATGGAATAGCCCAGAAAAGTGAACCAGCGATCTGGTCGCAGGCATTCCAGTTTGGCGGGATTCAGGCTGAGTCCCATCTTGCTCAGTTCACGAGTAAGCACCTGCATGGCTCGTTCATGGGCAGGACCGATGAAAAGCATATCGTCGCTATAGCGCACGTAATAGCCGTCGAGTGTGCTCAGCTGCTCGTCGATGTGATACAGCAGCACATCGGCCAGCCATGCCGACACTGCGCAGCCTTGCCGCAACGACATGAAGCGATGAGACACCTCGCCCTGCCGGTTGATATAGGTATCATCGTGGTAATAGCGGCGTATCATGTCCACTAGCGCCGACTTTCCATGGCGATATTCTACCATGTCAAAGGCATGGTCGATGTGCGCAATGGGCACAGTGTCGAAATATTTCGACAAGTCGCATTTCCACCCTATGATGTTGCCTGCATCGGCGGCCGGTTGTACCACGTGATGCGACACCTCTACAACCACTTTCCCGCACCCTATGCCCGACAGATAAGACTTGCACGCAGGGTGAATCATGTCGGGGGTAAGGTCGAAAAGCAAGTCGTTGGCTATGCTCATGATGATGCGGTCGGCAGGGTCGTTGATATAGACGGAGCGAAATTCGCCGGGTGTGTCTTTGGGTATCAACGCAGTGTGTGGAGGTGAGATTTCGTAACGCCACTCGGCGATGGCACGATACAAAGCGATGCGGATTTCCGGTTTAGCCATTTCACGCAGTATGGCCTTGCCGATGCCTTTGCCGACACCTGTGTCGAGTGCTTTTTCCCATCGGCTCAGTTCAAAAAATCGTCTTGTTATTTCGTCGTAACCATCCATCGCACATTATTTATATCGGAGGAAATACATTCGCAAATTTAACAAATAATCAAGAGCGGAACAAAATATTAAGTATTGAAAGCAGAGAAAAACTCTTTTTCTTTGCTGATGGCTATTTATCTGGGTAGGTTTCTTTGCTGAATCACGTAAAAATTTTATTCATAGTCAAAAAGAGAACTGGAGTTCTCGTTTTTTATCAAGAAAGGAGTAACTGTGGCGCAAGTTGTCGTTATATGTGACAAAAGAGGGTGGTCAGATTTTTCCGACTCACCCTCTTTGTGCAGGTTATAGACCGATGTGTTGCTAAATTATTTCTCGTCTTTGCGGGCGCGGAGGCTGGCAACGATGAGGAAAGCGATGATGCAGAGGTACATCACCAGTCCCAGTACATCGCGTGTGGTGTCGCTCAGGCTGGTGGTGAACTTCACGCCGAAGAAGAGCAGTGCAGCGCTCACCACACCCATCAGTGCACCACCGGCAATGAAACCGCTGGCCAGCAGGGTGCCGCGCTCGTTGCGCTCTTTGTTGACTTGCTCGTTTTTGCTACGTGTGCTCACGAACCAACTCACGATGCCGCCAATGAGCAGCGGAGCGTTGAGTTGCAGCGGGATGAACATGCCCAGCGAGAAGGGCAGTGCCGGCACCTTGAGCCAGTTGAGCAGCAGTGCCAAGATAGCTCCCACGATGTAGAGAATCCAGGGTGTTTCGCCACCCATCATCAGCGGGTCGATGACCGCTGCCATGGCGTTGGCCTGCGGAGCCACGAGTGCGTTGTCGCCCACAAAGCCATAGGTCTTGTTCAAGATAATCATCACGCCGCCCACGGTGGCTGCGCTCAGCAGTGTGCCCACGCCTTTCCACAGCTCTTGCTTTGCAGGTGTGGTACCCAACCAGTATCCCACTTTGAGGTCGGTGACCATGCCACCGGCCATCGACAGTGCGGTGCAAACCACGCCGCCGATCACCATCGAAGCCACGATACCGCGTGCGCCGTTCAGTCCCACGGCCACAAAGATGCCGCTGGCAATGATCAAGGTCATGAGCGTCATGCCGCTCACCGGGTTGCTGCCCACGATGGCGATGGCGTTGGCCGCCACGGTGGTGAACAGGAACGCGATGACCACCACCACCACGAAGGCCACGATGGTCTGCATCAGGTTATGAATCACACCGATGTAGAAGAACACGAAAGTGATGAGCAGTGCGGCTCCCAGTGCGAACACCAATGCGCGCATGGGGATGTCGCGCTGTGTGCGTTCCACCTGTGCGGTGTCGTCGCCCTTGCTGCTGAAGGCTTTTCCGGCTAGTCCGGCAGCGCTCTTGATCACGCCCCAGGACTTGATGATGCCCAGAATACCGCTCATGGCGATGCCGCCGATACCGATGTAGCGGGCATAATTCTTGAAGATGTCGTCGGCGGGCAGTGCGGCCATTCCCTCGCCGTAGGCACCGAAGAGCGGCACAATCACCCACCAGATGAAGGCGCTACCGGCAAAGATGATGAACGCATATCGCAGACCGATGATGTAGCCCAATCCCAGCACGGCGGCTCCAGTGTTGACCTTGAAGAGCATCTTGGTGTTGTCGGCCAGCGTCTGCATGGCGGGAATGGCAGTGGTGGAGAGCACTTCTTTCCACCAGCCGAAGGTGCTCACGATGAAGTCGTACAAGCCACCCACTAGTCCGGCCAGCAGCAGCGGCTTGGCTTGCGCGCCACCTTTCTGGCCACTGATGAGCACTTGCGTAGTGGCTGTGGCCTCGGGGAAGGGGAACTCGCCATGTTTCTCGCTCACGAAATATTTGCGGAATGGGATGAAAAACAGCAGTCCCAGCAGTCCGCCCAGCACCGAGCTGAGGAACACCTCCAGGAAGTTGACCGTGATTTCGGGATACTTGGCCTGCAGGATATACAGGGCCGGCAAGGTGAAGATGGAACCGGCCACCACCAGGCCGCTCGATGCGCCTATCGACTGGATGAGCACGTTCTCGCCAAGTGAGTCTTTGCGCTTGGCCACACCGGCGATGCCGGCGGCAATGATGGCGATGGGGATGGCGGCTTCAAACACTTGTCCCACCTTCAGACCCAGATAGGCTGCGGCGGCACTGAAGATAACGGCCATAATCAGTCCCAGCGACACGCTGTAGGGTGTGATTTCGGGATAATTCTTCTCGGGGCGCAGCACCGGCACATATTTTTCACCCTCTTTCAATGGGCGAAACGCGTTGTCGGGCAGCGTCATTTCCTCTTTCGGTTGAACGATAGTTTCTTCTTTCATGCTTTATTTAGTTTTATGGAAAATATTCTAACGTGCGAAATTACGAAATAATTATGAATTAGGAATTATGAATGATGAATTATTTGACACTGAGATCGCACCAATCGTAATCTGAAAAGCATAGAATAGGGAAAAGAGTGGTGCGCGAGTGGAGTATGAATTATTGTGAATGAATATACAGAAATAATAAGTGAGTCAGTTGAATTATTGGTAGAATGAAGCTGCTTTTAGTTAAAAACTTCAAAAACGTTATGATATTACATCCTTTTTATTAATTTTGCATCCTCAACCTCAAAAACATAATCAATCATATCAAATGAAAAAATTTTCAATTTTTATGTTAAGCTTGCTGTGCATGTGGAGTGTACTGCAGGCTGTTCCTGCTAAACGTGGTTTCCACACACTGACGCAGAGCGATGGCACGACGATTACCGTGCAGATGGTGGGCGATGAGTTTCACCATAGTTTCGTAACCCAAGACGGCCTAACCGTCGCCTTGAGCGAGGATGGTAACTTCTACTATCGCACCGCCAGTGGCATCTCGCAGCAGCAGGCGCACGATGCGCGCGACCGCGATGCCGCCGAGCTGAGCTATGTGGCATCTAACCGCGACCAAATGACCATGAGTGCCATCGAGCCGCAGCGTGCCAAGGTGCGCCGTGCCGCCGCTCGCCCGCGCAAGGTGGGCAGCACGCAAGTGCCCACAAGCGGTAGTCCCCGCGTGCCCATCATCCTGGTGAACTTTGCCGACAAGGCCATGTGCAACACGAAGGCACAGTTTGTCACGCAATATATGACCGGAGCTACAAGTGCCCGTCAGTATTTTGTAGATCAGTCCAACGGTATCTATCAGCCGCAGTATGATGTTTATGGCATCTATACATTGTCGCGCGACCGTGCTTATTATGGCGGCAGCGACTATAATGGAAACGACGACCTCACGGCCACTATGGTGGGCGAAGCCATCGACAAGGCCGGCAACGACATCGACTGGAGTCAATATGACAACGATGGCGACGGCCAGGCCGACGTGTGCATCGTGGTGTATGCCGGAGTGGGGCAGGCGCAGGCTCCCTACACGGTGCCTCAAGCCATTTGGCCCTGCCAGTGGAGTCTGTCGTCGGGCGAGTATTATAACGATGGAACCGGCGCTCGCACGCGCAACGGCGTGACTATTGACCGTTTTGCCGTGTTCAACGAAATCTACGGAGCTGACGACAATGGTACCACCATGGACGGCGTGGGAACGTTCTGCCACGAGTTCTCGCACTGCTTGGGTCTGCCCGACTTCTACGAAACCAACACGTGGACAATAGGGTATTATGGCATGAGCACCTGGAGCCTGATGGATTATGGTTGCTATAACAACGATGGCTTCACTCCAGTTGGTTACAGTGCCTATGAGAAGAATTTCATGGGCTGGCTCGACTACATCACCCCGGTGGAGGGCACTCAATACACCCTTGCGGCCATGAACCAGAAGAGTGCGGCCACCGACCAGGCCATCAAGATTACCAGCCACCTCAATAGCAATGAGTACTTCATCATGGAGAACCGTCGCAAGCAGGGCTGGGATCAGTATATCCAGGACGAGGGTCTGCTCATCACTCACTTCACCTATGTGCCCGACCGCTGGGCCGCCAACTCGGTGAACAATGAGTCAATACAGCTGGCCACCGTGGTTCATGCCGACAACTCTGATTATATGGACGATGACAATGCCGATCTCTACGGTGAAAGCAATCATGAGTTTACCAAAGACTCGTCGCCCGCCTCGAAACTCAACATGATGGCCAACGGCTCGCTGGCCAATTACACAGGTGTAGCTGGAACGCTCGACAAGCCTGTGACCGAAATCAATATCAACAGCGACGGCACCGTGTCGCTGTGGTATGTGAAAGGCAGTTCGGCCGGACCTCAACTGGATGCACCTGTGCTGGGTGCAGCCACCAATGTGGACATGTTCTCGTTCGACATTGCATGGACCCACACCGCCAGCACTGCTGTGACCTACACACTCAACGTGAGCAAGACCGACGGCACCACCGTAATGGAGCGCGCCGGCATCACCGCCAAGCAATTCAGCGTCACCGGCCTTGAGGCCTCTACGGCCTATGTGGTGAAAGTGAAAGCCGTGCCCGCAGCCGGCACCGATGCAAGCGAGAGCGCATGGTCCAACACACAGACCGTGACCACGACTGCCAACACCCTGCCCACGCTGGCCACACCGGTAATTACCGCCACTGAGGTGACCAGTTCATCGTTCACCGTGTCCTGGACGGCCATCGAGAATGCCACCTACAGCATTGTGGTTACCAACCACTATGGCAGCATCGTGGCCGAGGAAGAGTTGCTTACGACCAACTCCTACTCGCTCTCTTACCTCACCATGGGCGAGACCTATACCGTGAAGGTGAAGGCCGTGCCCGTCGATGCCACCACGGCCAACGAGAGTGCATGGGGCGAGACCACGGTGACCACCGTCATCGAGTCGTCGATGAGTGTGGATGTGACCAACATTAACATTACGACCGTGGAAGGAACCGAAGGGCGATCCTCGTTCCAAATCGATGGTGTGTATCTCGACGAAAACGTGGATGGCACCATCACCCTCAACGACCCCAATGGCGTGTTCCGCCTGTCAAAGACCAGAGTGTCGGGTTACTCTATTAACAACGGGGCCGTAGTCAACGTCTATTTCACACCTACTGTGGCCGGAACCTACCAAGCTACCGCAACGGTGAATTTCCCCGGTCAAAGTCCCATCGTGGTGAACATCAACGGCACTGCCACCATCAGCAAGCAGAACCCGGTGATGAACGAGCCGGAACTCGTCCAGCCCACTTCGTTCCGCGCAGCGTGGACTGCCGTGCCCAATGTGAAGTCCTACACGCTCTATATCGACGAGAAGGCTCAGGGAGCCGAACTCATTTTGCACGAAGATTGCACCGACATGACCAAGACCTCAACAAGCAACATCGGCAACTACATGGATCGCTATATGGACAATACCGGTTGGACCGGAAAATATGTCTATCTGGAGAACGGCGCATTGCGCTTGAACGACCGCACCTATTATCCTGGATGGATTACCTCGCCCGAGCTTGACTTGAGCGGCAGCGGTGGCTTTGTGACCGTGAAGATTAACGCCAAGGCCTACTCAACTTCCGACCGCAACGTGTATATCACGGTGAAAAGCGGCAACAATAGCCAGCAAATCGACCTCACCGACAATGCTGCCGACTACACGGCGGTGTTGCCATGCGAGGCTGCTACCGGCCAAAAAATTACCATCGAGGCCCGCAATGCCAACCAAAAGCGTGCGCTGCTCTACGACATCAAGATTTATAGTGGCGACGCAACTCAGGCCAGCAATGCTCCCGCTCGCGTGGTGGCCGAGACCGGCGATAGCACTCACCGTGTGATTACCGGCATCACCGCCAACAATTATGTGGTGAAAGACCTGAAGCGATATGGCACGTTCAACTATAAGGTGCAGGCTATCTACACCGACGACACCCTCTCGGAGATGAGCAACACCATGACCGTGACGCTGGCCGATGGCGATCAGCTCGTGGGCGACGTGACGGGCGATGGCGTTGTGGATGTGAGCGATGTGAACGCAGTGATCAACATCATCTTGGGCAACAAGACGCAAGCCGACTATCCCGGCAATGCCAACGTTGTGGGCAACGATGACACAATCGACGTGAGCGACGTGAACGCCATCATCAACATCATCTTGAAACAATGAGGTTAATTTAGCTACGAGCTACAAGTGTTGCTTTGCGCTGGCTCACGACTGGTTTAAGATTAAAGAATATATAAGGATTTAAGCGCAATGCGCTGAAAACACTTTTGACCTAATATCTTTATACAACAAGTGACTAGTGGGCTAGAAGCGACATGAAATGATGAAAGAAAGGGCGGAAGGAAACTCCGTCCTTTCTTTCGCATTAAACACCCGTCATAGCGTGCCGAGAATGAATACCCATGCCAAATAATTCTTAGTTCATTAAATCGTGCTGTTGGCCTGCGGCTGAAATTACTCGCGCTCGGCAAAGCAAATGAAAAAACTGGCTTTTTCTTTGCTTTTCGCTCGCTTATTAGATAAAATTTTCACGTTCGACAATAGAAGTAAACTTCTTTGTGCTCACTTAATCAAATTTTTGGATAAAATTTTCGCGTTCGACAATAGAAGTAAACTTCTTTTGTGCTCACTTAATCAAATTTTTGGATAAAATTTTCACGTTCGACAATAGAAGTAAACTTCTTTTGTACTCACTTAATCAAATTTTTCGTAATTTTGCAGGTTGTAAAATAGACAATGAATTAATTCAAAATAGATTATGGCACAAAAAGAAGACGTTTTCAAGAAAATAGTATCGCACTGCAAGGAGTATGGTTTCGTGTTCCCGTCGAGTGAAATCTACGACGGACTGGGCGCTGTTTACGATTATGGCCAGAACGGTGTAGAACTCAAGAACAACATTAAGCGTTACTGGTGGGAAGCCATGACGCTTCTGCACGAGAACATCGTGGGCATCGACTCGGCCGTGTTTATGCACCCCACCATCTGGAAGGCTTCGGGACACGTCGATGCTTTCAACGATCCCTTGATTGACAACCGCGACAGCAAGAAACGTTATCGTGCCGACGTGCTCATCGAGGACGAGCTGGCCAAGATGGACGAGAAAATCAACAAGGAGGTGGCCAAGGCTGCCAAACGCTTCGGTGACAGTTTCGATGAAGCCATGTTCCGCCAGACAAATCCGCGCGTGCTGGAACATCAAGCCAAGCGCGATGCTCTGCATGCCCGTTTCGAGAAGGCACTCAACGACAATGATTTGGCCGAGCTCAAGCAGATTATTGTGGACCAGGAAATCGTGTGCCCCATCTCGGGAACGCGCAACTGGACCGACGTGCGTCAGTTTAATCTCATGTTCAAGACACAGATGGGCAGCAGCAGCGACTCCACCATGGATGTGTATCTGCGTCCCGAGACGGCACAGGGCATCTTTGTGAACTTCCTCAACGTGCAGAAGACGGGCCGCATGCGCATCCCCTTCGGCATTGCCCAGATAGGCAAGGCATTCCGCAACGAGATAGTTGCGCGCCAGTTCATCTTCCGCATGCGTGAGTTTGAACAGATGGAGATGCAATTCTTCGTGCGTCCCGGCGACGAGATGCGCTGGTTTGAGTTCTGGAAGGAGACCCGCCTGCGCTGGCACAAGGCGCTGGGCCTGGGCGACGAGAAATACCGTTTCCACGACCATGAGAAACTGGCTCATTACGCCAATGCAGCCACCGACATCGAGTTCCAGATGCCATTTGGTTTCAAGGAAGTGGAAGGCATCCACAGCCGCACCGACTTCGACCTGTCGCAGCACGAAAAATTCTCGGGTAAGAAAATCCAGTATTTTGATCCCGAACTCAACCAGAGCTACACGCCCTATGTGATCGAGACCAGTATAGGTGTAGACCGCATGTTCCTGAGTGTGATGTGCTCCAGCTACGAAGAGCAGACGCTCGACGGCGGCGACACCCGCGTGGTGCTGCACCTGCCCAAGGCACTGGCTCCCGTGAAATGCGCCATCTTGCCACTGGTGAAGAAAGACGGCATGCCCGAGAAGGCTCACGAAATCATGAACCTGCTCAAGTTTGATTTCGCTTGCCAGTACGACGAGAAAGACTCGGTGGGCAAGCGCTACCGCCGCCACGATGCCATCGGCACACCCTATTGCATCACCGTGGATGGTCAGACGCTGGAAGACAACACCGTGACACTGCGCGACCGCGACACCATGCAGCAAGAACGCGTGGCCATCGATGAGCTGCCGGCCATCATTGGTCGTGAGTGCACGCTCAACGCCCTGCTCAAGAAACTCATGTAAACTATAAACGAAATTATAGCGATGAAAAAGATAATCTTATATTTCGCCGGAATCATGTTGGCCATGAGTGCGGTCTCGTGTCTGGGGAGCAATGATGTGGAAGACAAGTATAAGGACTGGCGTGAAGCCAACGATGAGTGGTTTGCGCAACAGAAAGCCAACACCGATTACTACATGTCTTATACACTGCCCTGGGACAATAACCGGCAGGTGCTCATCCACTGGTTTAACGACACCATGCTCACGCGCGATAATTTGCGTCCGCTCTACACGTCGACAGTAGATCTCAAATATCGCGGCATGGACAAGGACGGCTTGGCCTTTGACTCTTCCTACCTGAGCAAAAATCCCGCCGATAGCCTGGTGCGCTTTGATTTGAGCTCGACCTCCTATATCGAGGGTTGGGCCGCAGCCATTACCCGCATGCACGTGGGCGACAGTTGCCGTGTGGTGATTCCCTACATGCTGGGTTACGGCAGCAGTCAGGTCAATGAGTTGCAACCTTACACGCATCTCGTGTTTGATATCAAGCTGGCCGACATCTATCATTATGAGACCAATTGAAAAGTAAGGCTATATTGACGCTTGCATGAAACAAAATCGGGCGGTTACCCTCTAGCAACCGCCCGATTTACTGTTGATGCTAGGGCTGATTAATGTGACATGGGGGACGGTTCTTTTGTCACGATCTTTTGCCGAGCCTTGAGATTGACATTCGACCTATTCCTGTGATACGGGCCAGTTGCCTGATGCCGATGCCTGTTTGTAATGCACTCAGTAGAATTTGATTCCGCTCAGTTCTCGACAAATCAGAAAGTTTTCTGATTTCAAC
>JAGAYZ010000026.1 GCA_017940245.1 Muribaculaceae bacterium | reverse complement strand
TACTTTTCCATTACGGACGACCTTTTCAGAGCCGCAGAAAAAGCATTTTTTGCATACATAAACTTATAAATGCCGCAAATGTAAGCAATAATCGGTACTTTGAAAGATTTTATCCTAAAAAATGACCAATAGGCCCAATTTCGGTATTGTTATTTTCGGTTGCAAAGTTACGGGTTGTTGTTTATAAGTGTGAATTTTATGTTATTTCAAATTTTAAGCGATATATTTCATTTCGTTTCATTTTGTTTTAAGTCGGGGTAAATGGCCTATTTTTATACTATGCGAAGAGGTTTATTCGCTAAATTTGTGGCCTAAAACAGAAAAACTTATGGTTCATCCCCAAGCTGAGAAGATTGCTGACTTGCGGCAGGCTGTGGAGCAACGCTTAGGCCGCAGCGTGAACACGCCCACCGAGTTCAAGCGCTTGTGTGAAGACATCAAGCGGCTGACCGATGTCGTCATCAGCCAGAGCACGCTGATGCGCATCTGGGGCTACGTGAATAGCAGTGCAAAGCCCAGCGACACGATACTGAATGCGCTGGCCGTGTATGCGGGCTACACCGACTTCATGTCGTTTGCCACTCATGACGACCAGGAAGCGAGCAGCGACGTGCTGGGTTCGCGCATCAGCGTGCGCGACGACCTGAGCGTGCGCGACCGCGTGCAGCTAGCCTGGCAGCCGGGCCGCATCTGCCTGGTGCGATACCTGGGCGACGAACAATTTGTGGTGGAGCAGTCGCAAGCCACGCGGTTGCAGCCGGGCGACACGTTCTCGTGCGCGCTCATCATCGAGGGCGAGCCGCTGTATCTTGACCAGCTGGTGCACAGCGGCAATGCGCCCAAGGCCTACGTGTGTGGCAAGCGCGGCGGCATACACTTCAAAATAATGAATAATTAACAATGAATAATGAATAATTCCGCATTGCGCACTTGTAGCCGTTAGAGGTTAAAGTTTAGTGTTTAGAGAATAACTTATTCTCGTTTTTTGCTTAAATGATGGCTTTTCATGTTCAACGTGAGCTCCTCTAAACTATAAACAATACACGCTAAACTTCAAGTTTCTGCAGAAACTTGAATCATTCACAATTCATCATTCATCATTTATAATTCATCATTCAAGTTGGATCCTGAGTATTCCATATCGGGTTTTGTGGTAGATGGTTTCGAGGGCGTGAGCGCTGAGTTCACCCAAAGGGAGACCATAGCCACGCGCGGCCACAACGTGCTCACGCGCGCCAAGCGCTACGGCCGGTGGCACGCGCTCAAGTCGCTCACTCCCGACGCGCAACACAAGACGGTGTACCAGGAAATGCTGCGCAAGGAGATGGAAATCCTCATGCAGCTGCAGCACCCCTGCGTGGAGCAGGTGATGGGCATGGAAGATGTGCCGGGACTGGGGCGATGCATCGTCCTCGAGTGGATCGATGGCTCGTCGCTCGCCGAGTGGCTCGCGCAGCAGCCACCACTCGACCAGCGCCACCGCATGCTGGAACAACTGCTCGACGCACTGGCCTACGTGCACAGCCGCGACATCGTGCACCGCGACCTGAAGCCCAGCAACATCATGATCACCGGCAACGGGCACAACGTGAAGTTGATCGACTTCGGCTTGGCCGACACCGACGCCCACGCCATTCTCAAGCAGCCCGCCGGCACACTGCGCTACATGGCACCCGAGCAGGCGGCCTCGAGCCAGCCCGACGTGCGTAACGACATCTACAGCCTGGGCATAGTGATGCAACAGATGGAACTGGGACGGAAATATAATCCTGTGATTGCCCGCTGCCTGATGCCCATCGACAGCCGTTACCAGAGCGTGGAGGAACTGCAGGGCGACCTGCGCAGGCGCGCTCGCCGGCGGCGCAACACACGGCTGGGCATTGCCGCTGCCACGGTCGCGGCATTGATTGCCGGCATTGTAATGATTACTTCACACTTCACTCGCCCGGCCGACACCGCCAGCCAGCAAATGGTGGACTCA
This sequence comes from Muribaculaceae bacterium, assembly GCA_017940245.1. GTDB lineage: Bacteria > Bacteroidota > Bacteroidia > Bacteroidales > Muribaculaceae > Sodaliphilus. Next base: position 13,523 of record JAGAYZ010000026.1, on the reverse strand, counting down.
CTGCACACCCGCCTGGAACGCACCACCACGGTGGTCGACAACAGTCTGGAAGTACAGGAACAGATGGTGCAACGCCTGGCCGCCCTCAACAATAGTCTGAAAACTCTTAATGCCGCCAACACCACTCTGCGTAACGAGAAGGAGGAGCAACGCCAGCGACAACTACTCATCAACCAGACAATTGCCGAGGGCATACGGCGCATCGACGCCATTAACGCGGCCACTAACCTGAAGCATCACATCGACACCCTGTCAAATTTTGAATACGTGTGGATCGATTGGAACTATCTGAGTCGGCGCGGGCGCACAAAGGCCTTACCTGAGTACATGATGGAACTACACAATCGCTTCAGCACAAAAGAACTTGCCGAGATTGAATATGCCCTGACTGAGTATTGCACAAACTACGAAATCCATATCCAACAAGCCCTAGAAAAAAAACAGGTGTGGATATACCCCGACAAGAAAAAATTACCTCTTTAGTAATTCAAGTTTATAATTATAAACTTGAAGGTTAGAGGTTAAAGTTTAGCGTTTAGAGAAGTGAACAAAAGCGCTCGTTTCACGAAAAAACATTAATAGATTTACTCCCTATCTAATCCTCAATCCATACTCCTTAATCCTCAAGTTTATAAATATATAAACTTTAATTAGTTTCTTTCCCCGATTGCTCTAACTGGCGCAGCACTTCAAGCTCGCGTTCTAGGCGATCGGCTTGCTCACGGGCCTGTTGAAGCTGCAGTTCCAAGTGAGCTATGCGAGCCTTGATGACGCCTTGGTCGAGTTGGTCGTCGGTAGGCATTGTAGATTGAATGTTGCGAAAGTTGGACCACCCTAATGTGTTGCGATACACCTCTTCGCTGCCCGGCGGCACGACCACGATCACCGACTCGGCATGATAAGGCTCGAAAATTTCTTCAAATCCTCCGCTATAGAACGGATGATTTGTCTGTATTTTCGGAGGAGTACTACAAGGTATTACCAGCACTTGAAGGCATGGGCAATCCTTAAACGCGTCACGCAGAATACTCACTTCCAATTCGTTGAAAAACACCTTTACTAGGTTGTGACATCCCTGAAACGCCCCATGGCCTATTTCGACCACTGGATAGCTGCGGCCGTTGTGCTCTACTGCATCGGGGATGTGTAGCTCGGTAATGGTCATGTCGAGGCAGGTATCGAGCGTCACGTGTGGGGCGTCCCAGTTGCTATACAGAAAAAGGCCTTGCTTGAAGCGCGCTATACGCTCATCTCCCCATGCCATCGAGCTTAGCAGCGCGACGGCGAAGGCGGTGACGATAAAACGACGCAGCAAAATAGATGTTTTCATTTTATTATTGGTCTAGGATTCCATCGAAGAGGGTGGGTTGCTCGAGCAGTTGGAATGTGAGACGATGGTGCGGCGTGGTGCCGTGGACAGCGATGGCGGCCCGATGCTCGCGGGTGGGATAGCCCTTGTTGCGGTCCCAGCCATATTGCGGATAGTCGGCCGCCAGCCGGCGCATGAGTTCGTCACGATGTGTCTTGGCCAGCACCGATGCTGCCGCGATGCTCATCATCTTGCCGTCGCCCTTCACGATAGTGGTGTGTGGAATGCCGGGATAGGGACGGAATCGGTTGCCATCGATGAGCAGTGCCTCGGGTCGCACTGCCAGTTGGTCTATGGCGCGGTGCATGGCTAGGATGGAGGCTGCCAGAATGTTGATGCGGTCAATCTCTTGCGGCGACACCATGGCCACAGCCCATGCCACGGCCTCGCGCTCGATGATGGGTCGCAACTGGTCGCGTTGTCGCTCGGTGAGCTGCTTGCTGTCGTTGAGCAGTTCATTCTCGAAGTCGGGCGGCAGTATCACGGCAGCGGCTGTCACCGGTCCGGCCAGACATCCACGCCCGGCCTCGTCGCATCCCGCTTCGATGCGCCCTTCTACAAGATAACGCTGTAACATTTCGTTGTGGAAAAGTTAATAGCGACCGCCCTTCGCTCAAATGTTGCGGTCGATGATATACTTGAATATAAGTTTGAAAGCGTCGATGGTGTCACAGGCTTCAAACGCGTTGTCGAGCACTTGGTCGGCCTCGGCGCGCAAGCGCTGCATGGTGCTGTAGGCATAGTCGATGCCTCCGGCTTGCTTGGCAAAGTCCACGAGCTGTTCAATGTCGATGGCCGTGAGCTGTTCCTTGCGCACCAGTGCGTTCATTGTGTCATGCTCGGGCAGGTCGGCGCGCTGCAGCGCATAAATGAGCGGCAAGGTTATTTTGCCCTCACGCAAGTCGTTGCCCGTGGGTTTGCCCACAGCCTTGTCGTCGAAGTAGTCAAAGGTGTCGTCCTTGATTTGAAAACAGATGCCCAGCAGGCGCGCATAATGACGCAACGCGTCGAGTTGTGTCTGTGGCGCGTTTTGCGCATAGCCACCCACCGCCACACAACTTTCAAAAAGCGAAGCCGTCTTCTTGCTGATGATGGTGAGGTAGGTCTGCTCATCGATGCGATGGCTACGGGCATTGTCATACTGGTGGATTTCGCCTAGCGAGAGGTCGCCGCCCATCATGGCCAGTGCTTCTAGAATGCGAGTATCTTCGGCCTTCACCGCGCAGCGCAGGGCACCGGTAACGAAAAAGTCGCCCACCAGCACCGCCACATGATTGGTCCACACGCTGTTGATGGTTTCTACCCCTCGGCGCTCGGTGGCCTGATCAATGACATCATCGTGAATGAGTGAGGCATTATGCAACATCTCGATGGCTGCTCCGGCATAGAGCACCCGCTCGTTGATTTCACCAAATAATTTACCGCTCAACAACACCAGCAACGGCCGCAACTGTTTTCCCTTCGTCTGCAGATATCGCGTCACGATGGAGTTCATCAGTTCTGTATCGCTGCGCAGCGTAGTGGCTATGATTTGGTTAAGTTGAGCCAATTCTTTGGCTACCGAAGCTCGTATTTCATCTAATGATATCATTCAATTTATAAATTCTATGCAAAATTAGTGCAAGTTGAGCGCAATACAAAAAGAAAGACGAAGTTTTTCTTTTTTAATGCCGAAACGCCGCCTAATTTCGAGGGTTGTTGCCCTCAACATAGTGCAAACCTAGCGCAATTCAAAATTTTGAGCAGCTAAAGCAGAGAAAAACGCATTTTCTTTATTCATGGAATATATGGTCGGCGTGCGGTGAGGTGCGTGGTGTCGATAGGTACCGTGTCGGGTGCGATGGCAGTGACGACAGTGGTACTGTTTCCACGCCAGGGCAGGTTTCCGCTATACTGCTTGTAGGTGACCACAACGCGCTGGCCAGTGCCTTCAAAGTGCTTGGCCTGCATCGCTACCGAGTCGTCGCGAATGGTGAACAAAAAATTAGATTCATAAACAATGGTGTCGGCCACGTAGCGCTGGCTGAGCAATTTTCCTTCGAACGTCTTGAGCAGGTTGCCCTCGCTCACCACTTGCATCACATAGCCACGCTCCTGTCCCTCGGTGTGTGGGTGAAAATATCGTGCCCACACCCACCAGCACAAAAATGCTGCCAGCAATACTATGGCGCCCACCAGCATCAGACGCACTGTGTTGTGCCTGCGCTCGATGGTGGCTTCGGCTATCTCGCGGTCTTCACGCTCCTGCTCGGTCTCTACATGAGGTTGTGGAGCTTCAACCACCTCGTCATTTTCAAAGTAATCGTTGAAATCGTCGTTCATCATTCCAAATTTTCTGCGAAATTAGTGCAAACCGCCCATAATTGCAAATTTATTTTCTTCACTCATCCTCGCACCATTAAAGCAAAAGTTGCTCTATTCTTTACACATCATCAATATTTCATTTTTCGGGCACAAGCCGGTCTTGCATCATCCGATTCATGTATTGCTGAATAATAGCCTTCACTTCCCGCTCCATTGCTGCTTGTTCGGTCCGTTTGCCAACCAAGTTATTCTTCATCAATCGGTCATCGAGCGCGTAAAGCCCCACAGTTTTTGAACCGTCCCATTGAAGCACCAGTCCATATTTCACATATTGATAGACTCCATTCAGGTAGTTTACTGCCCAGGTGTCGGCTGCCGGTGTTTGCAGCACATCGATGCCAAAAGCCACATAGGGATTTCGGTAACCCAGTAGACCCATCACCGTGGGCAAGATGTCGATTTGCTGTGCCACCTTGTCTTGCACTCCAGGTTGCAACTCTCCACTGGCATCATAAATGATAATGGGCGAACAAAAACCTCCCAAATCGGTTTGATATTCGGCATGATTGCTCATGTTGGTGTGATCGCTTGTGAGCACAAAAATAGTGTTTTTGAACCATGGCTGTCGACTGGCCGTTGCAAAAAAACGCCCCAGCGCCATGTCGGTGTAACGGATGCAACGATGTATTTCCAGCGGTCCGGGCTCAAAACGATTTTCATATTGTTTAGGGATGACAAACGGGTGGTGCGACGATGCGGTGAACACGGCTGTCATGAATGGTTCACGCATCTCGCTCATCTTGGCGCAATAGTATTGCAGGAAAGGTTCATCCCATATAGCCCAAGTGCCATCGAAGTCCTTATCACCTCCAAATCGCTCGTCGGCATTAAACTCCGTTCGCCCGTAGTAGCGCTGAAATCCAGTTGCTTGGGCAAAAGCCTGGAATCCCATGCTTCCGTTCTGCGCACCATGAAAAAATGCCGTTTGATAGCCCTCACCATTGAGCAAGTCGGCTATTCCGCTCACATGGTTCATCGAAGCGGGCGTGAGGAAAAATGGCTCCACAAACATGGGAATGCTCGACAAAATAGACGGCATACCGTCAATGCTTTTGCGCCCATTACAATAACTGTAGCGAAACGTAACACTCTTCTCAATGAGCGAGTCGATACATGGCGTGTAACCTTTGTATCTACCATTTTCCAAATCTCTGTTATAAGCTCCTATATATTCACGACCGAAACTCTCCACTATAAGTATCACCACATTTCGCTTGCGCATCACAACCGAGTCGGCAGGTGTGTGCAGTGGGGTGTAGATGGCAGTCAGTTGCTGCTCATCGGTATAATAACCTGGGTTGTGAAACACATCTTTGCCTATGGTGCGCAGCAGTGAGAACGGTGTATTGAGCACCAAAGCAGCGTCGGTGGGGCGCTTCACATATTGCGCTGCGTTACTAACAGTAATGGGGCGCACAGCAGTGGTGAAGCCACCACGCATGCCTGCCACACACAGCGGTGCCACCACAATCATGGCAGCCAGCATGGTCAAGTCATATTTCCACCATACGAGTTTGCGTGCCTGAACTCGTGGAACCAAATAAAGTTTCCACATACCATAAATGACTATAATGGCCATCAACACCAAGTACCAATGGTGCAATAATTCGGTAGCAAAAATAGAACCCAAATTACCCTCGTGACTGAACTCGCCGAACACTGTGCTCGTGGTGCGACGCATCGTGAATGGAAAATACACCGCATCACACAAGTTGATGATCAGGGCCAGCGCATTCACCACCACAAACACCCATCGGCACACACGGTGATAAACCGCATTTTCCTTCACATGCAGTGGAAAAAGAATGAGCACAATCCACAACAGGTTGGTGTAAATGATGGCCGATGTATCGAACATCCAGCCTCCTTTCACCAAATTGCTCATTCCTCCATCGAGTGCACCGGCCAACAAAGTCCAGTTCTCGCCAAGATACACTATGCGAGCCAGCACATAAGTTATATACACCAGTATAATATTCCACGCCACGGCCCACACCGGCGACAGTTGCGACTCACTTAATTTTTTCTTTATTCTCATCATGTGCTTTTAATATCAACTTAATAAAACCCGTCGCTCATTACGAAATAAGCACCTGCAAAATGAACTGCAAGTGCTTATTTTTCAATGCGCGGTGGTCCCACTTGGGCTTGAACCAAGGACTCCCTGATTATGAGTCAGGTGCTCTAACCAACTGAGCTATAGGACCGGCGTTGCAAACGCTTGTTTTGCAAAGCGACTGCAAAGGTACAAATTAATTGTGAATTACGAATCAATTATTCACAATTATTTTAATTTTGTGCCCGGTTGCATGGCAAAATGTGTGGCATAACTTTTATTATCTCGCCACACACTTTTTTCCTTCTCTTTTTATTTGAGCAGTTCCTTGACCTGTGCTTCCACGTCGGCCATGGGAGCGGTAGGCTCGAAACGTGCTACAACGTTGCCTTGCTGATCAATCAAAAACTTGGTGAAGTTCCACTTGATATCGGGATTCTGTTTATAGTTGGGATCGTCCTTGCTGAGCATGTCGTCGAGCAACGCACCTATCTTGTTGTTAAGGTCGAAGCCTTCAAAGCCTTTCTGCGCTTTGAGATAGGTGAACAGCGGTGCGGCATTTTCACCATTTACATCTATTTTCTTAAACTGAGGGAACTCGGTGCCGTAATTGAGCTGGCAGAAGCTGTGTATTTCCTCTTCGGTGCCGGGAGCTTGTTGGCCAAACTGGTTGCAGGGGAAGTCAAGAATTTCCAGTCCCTGCTCTTTATAATTTTTATAAAGAGCTTCCAGTTCCTCATATTGCGGTGTAAATCCGCAGCGAGTGGCTGTGTTCACTATTAACAACACCTTGCCCTTGTAGCTGGCAAGACTCACTTCACCGCCTTTGCGGTCGAGCACCTTGAAGTCGTAAACTGTCTGTGACATCATAGATAAGCTTGATAAGATTAATATTGCTGAGATTAGTTTTTTCAACACCATATCATTATATTCTTTTTTTATTTTTTATTTTAAAAAACTTTTATGATGATGTATTATGGCTGTTAATTGCTATAATAACTTTTTCATCATTTTCTTGCGTAAGAAGTTATTTTACTATTTGAGAAGTATATCTACATTTTATCAACATGCTAATATATTATGATTCAGTGCAGATGAGCAAATTATTAACAACTCCTTTGAACTGTGCAAAGTTAATATTTTTTTTGTTATCGGGTTGTGTATTTTCAATAAAATTGATGTTGAAAATTGATTTATATTTTTGTGCTAACTTTTTATTGAGAAGTGATAATATTTTTCATGCGGTGTGTGTTTTAAATTTGCAAGTGTTTTTTATTGAAAGTTGTGATGAAGTTTTTCACAGCAATTAACAGGGTTGTTAACAATGCACCTTTGTAAATTTTGTGTTGTGAAGGATAATTTCTAAATTTGCAGTGTGATGAGAAAACTTAGCTTATTAATAATATCATTATTAATCACTTGTATAGCTACAGTGGCAATGCCCGACGAAGGATTGGCGTCGAGATTTGATCGCATGCTTTATGAATTTCCACAAGAGAAGATTCATGTTATGACCGACCGTGATCATTACATGGCGGGCGACACCATCTGGCTACGGGCCTGGGTAGTGGATGCGTCGACTCATCGTCCTGTTGATGCCAGTGCGTTTATTAATATAGAACTGACCAATCCACTCGATTCGCTGGAGCGCCGCATAAAAATTAATCAAGCAAATGATGGTGTGTTTAAAGGATATATTGCACTCTATCCCGAAATGGGCGAAGGAATATATCAACTCACAGCTTATACCATGTTTTTGCAAAATGTGGGTGAAAACTATTTTTTCAAGAAACCGCTCACTATTTCATCTATTGTGTCGATGCGCAAGCGCATAGAGAGCAAGATGGTGCGATACGGCGATGAAATAGATGTGACATTACGATATTTGAATGCAGGCGACAGCACTGAATGTGACTATAAAAATTTTTGCTATTTAGGAGCCGACGGCACGTTGAAGGGATTTGCTCATGACGACGACGATGTTCACTTCACATTGAAAAATCAAGATGCCCGATTAAAGTCGTTGCTGGTGATATTTGACAATTATGCGAAGTTTTTGCCACTGCCCGAACCAGAAAGTTTTAATGTATCTTTTTATCCCGAAGGAGGATACATGATAGGCGATGTGGAAAACAAAGTCACGTTTAAGGTGGAGGGAAGCTTGCCCACCGCTGAACAGGGTGAACTCATTGATTCGCTAGGCAATGTGGTATCTTTGCTCAAGGTAGAACATGACGGAATGGGCATGATAAAATTCACCCCCAAAAATAATATGAAATATACTGCCCACTGGCATGATAAATTTGACAAAACACTCGACTTTCAATTACCACTGGCACGCAATGATGCCACAGTTGTGTGTGTGCAGATGAAAGATACTGCCACGGTGTGTATAAAGGCAGTGGGAGCGCATTACAGTGAAACTATGATAGTGGTGCAACAGCGAGGCCGATTGGTAGCTGCTGGTCAAGATTCGTTGTTGCTTAATAAAGACAGTATAGGTGAAGGTGTGATTCAGGCTATGTTGTTTGATCACAAATGGCGATGTCTGAGCGAGCGTTTATTTTTCGTGAGGCACAATCATGCTCCACAAGCCCAAATATTAACAGACAAACCTGTTTATTCCGACAGAGAGCGCATACAGGTTAACCTCGACTTGAAAGACTTTGAGCGCAACATGGCGCATTGCGCCGTTTCGGTTACCGACGATGCCACATCTAGCTATATCAGTGGAGTTAATATACTCACCAATTTGCTTGTTCAGAGTGATTTAAAAGGTTATATTAATAATCCTGAGTATTATTTTAAAGCTACCGATGACAAAGAAAAGCAGGAGCGTGAAAAACACCTGGACATGCTCATGCTCACGCAAGGATGGCGACGCTACGATATTCCGGCACTCATGCGTGGATATGTGTTTTCGCCAGAGTATCCTATCGAAAAATCACAAGTAATCACTGGTCGCGTACTCAGTGAATGGAAAAAGATGCCGCTGGCGGGTGCCACAGTGAGTGCGATTGCTCCACAAGTGTCGTTCAGTAGTATGGTGGTCACCGATTCATTGGGCCAATTTATTATTAATTTGCCACTGATGCCTGAGAATGCAGTTTGCTTGATTATGGCAGAAAATAAAAAAAGCAAAAAACAAATGAACTTGGAACCCGACCCAGAATCATTTCCCGAACTGCATCATGAAGTGGGTCAAATGAGCAACGAGAAAGAAATAGAAAACAAAGTGCAGCAACAGTCATGGCGACTGGAAAAGAGCGATGACTGGCGGCACGTGATGCTAGGTGAATTGCTGGTTACTGCTCCCCTCACCCGCCGCAACACTAGTGAGTATAATCCTTATGTGCTCTCGGAGAATGAAATGAAACGTAAGGAAATCAATTCTATAGAAGGGGCGGTGAGAATTTTCCCCGGCTTGATGGTGATGAATGGAAACGTCTATACCACAGGAGGGCAGGAAAGAGACCATGTGAGCATCATTGTGGATGGTGAGAACATTGCCGCCAATTATTCATCGGACGATGACATACTGTTTCAAATGTTTAAAGACGATGTGTCGCCATTTGAACCTAAAAAGCAGAGCAGTGTGTTCTATCCGCTCGATCGTGATGCCATGATTAAGGCCAACATCAGTGAAATAAGCATTGCCGAGAGCATGATTTCATTTCCCGATGTGGCTTGGATCGACTTTGTGCGAGCCAATGGTGGCCATGGCGGTTTGCTCATCATTCAGCAGAAAGAAAACAGTCGTCGTGGAAAGGAAAAACCCAGTATTTATATGAAAATAGTAAGGCCGCTTGGTGTTCAACAACCCGCTGAGTTCTATTCACCACGATACGACCATGGCTCGCAAAACGACATAACTCCAGCAGGTACCGACTTGCGTTCGGTGCTCTACTGGAATCCCAATATAATTGTAGATAATAGTGGCCACACCAACTTTGATTTCTATGCCAGTGATGCTCACAACACTACATATAATGTGGTGATTGAAGGTGTTACTGAGTCAGGGCAACTCATAAGAGCCACTCACCGAATTAAAAAAAATTGAAACATGAATAAGAAATCAATGATAGAATTGCACCGTGTCGACGTGCAGCAATATCGTCAAATCAAGAAGATACCGGTCACGGTAGTGCTTGATAATGTGCGCAGTGAGATGAACGTGGGCAGTGTGTTCCGCACGGCCGATGCTTTTCTTATCGAGCACATCTGCTTGTGTGGAATAACGGCTACACCACCACGGGCCGAGATTCACAAGACGGCGCTAGGGGCCGAGGAAGCCGTGCAATGGAGCCATCACGACACGGTGATGGACGCCATTGACTGGTTGCGCGGTGAACAATATGAAATTTGCGCCATTGAGCAGGTGCATGGAAGCATCAGTCTAGAGAATTTTGAAGTGAAAAAGGATAAAAAATATGCCATCATTTTTGGAAACGAGGTCAAGGGAGTGGCACAAGAAGCTGTGGACGCCAGCGACTGCTGCATCGAGATACCGCAGTGTGGCACCAAACATTCGCTCAACATTTCCTGCTCGGCTGCTATCGTGATGTGGCATTTCTTTAACTTAATTTCCAATAATTAGTTTCGATTATTTTTATTAATGAAGTTATGAATAAAGTTTTTGGATTAATTTTGGCTTTGTCGCTGGTTGCAGTACCGGCTATGGGGCAGAACAGAAGTCAAGGCGGTATATCGCCTGACATGTTGAGAGAAATTGTTAAAAGTTCGGGTACCAAGCACAATGTTGCCATTCGCAATGCCATGGCAAGTAATAGCATCGACGATTTGGCGCGTAATTACCGCAATAACACGGTGAGCGATACCCACTTTAGTGTAGAAACTCCCAAGCAGAGCATCCACAACCAGCGGCAGAGTGGGCGGTGCTGGATGTATTCCAGTTTCAACGTGTTGCGTGCCAACTTTGCGCGCCGGCATGCCGACACGCTGCGTGTGGAGTTCTCGCACGATTACTTGTTTTTCTACGACCAACTGGAAAAGGCCAATCTCATGCTGCAGGGAGTGATTGACTGTGCCGACAAACCCATGGAAGATGTGCGCGTGCAATTTTTCTTCAAGAATCCCATCAACGATGGCGGCACTTTCTGCGGAGTGGCCGATCTGGCCGAAAAATATGGCTTGGTGCCGATGGAAATACAGCCCGAGACTTTCACGGCCGAGCGCACTTCGCGACTGGGGCAGATTTTGTCGTCAAAGCTGCGTGAATATGGACTGGAACTGCGTCGCATGGTGGCCGACAAAAAGTCAAACAGCGCCATCAAGCAACGCAAAACCGAGATGCTGGGCACCATCTATAGCATGCTTTCGCTGGCACTGGGCGAGCCCATCACGCAATTTACCTATGCTTTTCGCAACCGCGATGGGCAGACGGTGGGCACTCCACGCACCTACACGCCGCAACAGTTCTATCGCGAGACCGTGGGAGGACCCATCAATGGCACGTTTATCATGGCCATGAACGATCCGCGGCGCGAGTATTACAAAACCTATGAAGTGGAACTGGATCGCCACACCTACGACGGCCACAACTGGTGCTACATCAACCTGCCTATGGAAGACATTGCCGCCATGGCCATCGCTTCGCTTCGCGACTCCACCAAGCTCTACAGCAGTTACGATGTGGGCAAGCAACTGAACCGCAACACCGGTTATCTGGCGCTCGACAACTTTGACTACGCTTCGCTGTTTGGTACTACATTCCCCATGAACAAGGCCGACCGCATCGCCACTTTCGACAGCGGATCGAGCCATGCCATGACCCTCACCGCCGTCGATCTGGATGCCGCGGGTAAACCCGTGAAGTGGAAAGTGGAAAATTCCTGGGGCGGCGACAGCGGGCAGAGTGGTTACATCATCATGACCAATGACTGGTTTAATGAGTATGCTTTCCGCTTGGTGGTCGACAAGAAATATGTTCCCGAAAAAATTCTCAAGGCAGCCCAGGCTAAGCCGGTGATGGTCATGCCCGAGGATCCTCTGTTTTCTACCGACGACTGATTGGCTATGCATGCGTGCGCATGTGACCGCCGTCCAGAACCGTAATTGGCACATTTATTGCATGATGTGATTGTTGTAAACAATTAAAATGCTTTAGAAAATGAAATTTTTAGGAAATCTGATTTGGGTGATTTTTGGCGGTATTGAAATTGCCATTGAGTACATCCTGTCGTCACTGGCCATGATGATTACCATCATTGGCATTCCATTTGGCTTGCAGACGCTCAAACTGGGAATGTTGGCACTGTGGCCTTTTGGCAAAAAGGTTGTGCGCAAACCCACCAGCGGATGCCTGAACGCGGTCATGAACGTGATTTGGTTCTTTGTGGGTGGATTACCCATCGCCATCACTCACGTGCTTCTGGGCATTGTGTTCTATATCACCATCGTGGGCATACCCTTCGGCAAACAGCACATGAAGCTGGCTCACATCGCCCTCACGCCATTCGGCCGAGAAATTATTGAATCATGAGAACTTTTGTTCTACTGCAAGTGCTGGCTGCCATGCTGGTGGCCAGCGCTCAAGACACAACCGCGCTGCTGCACTCCGACTCGGTATTCACCATCACCGAGGCCGAGGTGCAGCAAGTGCGCGCGCAGGCCAACAGCCTCATTGCACATGAGTGGAAATACGATGGTGCCTGTGTTGAGGCCAAGAGTAGCAACTTTGTTTCTAAGGTGGCCAAACCTGTGGCCAAGTCGAAACTGAAAAAGAAGCTGGAAAAGGGTTTCAAAAAATTGAAATTCGACAAGAAAAAGACGCGCATCACCCTCAACGAAGATGGCACCTTTGCCATGAAAATTATAGGTCCCGAAATCAAGGGGCGTTATGAATATATCCCCGAGAAGGAGCAAATCACCCTGCGCTGGCATGGCATTCCGCTCAATGCTCGTCTCAAGCGCGACGGGAAAAAGATTCATCTGCTATTCGACATGGACAAGTTTTTGGACTTGATGAAATGGCTCAGCGGTTTTTCACACAGCAAGACCATGCAGTCGCTCGCTTTTTTGAGCGACAATTTCGACGACGTGCAGGTGGGCTTCTCCTTCAAGAAATAGTGCTTCTCACCTATCGGTACAGGAAGCGCTTGATGCTCATTTTTGGAGTTTTTTCAAAGGGGGTGTCCATCAGTTCCACTTTCGCTATTTTGCTATAGGCCGGCAGTGAACGGTTGGCCGTGGCGCGAATTGCCTCTGGAATGGATTCCCTTGTTTTAGGGTCAATATCTTCGGGAATTTCTGGATAGACCAGTGCGACTATCTTTCCGTTGCGGTCTACAACAAGACATTCGCTCACATACTGGCAGCGCGACACGACGGCCTCCAGTTCCTCGGGATAGATGTTTTGCCCCGATGAGCTCAGAATCATCGACTTGATGCGGCCGCGAATGAAGATGTTGCCCTCACGGTCCATCACTCCCAGGTCGCCGGTGCGGAACCAGCCGTCGGCTGTGAATGACGCAGCTGTGGCCTCTGGATTTTTGTAATATCCTATGGTGAGGTTCTTTCCGCGAGCCTGGATCTCGCCTGGTTCATGCTCAGGATCTTTAGAGTCTATTCTGATTTATTGGTGTCCGCTAAAACTTAAAAATCGATAAATGACCCGTCCGCAATGCCGATCAACAGGCGTTGCGGATGTTTTTTCAAAAAAGTAAGCCCCCCCTAAATGAAAAAATCGGGAAAAAGTGTGGGTTCCGGTGGCTC
>JAGAYZ010000025.1 GCA_017940245.1 Muribaculaceae bacterium | reverse complement strand
TTCTCACTGTGTATCACATTGTCCCTTCGATGGCGTTTTGGTACTTTCTCATGGTGTATCACCTTTGTTCCAAATATCGCGTTTTTAAGGGCGTTTTTATTATCTGTTTTACACTCGTGGTAGAAATACTGTGCAAAAATAACTCGAAAAACTGGTACTAACAAATATGCAACTTGAAGTGTTAAAATACAAAAAGTCCCTCATTTAGAGGGACTTAGTTCAAATTACTCCAAGTTGTTCAGAGTTATTTATAAGGGGTCACTTGCCCACGCAGAAGTGGGCGAAGATTTCGCCTAGGATGTCGTGGGTGGTGATTTCGCCGGTGATGGTGCCTAGGTGGTGAAGCACTTCGCGGATGTCCTGGCCGATGAGGTCGCCGCTGAGCCCGTCGTGCAGCGCAGCCAGGGCACGGTCCAGTGCCTGCTCGGCATGGCTAAGGGCCTCGTAGTGGCGGACGTTGGTTACTATGACGGCATCTTCATCTATTTGTGGCATGGCTGCTACTTTGACAATGCACTGCTCTAATCGCGCCACATCGTCGCGCCGGTGGGCACTGATGGCTACGACTTGACTGCCCTCGGGCAGGATGGTGCTCAGGGCTGCATCGATGCTTGTGGCGGGTGCCAGGTCGGTCTTGTTGACCACTGCCACGATGTGTTTTCCAGTGCAGTGCGGAACGATTTGCTTGCTGAATGTCGTGATGTCGGCCACGGGTGTGGTGGCATCGATTACCCAAAGCACGATTTGTGCCTCGTCGAGTTTGCGGAATGAGCGCTCAATGCCCATGGCTTCTACTGCGTCGTCGCTTTGGCGAATGCCTGCGGTGTCGATAAAGCGCAGCAGTGTGCCCTGGAGCGTGATGGTGTCTTCAATCACGTCGCGTGTGGTGCCGTGGATGTCGCTCACCAGCGCGCGGTCGTCGTGCAGCAGTGCGTTGAGCAGGGTGGATTTGCCTGCGTTGGTCTGTCCCACGATGGCTACCGGCAGACCGTTGCGGATGGCGTCACCGGTGTGGAATGATGAGGTGAGGCGGTGAATCACATCGCGCATGTGCTGGGCCAGGTCGATGACTTCGCTGCGCTGGGCAAAGGTGACATCTTCCTCACTGAAGTCCAGCTCGAGCTCAATGAGTGCCACAAAGTGCAGCAACTGTTCTCGCAGTTGTTGCAACTCGTGGCTGAAGTGACCACGCATCTGGTTCATGGCCACGCGATGGGCGGCCTGCGACTGTGCCGCAATGACGTCGGCCACAGCTTCGGCCTCGGCCAGATCCATGCGACCGGCAGCAAAGGCTCTGCGGGTAAACTCGCCGCCAGTAGCGGCCCGGCATCCGGCATCGATGAGCGAGATGATGAGCTGCTGTTGTATCCATCGCGACCCGTGGCAGGCGATTTCCACCACATCCTCGCCGGTGAACGAGTGCGGCCCGCGATAGAGCGTGAGCACGACCTGGTCAAGCACCTGTCCGGCCGAGTCGGTGACGTGCCCCAGGTGCACGGTGTGTGATGGCATCTGGTCTAGCGACTTCCCTTTCCAGCGGCGCGACACCACCTCGATTGCCTGCGGCCCGCTCACGCGTGCCACGGCTATTCCTCCCATGCCCTGCGGCGTGGCAATGGCACAAATCGTATCGTTGATTATTGCAGTTTTATTTGTCATGATAATGCCCATTGGCTGTGAGAATCAAAATAATCATGGCTCCATCCATAAAGACTTCGGTTAAGTAGAGCCTTGTTTGTTGTTGCAAAGGTCGGCTTTTTTCGTTTATCTGCCAAAGAAATTCCCTCGATTTTTGTTCTCATCGGGAAAATTGAAGTTGTGTTAGTTCACGATTAAGTCGAAGGTGTAGTCTTTCATCACGTCGCTTTAGGGGGTGGGTAGACGCGATTAGGGCGAGTTTCGGGGTCATTGTGTCAATGCGTTAGCTGCGACCCTTCAAAGCACAAAAAAGAGGCGGCTCCAGTTGAGTGCCGGAGCCGCCTAGCATGTGACCAGTTGACTATGCGCAGTCGTCTGGCGTGATTTTAAGCATTAAGCGACCTTGAGGATGAGGTTGATAATTGCGTTCACATCGGTTACATCCACCTTGCCGTCGCCGTCGACATCGGCCTTACCAGGATAGTCGGCCTCGGTCTTGGTCTTGAGGATGATGTTGATGACAGCATTCACGTCGGTCACATCCACCTTGCCATCGCCGTCCACATCGCCCAGGATGGCGCTCTCCTTGGCGGTTACCTTGATGTCGTCAATCAGCAGTGCGGCGTGCGAAATAACGGTGCCGGTAATTTCGATCTGGATATCCTTGCCATCATAGGCACTCAGGTCGTAGTCAACGGTCTTCCACTCAAAGTTGCTGGACGTACCCGCCAGTGTGACAGTACCCAGCGTTGTGGTTGCACCGTCACAAATCACCTTCACGGCCAGGGTGTTGGTGTTGTTTAGCAGAGTTGCGTAGGCCAGCGAGAGCGTGGGCTCGGCACCGGTGACGTGAATCTTGGCTGAGGTCATTGTGCCCTGTTGGTTCTCGGCCGATCCTGAAATGAAGTAGAAGGTGCCATCGCCGTCGTGTGCACGCACGTCTTGATCCTCGCCGCTCACATCCCAAGCGAGATCGCCCGACATGAGCCAAGCGTAACGCATGGCATCGGTGGTCGTTGTCTCGTGGAACGGCAGCGTGTAGGGCTTGCCCATCAAGAGGAAGGGCGTGTAGGCTGCCACCGAGCTATAGAAACTACCGAAGTGAGAGGTTACATAGAAGCGCACAAATTGCTGTGGGTCGGTGTCGTAGTTCATGGCCTGGAACGTGAAGGCAGTTTCTTTCGTGTCGGTAATGAGCGGATTTTCACCGGCATTATAGACGGTGTAGGTCACCTTGTCGGTGTTGATGGCGTTGCCGTCGATGTTGGTGCTCACCGGTGTCCAGCTCATGGTCACTTCGCCGGGATTGCCGGTCTCGGTGAGTGTGGCACTGGCCACGGCTGCAGGCGGACGCACGCCGACATAGGCCGTTACCGAACGAGGAATACCGGCTTCGCCGTCGGTGCCATAAGGCACTGCCACAAACTCGTAGGTTCCGTCAAGTGGCAAGGTCACCGTTTGGGTATAAGTCTCGCCTGGAGTTGGGTTCTCCCAGGTGTATACCAGCTGGTCGTTGGCTAGCAGTTCCACACGATTCAAAGCGGTGATGTTCTGCTTGAGCGTGTTCCAGCGCGACACACCCACGCTCACCTCGGCGCTGAGTTCGCCATTGGGGTTGGGGGTGACGGTCATGCCCTTGGGCATGTTGGGAGCCGTGCTGGGCACACCTTCGCTCACGTCGATGCCCAGGCAACCGAACCAGAAACCTGGATTGCTGATACCGTGCAGACCGATGTAGTAGGTGCCGGTACCAGGAGCGGCAAAGACAATGGTTGTGGTCAGCGGGTTGACGTTGTCGTTACTCACGATGGTGGGACCTTGAATGGTGGTGGTCATGGCGGCCACTGTGGGCGAGGTACCCATCATCACCTCAAAGCGCTCACGATAGTTCTCTAAATCGGCATAGGTGCCGAACAGCTTGTAGGTCACCGCGTAGGTCTTGCCTGCTTCGAGGGGCAGTCCCGGCGTAATGGCCCAGTCGTCGCTGGGTGGCTGAGTTGAGCCCCACCAGCCGTTGCTCACTGCATCGGGTTTCGGCAAGTAGATGCCATGACTGCCACGCAAGTCGCAGTTCACAGCATAGGTCCACACTTTATTATCGCCATTAGCATTGATGTAGGTCAACTCGTTGGCACGATCTTGTGTCTCGAAGTGGTTGCTGTAAGGCAAGCCAAACGAACCGGAAGCAATGTAGTTGGAACGCGTGCTGGGGCTCTGAGCATTACCCACACAAGCGGTCACGGCGTAGAAGAAGTTGGTGTGCGTGACACTGGGTACAGGCTCGGTGAATGTATTGGCGGTGAGGCCGGTAGCCACCTGCACCTCGTCGGGGTAACGCATCACATTGTAGGTCACGCCGGCCATATCCACGGCATCCCAGGTAAGATTGAAATTATTACCACTTTTCACGAGTGTGACGTTGGCCGGGGCAGGTACAGCGGCATCGCCCACGGTGATGGTCTTGCGGACGATTTCGCTCTCGCCCTGGTCATTGCTCAACGCCACAGCGATGATGGCTTGCCCACCATGTTCCATGGTGATTGCTTCGCTCACTTCGGCTCCGAAGTCGGCTTCGCCTGTAGCTTTAGCCACACCATTCATGTAGACCGTGTAGGTTACAGTTCCGCTGGCTGCGTTGCCGTTAGCCAGCACATCGGGAATGATAAAGCTTACGGTCCCGTTCAGCCCGTTGAAGGAGGTCTGCACATTGACCGGAGCTGCCGGAACCCGGTCGCTCAGCGCTGTCATCATCCACATCGACGACCACTCATCGTTGGTGGGGAAAGAGTAGACCAGCGTTGCAGTACAGTTCTCGGTGTCGATGGCATAGAGCGATGACTCATAGAGGTTGCAGGTGTTGTAATAGTAAACGCCGGTGATGGGGTCTACGCAACCACTGTTCATGTAAGCCGATACGATGCCCAGCTTGCCCACGGTGCGGAGTGTGCCGTTGGTCATGTCGATCTCATAGAGCGTTCCCGACTTGCGCTCGACGCCCCACATGCGGTGGTTGTTGTCGATCACCACACCCGTGAGCATCACATCCAGTTCGGCAATGGGGGTGCGAATGCCCGTGTTGGGATCCAGCGTGCCGAAGATGTTGCCGTTCAGAGTATTGTTGCTGAAGCAGCCATAGATGATGCCCGTGTAGCGGTCGTAGGCCAAGCCAGGACCGGTAGCGCCGGGATAACCGGGATTGATGTAATTTTCCAGTTGTCCGGTAAACATGTTGAACACGTAGTGCGACACGCGGTTGTTGGTCTGGACTGTGTTGTCGTCGCCAATGCTGAAACCGCGTTCCACATGTGAAATCCACAACTTGCCCTCGTAATATACAATGCCACGGGTAGTGTTGAACAGTTCACCCTCGTAGATAGAGGTCGAGAGTGGCTGGTCGGGGCTGAGGACATAGAGACCCACGCGTGAGTAATCGCTCCACACGTTGGAGTAGATGCGCGTGCCATAGATGTAGCCCGAGGGCTTGTACTGCGACACTCGCGTTGCACTGCGCATGCCATTGACCGAGGGGAGGGGCACTCCTTCGATGGTGCGGGTCTCGTAGGCCATGGCCGCGGCATCTTTCTGCGGCGATGGTGCCGCCACTTTGCTGCTGAGGAGCTGCGCTTGCCCAGCAGTAGCTGTTATAAACAGCAGAGAAAGTACTAATAATAATTTCTTCATAATAAAAGAATAGTTTAAGTGGGCAAGCGAACATTGCTCACTTGCCCAGGAGTGATTATTGTTTTAGAATAATGTTAATAATCGCGTTCACGTCTGAAACGTCCACCTTGCCATCGCCGTCCACGTCGGCATTGCCGGGATAATCGCCTGCCTCCTTGGTCTTGAGGATGATGTTGATGGCGGCGTTCACGTCGGAAACATCCACCTTGCCGTCGCCGTCCACATCGCCGATAGTGTCTACAGGTGTACTGCTGATCTTGATGCCATCGACCAAGATGCTCACGTGGGTTTTGATGGTGCCTACCAGTTGCAGTTGAATGGTCTTACCACTGAACGCATCTAGCGAGAATTGGGCCGAATGCCATTTCGCGGTCGCGGCGGTGGGGTCTGCCAGGATATAATTGGCCAAGTTGGTGGCCACTCCGTCGCACACCACATTCACGGCCAGCGTGTTGCTGTCGTTCTGGAGTTTCATGTAGCTCAAGTCGAGCAGGATGTTGCTTCCTGAGAGTTTGATTTTACCCGATGTGAGCGCGCTTTGGTCATCGACATATTCGCCTTGCATGATCATGAATGAGCCGTCGCCATCGGCCGAGGTCACGTTGGGCTGGTCGCGAAGCAACTGCCATGTGGCCGGGCCCGTGTAGGCCCACAGATAACGGAAGGCGGCGGTGGTGCTGGTCTCGTAGAACGGCAACTCGTAGGGGCGACCTACGATGATTTGCGGGGTGAAAGCCGTGGCGTGGCAGTAGCGGTCGCCATATTTCGAGCCGACGTAATAGCGCACCAGCTGCTGCTCGGAGTTGGGCGCTGCGGCTTGGATGGTGACTGTGGTGTCGCCGGTGACCTCGGTCACAATTTGACTCTCCGTGTCGTAGATGATGTAGGTCACCAGCGACGGGTCGATGGCCGTCTGGTCGGTGGCAGTGGTGACGGGTGGCCATGTGAGAACCACCTCGCCGGAGTTTTCGGTTTCGGCAATGGCTACAGAAGCCACATCGCTTGGTGCCTTGGCTCCGATGAATGTCGATACTTTGGCACCGGGGCCGTGACTGGTGGCACTCTTGTAGGCCACCGCTTCAAATACATATTCGCCCAGACGCGGTACGGTGACTTCGGCCGTGAGCGCAGCACCCGGGGCGGGATTCTGCCAGGTGTGCACAACTTCACCTTCCAGTTTCAAGTCGATGTGGTCAATGGCGGTCAGCGTGGTGTTTTGCTGGGTTACGCTAGGTGCCGTTACTTGCACATTGCCCTTGAGTGCGCCGTTTTCATCGGCGGTGACGTTGATGGCAGGTTGTGCCGGAGCGTCGGGCTCTATTCCTTCCGAAACATGAATCTCATAGACACACAGCCAGAAACCACCGGCCGACATGCAATGCAGACCGATGTAGTAGGTGCCGTCGGCATTGACGGTGAATGTCTTGGAGTAGTCTTGGCGACCTACCGGCAGCACCGAAGCGGGAACGATGCTGCGTGGAATGATGGTGGTGGTCATAGCGCCCACGGTGGGAGCCGTGCCCATTTTCACCTCATAGACTTCGTCATAGCCCTTGGTGGACATGTTGTAGGTGATGGTGTAAATCTTTCCCTTTTCCAGTTGCAGTCCCGGAGTCACGGCCCAGTCGTCGGTCTCGGGTTCGATGCCTTGCATTTGCTCCCAGAAGGTGAGTTCGCGGGCGTTATAGGGCATGTAGATGCCGTGTGTGCCACGATAGTCGAGGCTGGTGGCGAAGAGCCACACATAGTCATCGTTATTGGCGTTGATGTAGGTGAGTTCATTCACGCGGTCGCGGTTTTCAAAGCAGTTGTCGTAGGGCACCGGTGCAGTGGCCGAGCCGATTGTCTCTGTGAAAGCCTCGGCGGTCAGACGGCCGTCAACATGGGCACGCACACCATAATAGTGCGATCCCGCGGGCGGCACCTCGCGATAGTAGACCGAAGTGAGCCCTGTAGCCACCACGGTGACTTCGGGGTAGCGGGTCACGTCGTAAGTTACATTTTCGCCTGGATAGGCGTCCCAGTAGATGCGCACGGCACCTGAGTCGGTGAACGTGCGGGTATAGACTCCAGTGGGAGCCGGCAGATTCTCTCCACCTATTGCGATGGGCTCGGTGCGTGCCACAGCACTCTCGCCATTGTCATTGGTCAGGGCCACGGCTATGATGGTGCTGCCATTTTGTGGCACGGTAATATTTTCGGTGATGGATGAGCCATAGTTCACTTGCTTTTGTAACACGGCCACTCCGTTGACATAAATGGTGGCTGTAGCTTGCCCTTGTCCCTGAGTGCCGTTGGCCAGCAGCGAGGGCACGCTGAATGAAACGCTTCCTTGCAGGGCATCGCCCTCGAAGGTGGTTGTGAGATTGCTGGGTTTGCCGGGAACAGCGTTGTTTACTGCCGTGGGCATCCACATATATAGATACTCGTCGTTGAGCGGAAATTCTTTCACGAGGGTGGCCTGGGCTGTAGCCAGGTCGATGGTATAGAGTGCCGATTGGTTCAAGTTACACACCGTGTAATAATAAGTGTCGGTCAGGGGGTCGATGCAGCCGCTATTGGTGTACGTTGATTTTAGCCCTGTGTTCCCTCGCTGTGTGAGGGCACCAGATGTCATGTTCACCTCGTAAAGGATGCCGGTGCGCTGGTTGATGGCCCACATGCGATGGTTGCGGTCAATGGCCATGCCCGTGAGGGCAAACGGCAGATTGCCAAGGGCGGTGCGAACACCGGTTACAGGATCAACGGTACCGAACACATAGCCCATGTTGTCATCGCTCGTGAACGAGCCGTAAAGGCGACCCGTGTAGCGGTCGTAGACCATGGACGTGGACGTAGAGCCCATGTATCCGGGGTCGATGTCGCGAATAAGATTGCCTGTAGCAAAATCAATCACATAATGATAGATGTATTTGGGTGCCAGCAGGGCGGCTTGATAGACATAGGAAATCCAAAGTTGGCCATCGAAGTAGCACATGCCTCGCGAGCCGTTGATGGCATCGCCCAAGAGCACGGGCTGGCAGATTTCGCCGTCGGTCGACAGGGCATAGATGCCGTTGCGCGTGTAGTCGCTCCAGGTGCTCATGTAGGTCTTGTTGGCAAATATATAGCCGGCCGAGGCCTGCTCCAGCAGGGGCGCTGCATGGGGCCGGGGCGTGGCATTGCGGTCTATTCTGATGAGAGATGAGCCGTCGATGGTGCGGGCTCCTTCCACGTTGAGCAACATTTCTGCATCGGAGGCACTCGACGTTATAGCAGATGAAGCTTTTGTAGCGGATGGCAAATATTGCGCCAATGATGCTGTGCCCGTCAATGCAGCCACAGTAACACACAGAAGTAGTCGGTAGTTCATAATAATAGAGGAAAGTAAATAATAAAAGGAGAAAAATCGAGAGGCTCATGCCTCTCGATTTTCTCGATAATGGTCATTACTTAATCACTTTAGTGACCTTGTCTCCATCAACAACGATGTTGATGCCCTTGAATGGACTGCTGCTCACCTGTCCCATGGGGTTGACATACATCACACCGTTATTGTTGTTCACCTTGAGTTCGCTCACGGCTGTGGTAATGTCGGTTTGTGTGGTGGTGCTGGTGGGCACGATGATGTAGTTGGAGGCACTGTTCATGTCGGTCTTCTTCACGCGCCTGGGAGCGCCGGCCGGAGTATCTTCTTCGGCTTCCCAAGCCTCTTTGAGTCGCACGATGGCGGTGAAGGAGATGTTCTTGTCGATGTAGCTGTCGAAAGCGCCCTCACCGATGTAGGTGTTGTCGATGGTGAACTTCTGACCGGGATCGTTGGGATTGCTGTAAGCGCGGAGCATTCCGTCGCTGCCATAGAAACCGGAGATGTTGACCAGCGAATTGCCGGGGATGTCGAGCAGTCCGGCGGTGTGCAGGTCGATAGATTCCACCACGGGCTCGGCGGTGCTTTCACCGGCTTCGGGCATATTGGTAATGGTGAAGACGGGGTTGGTGTCGAGATTGCTGATGGTTCCCTGCAGGGTACCGGCCTTCACACTGTTGGCTCCCACACCGATAGCCTCTTTCACCTCATTGCTGAAGTTGGCTGCAATCCAGTTGCCGGCGTTGTCGGTCAAAATGGCGGTGCCATCGACCTCTACGAGGGCAATGATGAGTTCGTCGGTAATGGTGAGCTCATCACCCTGGGTGTAGTTCAAAGCCTCGGCAAGTGTCATGGGATTCACGGGCTCTACAGGCTCCACCATTTCCTCGATGGTGCCGAAGCGCCAGTAGTAAATGCCGCTGCTTGCCTTGTTATAGTATGCATCTCGGCTGCCTTCGGGCACATAGAGTGTGGCTGAGTTGATGCAATCCTTGAAGGGTGCAAACATAGCAGAACCATCCCAGGTTGGAGGCGTGGTGGCATAGCAGGTCACTGTCTCCATGGTAGTCACATTGTTGGTGATGTTGTTGCCCAGTTCTCTCACGCCCTCACCTAAAATCAGATGCTTGAGGTTGGGGCAATTGGCCATAGCCGACATGCCAAGCACTCTAGCGCCGAGGATAGTGATGGTCTCGGCACTGAGGCGAGTCAAGGTAAATGGCTCAATCTCGGTCACGGTAGAGGGTATGGTGAGTTCACTGATACCGCTCATGCCTCGCAGGGCATAGGGATCAATGGCGGTGATGCCCTCGGGGATGGTGATGCTGGTCACGGCGGGGCTACCCTCACTGCCGCTGCCGAAAGCGTAGGCACCCAGGCCGGTCACGGTGTAGGTGCGTCCCTTGTGGGTGACGGTGGTGGGAATCACGATGTCGCCGCTATAGCACTCGGGGTCGGAAGCCGTGCCGCCGACGGAGTTAGTCACCTCCACGGTGAGGTCATCGGCGCTGAGCACATTATAATATATGCCATCCTCGACGAAGAAGTCTTCGCCCTTTACGTTGGCTGTGACAGTGACGTTAGCCGTCAAGCCATTGGGAGTGGTGGCGGTAATGACCACGGTGTAGGGCTGTTCATCCTCGCTGGTGAGTGGAGCGGTGCGTGTCACCAGTCCGTTGTCGTCAACGGTGGCGATGTTTTCGTCGGCACTACTCCAGGTTACGCCGGTTTCGGTCGTGTTCTCGGGGGTGAAGTTCACTGAGAGCTGCACAGTGCTGCCGGTCTCGGCCGTGAGCACTGGAGCTTCGGGCTCGATGCTGATGGCGGTGGGCAGGACGGTCTCCAGCACCTGTGCGGTGACAGTTACCGTCTGCGTCACGCCGTTGGCAGCGGTGGCGGTAATATCTACGGTGAAGGGCACATCGTTGTTATACAGGGGTGCCACGCGGGTCACCAAGCCGTTTGCATCAACGGTGGCGATGGTCTCGTCGGCACTGCTCCAGGTGATGCTCTTGTCCAGTGCGTTCTCGGGCAACGGAGTGGCGGTGAGTTGCACGGTGGCGCCATCCTCGGCCGCGAGAATGGGGTTCTCGGGAGCGATAGTGATGCTGGCTACAGGTATGTTGGCCAGCACTTGGGCCGTCACAGTGACTGTAGCCACCACATCGTTGGCGGCGGTGGCGGTGATGGTCACCGTGTAGGGCTGGTCGCCGTCGTTGATGAGCGGTGCGGTACGAGTCACCAAACCGGTGTTGCTCACCGTGGCGATATTGGCATCGCTGGTGCTCCACACGATGCTCTTGTCGGTGGCATCCTCGGGCAGCACGGTGGCGGTGAGTTGCACGGTAGCACCTTCTTCAGCCGCGAGCACGGGGTTCTCGGGAGCGATGGTGATGCCGGTCACATCCACGTTGCCACCGGGAGGATCCAGCTCCACGTATGCGCTAAATTTGTTCCATAGCGTCACCGAGCCATAGCCCGAGTTTTTCTTTGTCTTGTAGGCATCGGTTGTGCCGAAGGGAATATACAAGGTAGCTTGCCCTTGGATGGCGTTGGAAATGGGCTTATATTGAGCGGGGATGGTGCTGCCGCCTATGCCGCCCGAGGGTGAGTTCCATCCCACCACGTCGGCATAGAGCATAGTCACGCGCGTGAGGCTGTTGCAACCGCGCGTCATGTGGCACGAGGCCATGTGCACGCCTTCGCCCAGCGTGAGCGTGGTCAGCGCCGTGCAGCCGTCGACCAGATAGTTGGGCAGATTCTCTACGTTAGGAATCTCCAGCTCCAGCAGCCCGGTCATGCCTGCGAAGCAGCTGGCAGGCAGCGAGGTCACGCTCGTTGGCAGCTTCAGGCTGGTCACGGTCGTGTTGTTCTGGAACACGGTGCCTATAGCGGTTACATTATAGGTCGTTCCGTCGTGCTCGACGGTGGCAGGAATCACAATATTTCCGGTGTAGGCCACATCACCCGTAGTCAGTGTTGCTGCATCGCCGTTGATGTTGTAATATAACCCGCCTTCTTCAAAGTCATAGGCCGATGCGCTCAGGGCGCTCAGGGCAACCAGCGCGGCGGCCATCATCGATTTGTAGAATTTGGTCATGATGTTAAACAATTAATTGATTTTTCCTCCTCTCAAAGAAAAACAAAATTAAACTTCGCATTAAATAGCAAGAGGACCACCTTGACACACACTTGAAATCTTGGTTTGCAATATCAAAGCACTATTTTTTCGCCATAAAATTACAAAGATTTGTAATTTGTAGCAAGTAATTTGTTGAAAAATGTGACAATAATTCCATTTTCAACCATGATTAAGGAAAAAACAACCAATTCGCCCTACCAGGTCGAGTGGTCTGCCATCTCAGCCCGTACGTGTTTCACAAAGCACAAATTACTGCCGCTCGGAAAAACGGCGGAAAAAACGTGAAAAAAACGGAAAAACGAAATAGAAAAACTGGGTCACAGGCAAAAACCTGTGCCTGTTAAAATCAGATTGAAAGTATTTCAAAAAAAGCGAGGATGGAAACTGTATCAAAAGCCTTAAAATGACCTTGAAAAGGTCGGGTGGGTCGAAGACCCGACTTTGTTCGAAAGACCATGCAAGCACGTCGCAGACGCGCGCAGCTTGGTCTTCCGAACAAATAGCCTCGTCGAGGCATTATACGTCTTCGACGCTAATCTCATCGGAAACAAAGCACAAGTCTAGCGTAATACCAACTGCATGGCCTTATTTCGGTTTTTCCACATTATGGATAGGCAGCAACTTTTCGACAATCCGAAACACACTGTTTTGCAGGTGGTCCAGAAAAACTTCGTCTTTCTTTTTGTTTTTCGCTCGCTTATTCGTAATTTTGCAGCTTGTTGTGGGAAAGTGGCATTTTTGGGCCGCTTTTCAGCGACAATGACTGCGAAAATAAACAAAACCAAATATATCATGGGATTTAATGACATTCTGAAAAAACTTTTCGGCACCAAGTCGGATCGCGACCTGAAGAAACTGCTCCCCGTAGTGGATAAAATCAAGGCCGTGTATCCCGAGATTGAGCGGCTGAGCGACGACGGGCTGCGCCAGCGCACCCAGGAAATACGCCAGCAACTACAAGATGCCGTGCAGGCCAAGCGCGACGAGATAGCCGCTATCAAGGCCGAGATTGAAACCATCGACTATGACAAGCGCGAGGAACATTGGGAACGCGTCGACAAACTCGAGAAGGAAGTGCTCGATGTGTTTGAGGAAAAGCTCGACGAAGTGCTGCCGCAGGTGTTCTCCATCGTCAAGGAAACGGCTCGCCGCTTTGCCAACAATGAACAGATAGAAGTTACTGCCACACAGATGGACCGCGACCTTGCCGCTCAAGGCAAGGACTTCGTGACCATCGAGGGCGACAAGGCCATCTACTATAACCACTGGGTGGCCGGAGGCAACGAGATGACGTGGGACATGGTACACTACGACGTGCAGCTCATTGGCGGCACGGTGCTGCACCAGGGCAAGATTGCCGAGATGGCTACCGGTGAGGGAAAGACGCTGGTGGCCACGCTGCCGGTATTCCTGAACGCCCTCACGGGCAACGGTGTGCACGTGGTGACCGTGAACGATTATCTGGCCAAGCGCGACTCGGAATGGATGGGACCGCTCTACATGTTCCACGGCCTGAGCGTGGCCTGTATCGACAAGACGCAACCCAACTCGCCCGAGCGCCGTGCGGCCTATGAGTGCGACATCACCTTCGGTACCAATAGCGAGTTCGGCTTCGACTACCTGCGCGACAACATGGCCATGCGCCCCGAAGACATGGTGCAGCGTAAGCACAACTATGCCATCGTCGATGAGGTGGACTCGGTGCTCATCGATGATGCCCGCACGCCACTCATTATCTCCGGTCCGGTGCCCAAGGGCGAGGATCAGATGTTCAACGACTTCAAGCCCAACGTGGAGCGCGTCTATAACGCCCAGCGTCGCCTGGTGACCCAGTTGCTGGCCGACGCCAAGCGCATGATGGCCAGCGACGACGAGAAGACCGTGAAGGAAGGCACGCTGCTGCTGTACCGCGCCTTCAAAGGTCTGCCCAAGTACAAGCCTTTGATCAAGTTCCTGAGCGAGGAGGGCGTGAAAGCCGCCATGCTCAAGACCGAGGCCTACTATATGCAGGACAACAACCGTGAGATGCCGGTGGTGACCGATCCGCTTTACTTCATCATTGAGGAGCAGAACAACACGGTAGAACTCACCGACAAGGGTATTGACGTGCTCACACAGGGCACCGACGACCCGCAATTCTTTGTGTTGCCCGACATCGCCTCGCAACTCTCGGCCGTGACCAACGAGCCGCTGAGCGAAGAAGAGAAAATCAATAAGAAAGACGAACTGCTGCAGAACTACAGTATCAAGGCCGAACGCGTGCACACTGTCACGCAGTTGCTCAAGGCCTACACCCTGTTCAACATCAACGAGGAATATATCGTGGACGAGGAAGGCAAGGTGAAGATTGTGGACGAGCAGACGGGCCGTATCATGGAAGGTCGCCGCTATAGCGACGGCCTGCACCAGGCTATCGAGGCCAAGGAGGGTGTGAATGTGGAAGCCGCTACACAGACGTTTGCCACCATCACCCTGCAGAACTACTTCCGCATGTATCACAAGTTGGCGGGTATGACCGGTACGGCCGAGACCGAGGCCGGAGAATTCATGGACATCTACAAGCTGGATGTGGTGACCATTCCCACCAACAAGCCGGTGATACGCAACGACATGCCCGACCGTGTCTACAAGACGCAGAAAGAGAAATTTGCCGCCGTAATCGAGGAAATCGAGAAGATGCGCAACAGCGGCCGCCCGGTGCTGGTGGGTACCACTTCGGTAGACATCAGTGAGGTGCTGAGCCGCATGCTCAGCCTGCGTCACATCCCTCACCAGGTGCTGAATGCCAAGTTGCACCAGAAGGAGGCCGACATTGTGGCACAAGCCGGACGTCAAATAGAAGGCAAGGGTGTGGTGACCATCGCCACCAACATGGCCGGTCGTGGAACCGACATCAAGCTCTCGCCCGAGGTGAAGGCCGCCGGCGGACTCGCCATCATCGGCACCGAGCGCCACGAGTCGCGCCGTGTCGACCGCCAGTTGCGCGGACGTTCGGGCCGCCAGGGCGACCCCGGATCGAGCGTGTTCTTCGTCTCGTTTGAGGACAAGGTGATGCGCCTGTTTGCCAGCGAGAAGATTGTGAAGATGCTCGACTTCCTGGGACTCAAGGACGGCGAGGCCATCGAAGACCGTCGCGTGACCAACGCCATCGAGAACGCTCAGAAGCGAGTGGAAGAGAACAACTTCGGTGTGCGTAAGCACCTGCTCGAGTATGACGACGTGATGAACGCGCAGCGTAAGGTGATCTACACCCGTCGCCACCATGCCGTGATGGGCGAGCGCATCGGCATCGACTTGATCAACACCCTCTACGACAGCGTGGAAGACGTGGTCGAGCGTAACGGAGCCGATGACTACGAGGACTTCAAGATGCAAGTGCTCAAGACCTATGCCATCGAGCCGCCCTACGACGAGGAGGAATACCGTCGCTTGGAAGAAGGCAAGAAGGTGAGCAAGCTCTATGACGCTGCCCTGGCCTCGTTCAACCGCAAGAGCGATCGCCTGGCCGAAGTGGCCAACCCCGTGATCCAAGACATCGTGCGCCAGCAGCGTGAGCAGGGCATGGAGCCCCAGGGACTCATCCGCGTGCCCATCACCGACGGCAAGCGCATGTTCGGCATCGTAGTCGACATTAAGGAAGCCTACGAGACTGAGTGCAAGAATCTGCCCAAGGCATGGCAAAAAGCTGTGATGCTCCTCTCTATCGACGAGAGTTGGAAAGAGCACCTGCGCGAGATGGATCAGTTGCGGCAGAGTGTGCAGAACGCCAGCTACGAGCAGAAAGATCCACTCGTGATTTATAAGGTGGAATCGTTCAACATGTTCAAGGAAATGGTGGGCAACATGAACGCCAAGACGCTCTCCATCTTGATGCGTGGTCAGATTCCTATGCAGGAAGAAAATCCCGCCACCGTGCAGCAGCGCGAAATGCCGCAGCAGCGCCAACGCTATAGCGAGGGTCGAGGCGGCGGTGAGGGTGTCAACGAGCAGGCCGCACGCGCCAACGAGCAGGCCTCGCGAGGAGCTTCGCACGCTCCGCAGCGCCCCACGCAGCCCATCATTGCCGGTCCCAAAGTTGGGCGCAACGATCCCTGCCCCTGCGGCAGCGGCAAGAAGTATAAGCAGTGCCACGGTAAGGGTTTGGTATAATTCACTCTGCTGGCTACACGCCGCCAATATTTACAATGGCCCGAAGTTCTCATCGTGAGCGTTTCGGGCCATTGGTTTATCCCAGATTGCCCATTAGCCCGACGCATATATTGTTCTCGGGCCAATGTGAAATTGTCCCTGCGACATGAAAAAGAGCCGTTCTCACCGCGGCGCACCGATGAATTGAGTGTGGCGCACCGTCGTAGGCAAAAAAAGCGCGCGTTGATGCAGCAAACAGTTATCTTGGTTGTCAATATTATGGTGGATGGTAACACCATTATCATGTAACATCATTAATATTGAACTAATTTAGCTATATGGCACAATCCCGCTCATCCTTTTTAAAGTCTACAGCACTGATGACACTCATTGTGGTCATGGTTTTATCGAAACAAGTGGCCAATGCGCAAACCGGCACATTGCCCTTGATGCAGATCGAGACCCAAGGCCATCGGCCCATCACGTCCAAAACAGAATATATCCCCGGTACGTATTTCATAGTTGACAATCAAAACCCCGAGTTTAGCATGGGCTCGGCCGAAAACCCATTGCCACTTGAAATCAAGGGACGGGGACATTCGTCATGGCAGGGGGCGAAGAAACCTTATAAGCTCAAATTGGGTGAAAAGGCCCCCCTGCTGGGAATGAACAAGCACAAGCACTGGGCCTTGCTCAAGTTTTATGAACCTACCGTGGCAGGCATGGAACTGGGCAACATGATGGCAATGGATTGGACGCCATCCACCCGTCCGATGGAGGTGGTGCTCAATGGCGAATATCTTGGCCTTTATCTGCTCACCGAGACGAATCGCATCGGAAAAAACCGCCTGAACATTTATGAGCAACCCAATTGGAATGTGGATGAGGACACGTTACCCTATGGCTGGCTCGTGGAAGTGGACAATTACTATGAGAACAACCAAATCGGCATCAGGGAGAACGACTCTTGGGGCATGAGAATCACCTACCACTCGCCCGACTCGCTTTCTTCGGCGCAGAGACAGTGGCTGCTTGGAGAATTCCAGGGCATGAACGCGGCCATATATGACCAAGACAAAATCAACAGCACATGGGAAGAGCTGATTGATGTCGATGCCATGGCGCGCTATTTCATCATCCAAGAGGTGCTGGATAACAGCGATGGTTTTCACGGCAGTTTCTATCTGCACAAAGACTTGGCCGACGATGCCCGTTGGGTTGCGGGGCCGCTATGGGACTTGTCGTGCAACCAGCGCCAGAAAACCGACTACACATTCCGGATGAAAACATCTTATGGGTTCACTCCGCACTGGATTGGTGAACTGATAAAAGATGCAGACTTCTGTGTCGCGGTGCGCAGTGCGTGGAAAGAATTCTATCCCGAGCAGGTGCAGTCATGGATGGAATATATCGACGAGCATCTATTGCTGTGTAACGAAGCATTTGAGCAGGAGAAAGTCATGTGGAAATATACAAATCAGGCAACCCTCGAAGAAAGAGTGGAGAAGCTTAAGTCGGCTCTTCTTGCCAACATCGAATGGTTTAACGACAACTTGCCGACGGCTGCAGGCGAAAACACGAATGTGGTTCCGGTCAACAGAGAAATTGTCAAGGTTGAATATGTCAACATGGCGGGCGTGAAAAGTGCTCGTCCATGGAATGGCGTCAACATAAAGGTGACCACATACGACGATGGCAGCACTTCAACAACCAAAGTAGTTGTGAAACAGTAGGCTATGCAGCTAATCACTCATCAATTTTTAATGAATTTTTGTGCATGAAATTGATGGGACTCAACAGCAAGGCTGGACTCGCGCTTGAGCCCAGCCTTGTAATTGGTGTAGGTGTGTGCTTGTGTGTTACTTGACGATGAGCTTGAGGGTGCTGCCGTCGCTCATCTTGACAAGCTGGATGCCCTGTGCATTGGCATCAACGAGCTGGCCGTTGATGTTGTAGCGAGCCACAACGTGGCGCTCGGCTGCCTTGACATCGCCGATGGCGGTGGGCAGATTCTTACCGTAGTAGCGAACCACAAATTCTTCGTTCTCCACGTCACCGGCTTTGATGGCACCGGCAGGCACGATGAAGTAATAATCGCAGTCTTCAACAGCGAAGTAATCTACGAAGCCGTCGTAGTCGGCACCCCAGAATTGCACGGTGGTGTTGGCATTGCCCATCGTCACATTCCAGGCATCGCTAGGCGCGATCTCGCTGCCGTCGGCACTGCCCTTGACCAGCTTCACACCCGTGGCATCGGCAGTCACGGCCTTGTCGAAGGTGAACGTGAACGACATGCCGGGATAATCGGTCTCGGCGCCCAGTACGGTGTCCTCTTCGGGATCTACACTGACGTAGGTGAGGGGCTGAGCAGGAACGGCGGGAGCATTCAGGCCGTAGTAGCGAACGCGAATTTCCTCGTTAGAAGCACCGGTGGCGCTAGTAAATGTGCCGGCCGGAACCACAAATTCGTAGTCGCAGTCATTAGCGCTGAATGTGCACATATAGCCGTCGTAGTCGGAACCCCAGATTTGCACGGTTTTTCCGCCATTGCTCGTGTTGGTATACCACGTGTCATCGGGAGCCACTTCGCTAGTGGTAGTTCCCAGTTCGTAGAGTTTTACATTTTCCACGTTGTTCACGGTCACAGCTTCGTCAAAGGTGAAGGTAAACGACATATTGGCAAAGTTGCCCCAAACCTTAGGCAGAACGGTTTCTGCAGCGGGATCAACGGTCACATAGTTAACTTGTGCGCTGGCGGCGAGGGTCATGGCCATAGCGCAGATGGCGAGTAAAGTTTTCTTCATAACTAAAAAAATTGATTTGGTAATTAAGTATGAAGTGGGGATGTGGCCGTGTGGACGCATCCCCACGTTTTTCAATAGAAATCTCTCGGGATTAAGCGAGCTTGAGGATGATGTTGATGATGGCATTCACATCTTCCACATCCACCTTGCCGTCGTTGTTGAGGTCGGCCTTGAGGTCGGTGTCGGCCAGCTTGAGAATCATGTTGATGGCAGCATTCACGTCTTCCACATCCACCTTGCCATCACCGTTCACGTCGCCGTTGGCGGGCACTTGGCCTTGCTCATAGGTGTAAGAAAGCACGAGATGCTCATTGATTTCACCGGCTTCGTTTTTCACCACGCCTTCGGGCAGGGTGAAGTAGTAGTTCTTGCCGGCTTCAACGGCAAATGCGGCTTCGGGAGTCACGGTGAGTTTAAGGCCGTCTTCGCTGAGTGTGGCCGACCATTGGTTGGCCACAACGGTCGACGAGACGAACGAGTCTTGACGCAAGAAAGCGGCGGGAGTGGCTTCAACGAGTTGCACAGGCTGGTCGAATGTGATTTCGAAAGCTGTGGCGGCTTCACTGCCGCTCACTGTCACCACGTCGCCCACTGCAGGCACTGTGCTGGCGGCGATGATGGTAGCCAGCTCGGTCTCTTTCACGGTGAGTTCAGCGTCCCAACCGGCGTTTTGGAATGAGCTCTTGGCTCCCTTGGGCACGTAGATGATACCGCCAGTTCCGTAGAGTGGGTGATCCCAGTCATCGTAGTAGTCCATGATTACGGGAGCAGTGCTGCCATTGGCATAGAACGTG
The DNA here is from genome assembly GCA_017940245.1 of Muribaculaceae bacterium. Lineage (GTDB taxonomy): Bacteria > Bacteroidota > Bacteroidia > Bacteroidales > Muribaculaceae > Sodaliphilus. The sequence goes on along the minus strand of JAGAYZ010000025.1, from coordinate 139,655 downwards.
GCCTTGGCGCAGTTCTGGAAAGCGTGTGGATAAATTTCCATCACGCTGGAGGGAATCACCACCTTGGTTAGGTTGGTGCATCCGGCAAACTCGCCATCGTTGATGTAGGGGAAGTTCTCGGGCAGTGTCACCTCGGTGAGTTGTGTGGCGGCAAATGCCTGCTCGCCCACCCAGATGAGGCTTGCGGGAAACTCGATGTGAGCCAGTGCGCTCTGGCAGAATGCATAGTCGTCGATGATGACCAGGCCGTCGGGCAGCGTGACATCGGCCACTTGGCTTCCCCAGAAGGCGCCGCTATAGATGCCCTGCACGGCGGCGGGAATAACCAGCTCGGTGAGTCCCTTCATGGGAACGGCGATGAGGATGTTTCCGTCCTTGTTGTAGAGAACGCCATCGATGAGTTGATAATTTTCGTTGGCAGGATCCAGATTGATGGTCTCGATGGCTGTTCTGGCCATGAAACTCTCACCTAAATGCTTTACGCCGGCAGGAATGTTGAGCTGGCTGAGCATTACATCACCCAGGAAGGCTTCCAAGCCGATGTACTCCACAGATGAGGGCAGCGTAGCGCTTTCCAGCAGCACGCATCCGTTGAAAGCACCGTCGCCAATATACTTTAGCGCGCCTTCATTGATGGTGACCGATGCCAGTTTGCGGCAATACAAAAAAGCGGTGCCGGCAATGGTGTCGACCGTGGCGGGAATGACCACGCTGGTCAGGCCGGAGTTGTAGAACGCGCTCTTGCCGATTTTCTTCAGGCCGTCGTGCATGGTGACTTGGCTCAGTGCGCTGGCGGCAAAAAATGCGCTACCGCCAATCTCTTCTACCGAACCGGGAATGTCGATTGCCGTCAGGTTCTTGCAGGCCAGAGCGTTATCGCCGATGTAGCGCAGACCCTCGTTGAGGTTGATACTCACCAGGTCGCTGCCGTTGAACGCTCCGTGGCGCAGGGTGTCGATGCTTGCGGGCAGAGTGGCGGTAACCACCTTGGCCCAACGGAAGGCCTGGTCGCCAATGGCGGTGACGGAATAGGTCACACCTTCGTTTTCAACAGTCTCGGGAATTGTGAGCGCGGTGACGGTGTTGTCGGCAAGGCCGCTCACTTCGACGCGATTCTCACCAATCACAGTGTAGTTCAGTTGTCCTACGGTGAAGGTGGCGGCACTGGCGGCAACAGCCGCGCAGGCCAGAAGTGAAAGTAAAATTTTCTTCATATCGTATGAGTTTATAATAAAATAAGAATCAATGTGCAAAATTAAAGAATATTTCTATAATTATATGGATTAATATTTTAAAAAATGATTAAAATCGAAAGGCTGGGCATTGAAACCGGTAGGCAACGAAAGCGGAGAAGTGCCATTAGATGCGCTTCTCCGCCGAAATGCTGTAGAAAGAAATGTGCTTATTCTGTATGCAAAATGATGTTTATCAAAGCATTGACGTCGCTCACGTCCACTTTCCCGTCGCCATTGAGGTCGGCTCGTGATTTAGCCGCGCTGTCTTGATTGAGGCCCAAAATGATATTAATGGCCATGTTCACGTCCGAGACGTCCACTTTTCCGTCGCCGTTCACATCGCCCAGCAAGTCGGCCGTGAGGGTGTAGGCGGCCAATCCATTACCGGGCACATAAATGTAGATGTCCTTCTGGCCGGGATGCGAACCGTCGGTCACGGTGCAGGGCGCATCCCAGGTCTGGCTGTTCACGCTGCCCAATCCCTGTTGCGGAAATATCCATTGCAGGTTGTAGCCGGCATAGTCGTTGTCGTGGGCATTGGCAGCCAGCGCAAAACGGAAACCGGTGCTCGATCGGAAGTCGCTATATGGGTAAAGCAGATAGTTTGTTTCGTAAAGCGTGAAGAATGCGGCTCCGTTGGCTTCGGTGCCTTCGGGCTGGAGGGCTGTGTTGGCCCCGAAGCTGTCGGCAATCTTTCCAGTGTCGAAGTTGTAGAGCGTGAGGTGAGTGCTGCCACCGGTCACGTAGGCTAGCGATGCGCTCACGGGGTAGATGCGCGGTGCTAGGCCGAAGTTGCCGGCTGTAGCTGGGTAGCGGCTGGTGGTGTTCACCACATTGGTGTCGGTAATGGCTCCGTTGGTCACTGTCCAGCGCACGAGCTGGCTGCCGTTGGACATGGCGGCAAAGACCTGGAACTGGCTGGCGGTGACATCGCCCAGCACATTGCAGTGGTCGATGCGGGTAGTGGCCGTGCCGGTCACGGTGAGGCTGGCGCGCAGGGTGGCCGAGCCGGTGTCGGGATCAACCTGAAAGATTTTTATGGGCTGAGTACCGGCGTTAAGCACCAGATTTGAGATGAGCACATGGCCGGCCTGGTCGGTGAAGATGTCGTTTCCGGGGAAGTAGAGCCCTTTTACCGCTTCATCCACGGTCACACTCTTGATGCGCTCGCCGGTGGTGGCATCGTAGTGAGTGATATATACGTCGGCACTGCTGGCACCATCGGTGCGTCCCACCACCAGCACGTGACCGCCGCTCACGGTGAAGCCTCGGTTCATGAGTCCACTGCCGTCGAAGGTCATGTTGTTATATTCCTCTTTAACCGAGCGCACCCAGCGATTGGTGAGCTTGAGACCGTTCAGGTCGCTATAGGTGTCGATGTCGCGCTTGACGACGTAGCCCGGCTCGTAGTTGCCGGTGGGAACGCTGGTAATCGTGAACGACCTGATGGCCGATGTGCCCGGGTCGCAGTCGCTGGCTGTAGTGAGCACGCGCCAGTAGAAAGTCCCCTTCCCCAATAGACCCGGTTGCAGGGCGAGGCTATAGATACCGCCGGTGGCAGTAGCATCTTCAGTGTCGATTAACACATTGTCAAACTGAGGGTCACCGGCCACCTGCACTGTGCTGGAAGTGACGCTGGCATCAACGCTGTATTGCAGCGTGAAATCAGCGTCGATGGATGCGCCGTTTTCGGGCGCCAGAAGGGTGGCCGCGGGGGCGAAAGGGCGTTGTGCCGTGGTGAAAGTGGCTACTTCCGATGCCTTGTCGAAGTGGCCATTCTGCGATGTAATCACACGCCAGTAGTAGGTGGTGGCCGAAGCCAGCGTGCTCAAGTTGACCACTAGTGAGGTGGCTGTCACTTTGGTGCGGCTGATGAGGATGTCGGTGAACGCCTGGTCGCTGGCAATTTGCAGCGTGTAGGTAGCATCGGTAGCCGCTGTCCAGCTGAAGGTCTGTTGCCAGTGGCTCAGGGTGGTGCCCAGCGGTGAGCGCAGGGTGACCTGGTCGGCTTCGCCGGCAGGAGCGTTGACATAGGCAGGAGCGTTCTCGTTTCCCCAGCCATCGACTACGGTAATGGCATACCAGTAGCCATCGCGGTAGGCCGCAGGCAAGGTGAATGTGGCGTCGTAAGTGATGCCGATGAGGTAGTCGCTCTTGATACCGTCGAATCGTGTGCTGGCAATGGCATCGATCGACTCGGTATTGGGGATAGCGTAGATGGCATATTTGATTTGAGCTCGCTCATTCACTGCGGTCCACGTCAGGGTGGTGCCATTCATGGTGGCATCGGCTGGTGCACTGTAGACCTTGCGGGTTTTCCATGTCATGGCCGGTGTGAGTGCCGGTCGCGTGAAGACCTTTTGAGCCAGATAGTCGGCCAGGCCGCTGCACGTGGGGCCGTCGATGTATTTTGCCGAGTAGAAGTTCACACCCGGTGCGTTATCCAGGTTATACTGGCGGCTATAATTGATTTGCTGGATGATTTCGTCCCAGTCTTCCTGTGAGTTACTGCCTGCCATGAAATAGATGTTATGGCTGGCATAGTGGTGTCGCCCGAAGTGATTGGCCACGTAACTCCACCATTGTGTGAGCGGCCCGAAGGGGTTAGTGCTGTGGTTGCATTTCCAGTAGAGTTGCGGCGAAATGTAGTCGATGGTGCCTTCTTCCAGCCATGCCAGCGGGTCGCTGTAGATTTGGTTGTACTGCCAGTCGCTGCCGGTGGGGCATGGGTCCACACCATGCTTGCCGGCACTGGTGGCGCGTGTTCCGGCCACACCCGCCGGGCCTATTCCAAATTTCACGCCGGGGCGCGTCTGCTGCACCATGTCATACATCTGACTGACCATCTCGTTCACGTTGGCACGGCGCCAGTCGGCAATAGTCATTCCGCTGCCGGAGTTCTGCCACAATTGATAGTCGGGTGCGCTGCTGTCGGTGGGAGTGCCGTCGCCCGGATAGAAGTAGTCGTCAAAAATGATGCCGTCGATGTCGTAGTTCTCAATCATTTCTCGGCACACGTTCAGCAATCGGTCGCGCGAGGCTTGCAAAGCGGGGTTGAACACGATGCGGTTGCCCACGGTCATGAGCATGCCCGATGCCTTGATTTCCTGGTCAATGGCCGTGGTGCAGTCGTTGCCGCCGCTGTTGCTGAAACGGTAGGGATTCACCCAAGCGTGAAATTCCAGTCCGCGCTTGTGACATTCCTGCACGGCAAACTCCATGGGGTCCCACCCCGGGTCTTTGCCGCGGGTGCCGGTAAGGTAACTCGACCAGGGTTCATAGCTAGAGCGATACAGGGCATCGGCCATGGGGCGCACTTGCAGACAGATGGCGTTCATGTTGGCCTTGACGAAGCCATCGAGCAGGTCGGTGAGCTGCTTCTTCTGCTGATTAACAACTGCAGTCGACGAGCCGCGTGTCTGTGGCCAGTCGATGTTAGATACCGTGGCCACCCACACAGTGCGCATCTCGCGCTTTTGTGCTTCCTGGGCCTTGAGTTGTGGCATGCACAACATGACTGCTGTGGCTGCCAAAAGTAAAAAGAATCTGTTCATGTTTTGGTTATGTGGTTTAATCAATCATTTTCTAAATCAAAATCTCGGAGTTCTCGGAATTCTCAGAGTTCACAGAGCAAAACCGAGTAAAGGAACTATTAATTATCAATTCCAATCCCTCTTCGAGTCAAGAAATTCATCATTCAAAATATCTAGCAGTTCTCCGGGTCGGCACCAAGTCACGTCGGGGTCACGAGCCAGCCAAGTGAGCTGTTTTTTAGCGTAAACCCTCGTGTTTTTCTTGATGCGCTCGCGTGCCACGTCCAGTGGCATCAGCCCGTCGAAGTAGGCAAAAAGTTCTTTGTAGCCCACGGTGTTGAGTGCATTCAAGTGCCGCAACGGATAGACTCGCCGTGCCTCATCGAGCAGTCCCGCCTCCATCATGGCGTCGACGCGACGGTTGATGCGGTCGAACAGTGCCGGGCGCTCTGTGTTCAATGCCAGTTTCACGATGTGAAAAGGCCGCTTTTTCTTCTCACCCTTGCGCAGGCTGGAATAGGGCACACCGGCCTGGCGACAAATTTCCACGGCATGAATCACACGGCGCGGGTTTTTCTTGTCGACCTGCTTATAGTAGTCGGGGTCGAGTCGCTCCAGGTCGGCCAGCACGCTTTCCAGTCCCTGCAGGCGGTACTGTTCCAGCACAGCTTCACGCAAGTGTGGGGCGATGTCGGGTAAGTCATCGATGCCATTGCACACGGCATCGACATACATCATCGACCCACCGCACATCACGGCATGGTCGCTCCGTTGCCATAATTGGGGCAGCAACTCCAGCACATCATGCTCAAACTGCGATGCGCTATAGGGTTCGTCCAGCGATTTGAATCCTACCAGATGATGGGGCACTTGAGCCAGTTCGCTGGCTGTGGGGGCGGCAGTGCCGATGGGAATGTCGCGATACACTTGGCGCGAGTCGGCATTAACAATCTCGCAGTCGAGTCGCTGGGCCACCGCAATGGCGGCCGCCGTCTTTCCCACTCCCGTGGGGCCTGTGATGACGATTAGCGTCTTCATTGCATTCTTTTGCCTTTTCCCATGCAAAGTTACGAATAAGCGAGCGAAAAGCAAAAGAAAAACTTGATTTTTCGTTTGCTTTTCCGAGCGAGAGTAACTTCGGCGTAGCCAACGTTACTAATAATTTGATTAAGTGAGCACAAAAGAAGTTTACTTCTATTGTCGAGCGTGAAAATTTTATCAAATAAGCAAGTGAAAAGCAAAAGAAAAACTTGTTTTTCTATTTCTTTTCCGAGTGGTGAAGTAACTTCGGTCGGCAAGCAATAATCTTTCTCGAATGCGATTTTGGATTTGCAAGGTTTTTGTGCAATTTTAAAATCGGATTTTAAATTTGCAAACAAACTAATGAAAATATGGATTACAACACTGCTTTTGGATTTCAAATTACCTATTTAAACAAATCGTTCCAAGGACATATATTACCGTTTGAAGTGTGCATCATGCTGTTGCCATTATAGATGACGTGTAATTGACCATTCTCAGCCTGCGATAATGCGGCCCAACGGTTTAGCCCTTTAAAGAAATCCATTGAGAATGTTGCCGATGATTTAATTTCAAAAGCATCAGGCTTGCCATCCCTATAAACGAGCAAGTCGATCTCATTCCCTTGACTATCGCGCCAAAACCGCAGGTCGGCTGATTGTCCACGATTCCAAGCCTGCTTGAGAAATGCGTTGATAACCATATTTTCAAAAAGTCCTCCGCGCAAGTAGTGGGTATCAACTTGTGAAGGAGACTGAATGTCGAGTAGAGAGCATGCAAGTCCTGTGTCGTAAAAATAAAGTTTTGGAGATTTTACCAACCGTTTGTTAAAATTGTTCCAGTCGGGTTTAAGCCAATAGCAAATGTAACTGGCTTCAAGAACGGATATCCATGCCGATGCGGTGGGTGCTGAAATACCACATTCATTTGCGAGCGAAGCGATGTTGAGCAGTTGACCGATGCGACCGGCACATAGCTTGATAAAGCGTACAAAAGTGCTAAGATTTGTAATGTTCTTTAGCATTCGCACATCACGTTCAACATAGGTTTCAATATAGGAAGGGTAGTAGTCAACAGGATTGATTTTTTTGTCGAAGAGCCGTGGGTAGCAACCCGTGAAAATTTCTTCGTTGACTGATGATGGTAATAAATCGGCAGCATTCAATTCTTCATGAGATAAAGGTAATAGCCTGAGAAGGGCAGTACGGCCTGCCAGAGATTGCCCCACGGCATCAGAAAGCAAAAGATTTTGAGAACCAGCTAGCATGTAAACCCCCGTTTCGTCCAAGCTGTCAACATGGGTTTGTATGTATGAGAGCAAAGACGGAACTCGCTGTACTTCATCTATAATGGTTTGTCTGGGATAGGTGTTAAGAAATCCTCGTGGATCATTGATGGCAAATTCGCGCATATCTATATCTTCCAGCGATACATAGTGATACTGTGGAAAGGTATGCTTGAGCAGGGTTGACTTTCCCGATTGACGTGGACCCGTTAAGGTGATTACAGGAAACTTATCTGCTAGAGTTGTGAGCTTGTCTTTTAATGTTCGGTTGATCATTGTTTTTTATCCAGTGGAAGTTAATACTGCAAAGTTAGTACTTTGATTTTAAATTTGCAAGGTTTTTGTGCAATTTTAAAATCGGATTTTAAATTTGCAAGAATTTTGCCTTCCTCGCCCGCCAAAATCCGGCGGGTGGGGGATTTATCATTTCTCAAACGAAACGCAAGGAGGAACAAAAAATGCGAAAAATAACAGGTAATTTATCGGTGGATAACATCGTCAGCGTTAACTTCTACACTGGCGAGCCAGCGCGCTACTTCTTCGGTAGCCTGTCGGCAATCTTTGAGGCATTCACGCCAGAACAGGTCGGCTGCTCGCTGCATGACCTATTGAACAAGGACAAGTTCCGCGGTGGCTGCGTCATGACCAGTACGTGCGTCATCGCCAAGCACAAACTCTACCGCAAATCTAACAAAAAATCACGAACAACAAAGCAATCGTGACTGCGATGGGCTGGCCGCTACAGGTGCACCTCAATGCCCACTGAGCATTTTTTATGGACAAATAAAGAGAGGTGAGGTGAATCGGCGATAATTTTTGAATTTTTTTAGGAAATTCTTGCAGGTTATTACAATGTTGTGTATTTTTGCATCACAATTCTGTATTAAGAGAGCAATTTGTGTAAATATATAACCAAAATTATACAGATATTAGTTATGAAGAAATTTTTCTTTACTCTTTTGCTAGGACTGCTGTGTGTGAGTGCCACAGCCATGCAACAAAAAGGCAATATTAGGCAAGCCGACAAAATTCAAGTGCTTGCGTCAGTACCGAGTGTTGATGCCGACGATATGCCAGACGTGGAAACCTATGCCCAGATGTCGTCGATGATGAAAATGGGCAAAAAAGCTGCCATCAGTAGCATTTCAGACCTCTATGGCACCTGGATGATGAGTTACAGCGACTGGGATGGCGGTACCGGCTACACGTCGGAATATTGCACGCTGTCGATTAAGAAAGGCTTGACCAGCAGCCAGGTGATCATCAGCGGCTGGTGGCTGGGCGTGGCCAAAGACATTACAGCGACCGTGAACTGGAGCGCGCAGACCATCACCATAGCCCGCCAGCGCCTCATCGAGATGGATGGTTACACCTCGGCCGACCTGGTCAATTTCAGCGACACCACCGCTACCATCACCGGAAAAATCTATAGTGGCGGCATTCAGTTCCTGGGTGTGAAATGGGGCGTGAAACTGGTGGGCACCGACAGCTATTATGCCGTGGGCACCAATTCAATGCTCAAAAAGTGCAACGGCAAGATGAGTTATACCTACGATGGGCAGACCTATACCGACGATGTGCTCATGGGCCAGAACGGCACCACAGTGGCCAACTTGTCGATTTATAACTTCGGTGGCTGGGGCACGATGATGAACATCGATATGCACGGCGACTCTACCTTCTCGATTGAACCTACGATACTCTATACCGACGAAAGTGGTGATAACTACTATTGCTACGGTACCGATGGCAATACCCGCTGGAAAATTACGGGCACAGGTACGGAATACCGACTCACGTTCGACACCTCATGGTCGTTATGCTCGCCCACTACCGAGAGTTGGATGGGTGAAATCAGCAATACGGTGATTTATTTCACCGACGGCACGCTGTTCCGTTATCCTCCCGTGGCTCCGACCGGCATTTCGCTCAACATCACCGATGCTGACGAGCAAGTGCTGGAACCGGGCGAGTCGCTGCAACTGGAGGCTACCATCACACCCGCCAACGCCAACCAGGCCGTTACCTGGACATCGAGCGACGAAACGGTGGCTACCGTTGATGCCACAGGACTTGTGACAGCACTGATGCCGTCGGCTCAGGGCGCACCTAGCAAGGCACCGCGACTGGAAGATGGTGGCAAGGTGGTGACCATCACAGCCACATCGGTGGCCGACAACTCGCTGAGCGCATCGGTGCGGCTCTATGTGGGCTATCCCGCAAGCGGCGGACTGTTTGGCGACTTGAACAACGATGGATATGTGGATGTGACTGATGTAAACATCCTGATCAATGTGATTCTGGGCAACTACCACCCCTAGATTGTCGCATCACAGGCACCGCGAGCTGGATAGTGGCTGGCGGTGCCTATAAATAACCAGAAATTTCATATTAAATAACTAATTAAATTTCAATGACTATGAAAAAATTTTACCTGATTCTTTTAGCCGGTCTTACGTTTGCATCGGCCAACGCAGTGGATAAGCAGACCTATGCTGAAATCCCCGACAACTTCCCCGATGCTTTCAGCTGGAGCATGACCCGCAACGACTATCGTGGCACCGACGAGAATGGCGATCCCGTTCTGGTCTCGACCGATCTTGTGGATGTGATGTGGTCGCCCGACTATGTGAACGCATCGGCATGCTATGGCAAGCTCACCATTTATGATTTCTATAACAATGACTGTCTGGAAAATTCAGCCACACTGGAGTTTACCAACGAGAAGAATCGCAATTTCCAGGTGAGCGAGGATGGCAAGACCATCACGTTCAGTTTCACCGGTTATTATTTCTCGAAGGCCAAGACCGAGGCTCCTTATAGTAGCGCATTCGGCAAGACAAGCCAGTTCGCGCTGCTGGCTCAAGCACGCAAGGGCACCGACAACCGCACGTCGCGTTACTGGATGGACGGTGAGTACCTGAGTTATGCCTACAATGGTGGTTCCGCACTCAACTGCGTGCTGGACTTGGAAGAAAAGACCATCACCATCGACCATGCTTGGGGCGCTTTCATGACTAAGGATGAGTATGGCGCATCACCCTCCTATGTGATTGAATATTTCGACAAGAGCGTTTTCGAGGACAACAACTCATCAACTGCTATTACTGAGGTTAAGAGTGAACCCGCATCGGTGAACGACGGTTACTACTACAGCATCAGCGGCCAGCGTGTGTTGAATCCCACTCCCGGATTCTATATCCACAATGGCAAGAAGGTGATTGTGAAATAAATCACGGCATTTTAGTAAATAGTGGGTGTGTCAAAATTTGTTGGGCCTAAAGGGACTAAAATCTCATAAATTCCTGAATTTTGGCACACTTTCATTGTGAGGCACAATTTGTAATTTGAGCTATGAAAAAGATTATTTATACGTTGCTTCTGGCACTGCTCCCCACTGCAGCCTGGGCAGTGGATGTACAGACTTATACCGACCCCAGTCAGTTGCCCGAAGCATTTACGTGGAACATGACCAGGTATGATTACTATGCAACAGATCCTGATGCAGAACAAGTATTAGTAAATACTCAAGATGTTGTCGTAAAATGGGATCCCACATATCGAAACTCTTCGGGCAGTTATGGTAAGTTGGAAATTCAGAATTTTTACAAGCATTCAAAAACAAGTGTGTGTAATCTGACTTTTGATAACACAGGCACTCATAATTTTGAATGGAATGGCGACGCTTGTGCATTTTCTCTGAATTCTTATTACTATTCATACGTTAGTAGTTCTATAGGAACTGGTAACGCAACATTGCATTACGCGTTTATCAATAGTGCTGCTTATGATAAAAATAGCTCTACATACTGGGTCAAACCTAGTTATGTGACAAGTACTGCTGCATATCCCAAAACGAACTATAAATATGGAGGAAGTACGGCCCTTTCTTTTAGACTGGATATTTCAGAAAAATCGATTGTAATTGAGAATTCAGCGTGGGGCGCTTTTATGTGTTATACTAATTCTGGAGGAGCACCGTCTTATGTGCTGGATTACTATGTGAGGTCTGATTTTGTTTGCACAGATACCGACCTAGTGGATATCGTGCGCGACAATGAGGAGGGTGACGAGGTGACCGTGGCCGACGACCTGCTGGCTGTGGGATTATTAACCCAGTATTCCTACGACAATTCCGGCAATAAAACTCCCGTGGGGGCGGTGCTGCTGGCAAAGGACATGGGAAAATATGAGTCGCCCGATGTGAACACCGCTGGAGCCTACGATTACATGATGTCGTCGGGCACCTTCACTCGTGAATATGACCAGAGTAACTGGGTGGTGCTCACTGGTGAGCAGTACCTGAGCAGTGGCATGGCCGGACACATCATCAAGGGTGGAACGATTAAGGGCACATTTACCGATAAGCTGAACCCCACCATCGCCCTCTCGCAAGCTCCCACAATGGGGGAGGTGCAGGACTATGCGCCCAATTATTATATTGTGCCCAGTTTCAGCGACAGTTATGTGGGTAGTGAGGATGTTTTCTTTGTTCAGCCCAAGCCACAGGAATACTGCATGGTGCAGTGGGCCAACTATGATGCCACTACCGATGCTTTCTATGTGCCGGCCCAGGAGGGACGGGCCAATAGTATGAATCTGAGTGGAGGCTTTGCTTGGGACAAGACCTATCTGGAGGCGGGCTCTGCCGAAGATCAGACTGTTTATACCTTCCCTGCCATCGTGAACAAGGTGCCCGCCGCCAGCCAGACCTATAATGTGTGGCTGCATGTGATAGACAGCAACAATGGCAATGCGCTGCTGGAAGATGGCCAGACCTACCTCTATGCTTACAAGGACGATCAGCCCCTGCTGGATGCCTGGCCGGGAAAGCGCCTTACCGCCATGCGCAAGGCCACCGATGGCACCACGGCTAGCAACTGGTATTACCTGTCGCTGGGCACCACTCGCCCCGATGGCATAGTGATCACACGTGGTGGCGATGACACCAAAACCGGCAACATCACTGCGTTGCAACTGGGAGATAATTTCATCAATTACTATCCCTATGGCGACTGGGAGCGTTACAGCATCGCCAGTGGTTTCAGCCCGGCCAGCAATGGACCACGCCGTGAGACGGCTCGTCCCAAGGTGGATAGCGGTGTGAGTTCACGTTATGTGGTGATGCCCATGCAACTCAACTCAGAGTCGGTCATCACAGCCATTGCCGACCGGCAGGTGGCGAAGACGGTGACCAGTGTCACTTACTACAGCGTGATGGGAGTGCCCAGCACTCGACCGCACAATGGAGTGAACATCGTGGTCACTCGCTACACCGATGGTACGATGTCGTCAAGGGGGCAGTGCTTTTGAGATCCATTACAGATAGAATGAAAAAAGCCATCGCGGGGGTGTGACCCTGTGATGGCTTTTTTGTGGTTGTGTATATGGGATGGGAGTTATTCCACAACGCGGCAGGCTCCCATGTAACGCTTGCTGTAGTAAGACTCGCTGGAGTGGCTCTCGGTGATGCCCGAGCGCACGGCGGCATGGATGAACTTGAAACCGCCCGATTTGTTCTTGTCGACCTCGGTGACGATGCCCACGTGCCCGATGCGGCTGTTCACGGCGCGACCGTTGAAGAATACCAGGTCGCCGGGTTGCAGCTCGCTGCGCGAGATGCGGCGTCCGTCGTGAATCTGTGCACCCGAGCGGCGGTCCAGACTGATGCCAAAGCGCTTGAACACATAACTGGTGAAGCCCGAGCAGTCGAATCCGCGGGGCGATGAGGCTCCGTGGCGATAGGGTACACCTTTAAACTTGAATGCGTAATCGAGAATTTCTTGAACGCGGCTCTGCTGTTTCTGGTTGAGAGCCGATTGTTCTACCTGCTCACGGATGGTGCCATGCTTGCGGGCTGTGAGTTCTTGACCGGCGGCTTGGAACGAGAATGCAGAAAATGCTACACTTATAATAAATAATGCAATTGAACTTTTGATGTGGTTGTTTAAAGTCATAAATTATGATTTAATGCGGCAAGAGGATGTGTGCAAATGTGTCGTTTTGCGAAGAAAAAATAGTGATAAGTTAACCTCTTTGTCGCTGTTAACGATGCAAAATTAGTCATTTTGCAATTTGTGGCCAAGCATTGAAAACACTTCTAAACATTTGCCAAAAGTGTTCCGTTTCGCCACAAAAATGGCCGTCGGCTCCCTATTGATAGGCAGTTGGCGGCCATTGTGATTCTTAAAAATTGAAATAATAAAACTCAAAAAATGACAAAATTTAACATTATTCTTATTTCTATAACGCTATTTTCCAGTCGTCACAGATAGGATGGCGCGCCCCATGTTGTCGGCAATGTCGCTAGCCATCACGCCCCATGTGCCATGCTCGCGTGCAGCGATGTCGCCCGCCACGCCATGCAGATACACACCGGCAACCACACTCCAGTCGGGCGCGTTGCCCTGTGCGATGAGCGATGCGATTACACCGGTGAGCACGTCACCGCTGCCCGCGGTGGCCATGCCGGCGTTGCCGCTGCTGTTGATATACACCTTGCCGTCGGGCCGCACCGTCATGGTGTAGTGTCCCTTGAGCACGATGGTGATTTCGTAGAGTTTCGATACGTCGATGGCTTTCTTGAGACGCTCCTCGTCGGACTGATGCACGCCGAAGAGGCGATCAAATTCGCTGGCATGCGGTGTGAGCACCGAGCCGTGCGGGATGAGGCGGATGAGTTGCTGCCGCATGGCGATGCAGTTGAGCGCGTCGGCATCGAGCAGGCAGGGACGGCGGAATGTCTTGATAAACTGGTCGATGGCATCGACAGTCTCGGGGTTGGTGCCCATGCCTGGGCCTAGTGCCACCACGCTGTACTGGTGGTTCATTGGGATAGACTTGGTGATAAGGCGGTCGCTGTCGGGCTCAACGATGACTTCGGGGATAGACGACTGCAGGATTTCATAACCGCACAGGGGGGTGTGCACCGTGACGATGCCCGCGCCCGAGCGCATGGCTCCGCGAGCGGCTAGCACGGCGGCTCCCATCATGCCATAGCTGCCGGCCACCATGAGCACGGCGCCATTGTCATATTTGTTGCAGAATTTGTCGGGGCGCTTGAGCACCTGTTGCACGTCGTTGCCCTCGATGAGATAGAAATCGGTGGGTGTGTTGCCCACTCCTTCCAGAGTGAGTTCCATGTCAAGCACTTTCACCTGACCCAGATACTGCGCGTTCTCGGCAAAAAAGAAGGCCAGCCGGTTAAACTGGTAGGTGAGTGTGAGGTCGGCGCGGATAATGTTGCGGCTGTCGGTGCCCATGTTCCACTCGCCGAACAGACCCGACGGTATGTCGAGCGAGACGACATAGGCTTCGCTATTGTTGATGTACTGCACCAGCGACGTGTAGCCGCCCTTGAGCGGACTCGTAAGCCCCGAACCGAACAGACCGTCGATGACCACATCATCGGGACCCAGCTCGGGTGGAGTGAATGTGCCTGTCACTTCCACAAATTCCACGCCGTCGAGTTCTTGCAGACGGTCGCGATTGGTGGCGCAGCATGGCGACATCTGCGACGACTTGATGTTGAACAGATACACCTCGGGATAATATCCCTGCTGACGCATCAGACGGGCCACGGCCAGGGCATCGCCGCCATTGTCGCCGGGTCCGGCAAAAAATACGAATCGTTGCGAGATGCGCCAGCGCGACATCAATTCATAGGTCACGCTTTCGGCGGCTCGCTCCATCAGGTCGAGCATCGACATGCCTTCACGCTCGATGGCTTTGCTGCAGATGTGCCTGATTCCCTCGGTGGTGAATATTTTCATTATTAATTGAGTGCTATATAGACAATAAGTCGGATGATTGAATGATTTACATTAATTTTCAACCTACAAAATTATATCTTTTTCGACACTTCTCCTAATGCTACAGAAAAAATCTGTTGAAAAAAACTATTAGCGCAGGCTAAATTTGCACGTGCCGAGAATGTTTGTTAATTTTGCACGCATTATGGCTCGTGTGGCGGGCCGTGCATTTACATCACCTTTTCATGAAAGATTTAGTTTACAAGGGCATGACTTTTGAGCCCTACATCACACGCGATGAGATACGGCAACAAGTGGAGCGTGTGGCCGCTGAAATCAAGCGCGACTGTCAGACACGCAACCCGCTGTTTGTGTGCGTGCTCAACGGAGCCTTCATCTTTGCCGCCGACCTGTTTCGCGCCTGCGATATTCCCGAAGCCGAAATCACATTTATCCGTTTCAAGTCTTACGAAGGCACATCATCTACCGGCCAAGTGAAGCAAATCATGGGTTTGACCGAAGACATTGCCGGCCGCGAGATTATCATTGTAGAAGACATTGTGGACACTGGCGTGACGGCGGTGCAGATGCGCAAAATGCTGGCCGAGCACAATCCCAAAAGTGTGAAGATGGCTTCACTGTTGTTCAAGCCCGACTCGCTCAAGCAGGGCGGTGCCCCCGAATACGTGGGCTTCAACATTCCCAGCAAGTTCATCTTGGGTTATGGACTGGACCTTGATGGGCTGGCCCGTAACCTATCGGACATTTATGTGCTCAAACAAGAGAAATAACGACTCATTAAAAACATATAACACTATGCTGAATATCGTAATTTTTGGTGCCCCCGGTTCGGGAAAAGGCACCCAGAGCGACAACCTGATCAAGACCTATGGCTTGTTTCACATTTCCACCGGCGACGTGTTGCGCGACAACATCAAGCGCGGCACCGAGCTGGGAGCAACGGCTAAAGCCTATATCGACAAGGGTCAACTCATCCCCGACGACTTGATGATAGGCATCTTGGCCGATGTACTTGATTCCAACAAAGAAGCCGCTGCCAGCGGTGTGATTTTCGATGGATTTCCCCGCACTATCGCCCAGGCCGAGGCTTTGGAGACCATGCTGCAGGAGCGTGGCACCAGTGTGAGTGCCGTCATCGGTCTGGAGGTGCCCGAGCAGGAACTCATCGACCGCATCATCTTGCGCGGTCAGCAGACTGGACGCAGCGACGACAACATGGAAACGGTGAAAAACCGTCTGGCCGTGTATCACAACCAGACTTCGCCCCTGCAGGCCTTTTATAAAGAAAAAGGGCTGTACCATGCCATCAAGGGCACGGGTAAAATAGACGAAATTTTCGCCGACATCTGTCGTGCTATCGACAGCCTCTGATTATAGCGATAATCAACGCTGGTTATACACACTCGGTGCCTGCCCGTCTACATGGGTAGGCACCGAGTGCGTTATAGGTAGGCGCGTTTATGCGGATTGGCGTGCGCTGATAAGCAGGAAAGAAACGGAGCGGAGCAGGCTGGTGGCCATCAAGGGGAAGAAGGCAACGTTGGCCTCTTGCGGAATGAGTGGCCACGCGGCCAGCGTGAGCGCCATGACGGCTGCATTGGCCCAGTGGTAGCCGGTGAGCAATGGACGTGCGCGGGGAATCCACACACACACGGCGGGAATCAAGGCCAGCGGATGCAACCACAGCACATTGTAGTTGGGCCACAGAGCCTCGTGTTGTGAGCAGGTCACCAGAAACGTGATGATGCACCCAACCAGAGCGAGCACCAAGAAGAATGAAGAATCCAGCCAGCGAGTAACGCGCTTGCGACGCACATCGCGCAGGCTCACCACTAGTGCCAGCATCAGTACCGCGAGTCCCACGGTAAGTGGTGAACACCACCATGGTGTGGGTGGCAAAACCAACCCTTGTTCGCTGGCATCGACCATCACTTCGCTGCGGCTCACTAGGGGCTCGGTGCGTCCGTCGCGCTCTATAGTGGCCTGCTGCACGGCTTGCATGAGCACCATGGGCACGAACATCTGTTCGCGGTAGGAGAGCGGACGGTCGAGCTCGCTGCCCAGCACGATGTCGATGCCGAATTGCTGCCAGGCATAGTTTTTGCCGTAGTGCGACATCATTTCGCGATAAGTGGGGGCACCTGGAGCCTTGCCATAATTGAGCGTGCTTTCTTGCACGGCCATCTCAATGATGTCGCGTGGGCGAGTGGAGCAGTTGTCGGTGAGATACCGGTATCGGTAAGTGTTGTTGGCGGGCAGGGAGTTGATAACCAGGAAGTCGCGTACACGCTTGGCCTGAGCCTGCGTGAGGTTGAGCCGCTGTTCCACCATGCGCCGCCCTTCCATGCCCAGTCGCGCATATTGCTCTGGAATGGGCATGCAGTAATAAAGAGCTTCACCTGTGACGAAGCGGTAGACAAAACCGGGTGAGTTGAAGTCAAATACACCATAATTATAATAAAGGTCCTGCTTGCCCTGCTGCACGCGTATCTCGGTGTGACCGTAAATGGAAAACGACTCGTCGCCGGGGTAAAACGTAACCAGGCTCACGCCGATGCTGTCGTCGGCCGCGATGCTGTCGGTCTGCGCCTGGCAGTTCAGTGCCCAGATTACGGCCAGCAGGAAGAAGGCGGCTCTATTCAAGAGATAATTGCAATTTCGCATGATTCATCGGTTTTAATGGTGCGACGGCACCGCTATTGTTTTAGCGGTGCAAATGTAGTCAATTTTTGTGAGAGCCAAACCGATTTGCTTGAAATTTGCGTCTATTCAGTGCATGTTAGGAGAAACAACTTAAAAATGTGTAAATAATACGAAAATATTGTTTATAATGTGTGCAAATTATGGAAAATACCGTTATCTTTGTAAATGGAAATCAAAGACATCACACTCAATCGTCATGTTAACGCAAATCTATAACGGTCATATTCTCACGCCCGAGGGCTGGATTAATGGCGGCTCGGTATTATTTGAAGATGGGCGCATTGTGGAAGTAAGCCGCAGCAGCCACGTCGTGGAGCAAGCCGACAAGGCCATAGACGCTCGCGGGTCGCACGTGCTGCCGGGAGGTATTGAACTGCACTGCCATGGCGGTGGCGGCAGCGACTTTATGGAGGGTACGGCCGAGGCATTCCGCATTGCGGCCCATACCCATTTGCGGCATGGCACCACAGCAATTTACCCCACGTTGTCGTCGGCCACACTGCCCATGATGGATGCGGCATGCGCCACGTGCCAGGAGTTGATGAAGCAGCCGGGCACCACCATTATGGGGCTGCACCTGGAAGGGCCATACCTGAACCCGCGCAAGGCCGGTGCGCAGATGCCTGAAATTATCCGCACCCCCGATCCGGCCGAATACACTCACATTGTGGAAGACTATGACTGTGTGCGGCGTTGGGACGTGGCTCCTGAATTGCCGGGAGCTGTGGAAATGGGTCGCTACATCACCAGTAAAGGCATCGTGGCAGCCATCGCGCACACAGCTGCCGAGTATCCCGAGGTGAAGGCCGCCTGCGAGGCCGGTTACACGCTTGCCACGCATTTCTACAACGGCATGCCCGGCTTCCACAATGTGCGCGAGTACAAGCATGCCGGCACGGTGGAAAGTGTGTATTTGATGGAGAATATGTCGGTGGAAATGATAACCGATGGCATTCATGTGCCGCCCACCATTTTGCGTCTCATTCATCGCATGAAGGGAGTGGAGCGCACAGCTCTGGTGACCGATGCGCTGGCGCTGACCGACAGCGACAGCGACAAGGCATTCGACCCTCGTGTGATACTGGAAGACGGGGTGTGCAAACTCTCTGACCGTTCTGCCCTGGCTGGCAGCATTGCCACGATGGACCGCTTGATTCGCACTGCCGTGAACCTGGCCGATATACCGCTCCGCGATGCCGTGCGCATGGCCAGTGAGACGCCGGCGCGCATCATGGGCATCTACGATCGCAAGGGCTCGCTGCAGCGCGGCAAGGATGCCGACATGATGATCATGAACGATGATCTGCGTCTGCAGGCCGTGTTCTCGATGGGGCAGCGCGTGGAGGATTAGTAGGGCATGAAAAAAGGCCACCGCAAAATCGCAAAAACCTGCATTTGGCAAAAAAATGGCGAAAAAAACGGGAAAAAGTTGCAGGATTCATTTATTTGCCGTAATTTTGCACCCGCAAAACAAAGATGGTGAAATTAGCTCAGCTGGTTAGAGCGTCGGATTGTGGTTCCGAAGGTCGTGGGTTCGAATCCCATATTTCACCCTAGCAAAAGCGCAGAGGCCGTGGCCCCTGCGCTTTTCTTGTCGTTATGTGTGTGCGGTGTGATGGTCGTGGGTCACTCAATCAAAGATTTTGAGAATTGTGTTGACGATGGCGTTCACATCTTCTACATCCACTCGCTCATCGCAGTTCACGTCGCATGCCGTGAGGTTTGCACCCGGGTAGTCGAGCCGCAAAATGAAGTTGATGACCAGGTTCACATCTTCCACGTCGGTGTGTCCGTCGCGGTTCACGTCGGTGACGAATCCCGGTTCTTCTTGGATGGAATTTGACGGGGTGTCCAGCAGTTTTTTCCAGTAGGGGTGAGTGCGATACTTTTCCAGCGTGCCTTTAGGCACATAAAGCGTGCACGAATTGATTCCGCTGAAGTGGTCGGAAGCGTAAAAATCGACCTGATAAGGATCGGTGATGCGGCTGTGGATTTCCCGCAGGCTGTTGCAATTGGCCAGAACGCCGCCTACCATCTCTTTCAGTCCTTTGTTCAGTGTGATGGATTGCAACTTGTTGCATGCAAAGAATGAGCTCGCCAGCTTTTTGAGGGTGCTGGGCAACACTATATTGCGACAGCCGTTATAGCTGAATCCGCTGTAATTGATGACCTCTAGCCCTTCTTGCAGAATGATGGTACTCATAGCGGTGCAATAGTCAAAAGCGTTGATGGGTATCTCCTTGATACCGCTGCCGACAGTTAATTTTGTGGCGTAGTCAAAAACCGCGTCTGAACTATTGAGTTTGTCAGATATGAGCCGAGTTACATTGTTGGGAATGAGCACCGTGGAAATGCGCTTACAGCTGATGAAAGCCGATAGGTCGATGGTGTGAATTCCATCATGAAATTCTACCTCGTTGGCTGTGCAGTTAATGAAAGTGTAGGGCTTGATTGTGGAGATGCTTTTGGGGATGGTGATAGTGGAGAGCAGGTCCCCGTTCACATACAGGTTTCTCGCGAAGTAAAGTGGATTGTGCGTGGGTGAGGTGAAGTCTCGTTGGCACCATGCTTCGAGGTCGTCAATGTCAATTCGCTTGAGCGAGGGGCAATCCTCAAATGCGTCAAGAGCCAGGTCGGTCACGTTCTTGTCGATGTTAATCTTTTCAATGGCTGTGAATGAAAAAGCCATTGTGCCGATAGAATGGACCGATTTGGGAATGGTGACAGATTTCAGCTGAGAGCATTGATAAAACAAAAACACGTCTATGCTGGTGAGCTTGTTCCCCAAGACCACTTCGGTAAGGCTGGAGCAACCCGAAAAAGCGCGTGGACCTATGGTCGTGACGTTGTCGGGAATGACTATGCGTTGAATGGCGGTGCATCCGGCGAAGGCGTTGTCGCCGATAGTGGTGATTGTGGCTGGCAGTGTTATGCCGGTGAGAAATTGTGCATTATGAAATGCCAGTCGGTCTATTTCGTCTACGGTATAGGTCTTTCCCGATTGGGTGATTGTGGAGGGAATGATGATATCGCCCATGTAATTGGGCCATGTGGCAACTACTTTTGCCGTGCTGTTGCTCGTGGCTTCATATTCGATGTCGTCCACCACGAAGGCGTTGGCATGAGTGGCCGCAATGAGCATAAATATGATAGAAAAGTAGATATGTTTCATGTGGCAATATGGTTATAATTTATTTAATAACGTAAAGCACTCGCACTTATTGTGCAGAAAAACTCTTGAATGATTATTTTGTGGCAATAGGGTGATGCCTCGCAATCGTTTGCACTTATAATTTAATCAAATGCGTGGCCGATGGGTTGTTGTTGCCATGTTTTTATGCTAATTTTACCTGCTTACTTTTAGATTATAATGAAAAACGACATATATCATGAGATTAAAATTCAGTATTAACTATCGAGCTGCCTATGGCGAGAATCTAGTGCTCAACATCTTGAAAGGCAGTAGCGACGAGGTGGTGAAGCATGCAATGCTCACCCACGACGGCCAGGTGTGGATATGCGAGATAGAGCCTCCACGTGGCAGCCAAGTGATGGATTACTATTACAGTGTTGAACGTGACGGAACGCAGGTGCGCCACGAGTGGCTGGTAGTGCCTCATCGCTTGGATTTAACCGGCAGTGGAATGCGTTTAGTCGTTTATGACTACTGGAACGACATCCCCGACGACAGTTACCTCTACAGTTCGGCGTTTACCGATTGTGTGGCCCGTCGCGAGCGCACGGCCATTGAGGCCCCCGCGGCCGAGTCGCTCATTTTTGTCAAGGTGCGCACGCCGCAGTTACGTTCGGGCGAGCGGCTGGTGATGGCCGGCCGTGGCAAGGCACTGGGCGACTGGAATCCGGTCAAGGCCTTGTCGATGGTGGAGCACACGTTCAACGAGTGGGTGGCCGTTATCGATGCCGCCACGCTCGACTCGCAGTTGCTGGAATTTAAGTTTGCCATTGCCGACCGCGACGACGATGCTTCGCTCATGTGGGAAAACAGCGATAATCGCACCATTGTGCTGCCGTCGCTCTCCAAGGGCGAGAGTGTGGTCTATGAACTGCTTCAGGCGCGCTTCCCCATTTACCCTGTGAAATTGGCCGGGACGGTGATTCCCATTTTCTCGTTGCGCAGTGAGAAGAGTTTCGGCGTGGGCGACTTTGGCGACCTTCAGCGCATGATCGACTGGGTGGCCAGCACGGGGCAGCGGGCCCTGCAGGTGTTGCCTATCAACGACACCACCATCACAGGCACCTGGCAGGACTCATATCCCTATAACAGCATCAGCATCTATGCCCTGCACCCGCAATACATGGATCTGAATCAGTTGCCGCAGTTGCAAGACGCGCTCAAAGTGACTCAGTTCGAGGCATTGCGCAAGGAACTCAACGCGCTGCCGCAAATCGACTATGAGCGAGTGAACAACGCCAAGCGCGAGTACATGCAACTGCTCTACGAGCAGGAAGGTGCTGCTGTGCTCAAGAGCGACGACTACAAAGCCTTCTTTAATGCCAATAAAGACTGGCTTGTGCCCTATGCAGCATTCTGCCACTATCGCGACCTCTATGGTACGGCCACGTTTAGCCAGTGGCCCGAGCATCGCACTTTCGAGGACGGTGAGCGTGCAGCCATGAGTAACCCTCGCGCCAAGATGTATAAAGAAGTGGCCTACTGGTACTTTGTGCAGTATTTCCTCGACAAGCAGATGCGCGCCGCTCACGAGTACGCACTCAGCAAGCACGTGGTGCTCAAGGGCGATATCCCCATCGGCATCAGCCGCGACGGTGTGGAAGCCTGGGTAGAACCTAAATACTTCAATCTCAACGGGCAAGCGGGTGCTCCACCCGATGCCTTCTCGGCCAACGGACAGAACTGGGGTTTCCCCACCTACAACTGGGATGCCATGCTGGCCGATGGCTGCACGTGGTGGGTGAAGCGGTTCCGCAAGATGGCTCAGTACTTCGATGCCTATCGCATCGACCATGTGCTGGGATTCTTCCGCATTTGGGAGATTCCCATCGAGGCTGTGCACGGACTGCTGGGACAGTTCTCCCCGTCGCAGGGAATGAGTGCCGACGAGATACGCGGTTATGGTCTCAACTTCCAGGAGCAGTTCATGACCGAGCCGTTTATAGCCGACTGGGTGCTGGATCGAGTCTTCGGCCCGCACGCCGACGAGGTGCGCCAGCACTATGTGGAACGTGTTCACGACGATATTTATCGCATGAAACCCGAGTATGACACCCAGCGCAAGGTTGAGGCTGCTTTCTGCGGTAAGGATAGCGACGACGACATCTGGGTGCGCGATGGCCTGTATTCGCTCATCAGCGATGTGCTATTTGTGCGCGACCGCAAGAATCCCGCCCTATTCCATCCGCGCATCTCGGTGCAGCACGATTTCGTCTACGAGACATTGTATGGCAACGACAAGGAAGCCTTCAACCGCCTGTATAACGACTACTTCTATCGCCGCAACAATGACTTCTGGTATCATGAGGCCATGAAGAAGTTGCCCAAGCTGGTGCAGGCCACGCGCATGCTGGTGTGTGCCGAAGACCTGGGCATGGTGCCCGACTGTGTGGCCTGGGTGATGAACGAGTTGCGCATCCTGAGTCTGGAAATCCAGTCCATGCCCAAGGACGAAAAACTCCAGTTTGGCAACCTGAACAGCAATCCCTATCGCAGTGTGGCCACTATCTCCACACACGACATGAGCACGTTGCGCCAGTGGTGGGACGAAGATCCCGAACTCACCCAGCAATACTACAGCAGCGTGCTGTGGCGCGGCGATGCAGCCCCACACCCCCTGCCCGGCTGGCTGGCAGGCGACATTGTGCGCAATCATCTTTCGTGCCCGTCCATGCTGTGCCTGCTCTCGTTGCAGGACTGGATGGCTATCGACGACCACCTGAGGCTGGCCGATGCCGATGCCGAGCGCATCAATATTCCCGCCAATCCTCGCCACTACTGGCGCTATCGCATGCACCTGAGCATAGAAGACCTGATGGGTGCCACCAGTTTCAATGCCAAAATTAAAGACATGATTAACCAAAGTGGACGAAAATGAAAAATATAACCATTCTGGCATTGCTTGTGGCAATGCTGTTGCCCGTCAAGGTCATGGCAATGGATGAAATGGCCTATACGCCTCAAGCCACCACCTTCTCGGTGGTGACCCTGGGTAACGCCAAAGGCGTGTCGTTGCGCTTGTATAATGAAGGTCAGGGCGGCGCACCTGTTCAGGTCGTTGCCATGAAGTCAAAACGCATGAAAGACGGCAATCGCCGCTGGACGGCAACCGTAAAAGGTGACCAGAAGGGCAAGTTCTACACATTCGATGTGCAGAACCGCGACGGACGCTACCAGGGCGAGACTCCGGGCATCTGGGCAAAAGCCGTGGGTGTGAACGGACGTCGCGCTGCCGTCATCGACCTGCGTGATACCGACCCGCAAGGTTGGGCTGCCGACGTGCGTCCGGCTATAGCCGCCCGCGACCTGGTGCTCTACGAGATGCATCACCGCGATTTCTCCATCGACCCTTCCAGCGGTATGCAATATAAAGGCAAGTACCTGGCTTTGACCGAGCCGCGTGCCATCGAGCACTTGAAAGCACTCGGTGTGAATGCCGTTCACATCTTGCCGTCGTTCGACTATGCGTCGGTCGATGAGACACGACTCGGAGAGCCACAGTACAACTGGGGTTACGACCCTGTAAACTATAATGTGCCCGAAGGTGGTTACAGCACCAATCCCTATCGTCCCGATGTGCGCATCAACGAGTTCAAGCAGATGGTGCAGGCGCTGCATCGTGCTGGAATCAAGGTGATTCTCGACGTGGTGTATAACCACACATTCAACATCGATGGCAGTAATTTTCAGCTCACCATGCCCGACTATTTCTTCCGCAAGAACGCCGACGGCAGTTACAGCAACGGCAGTGGATGCGGCAACGAAACGGCCAGCGAGCGCCCGCTTATGCGCCAGTACATGATAGAAAGCGCCCTTTACTGGGTGAACGAGTATCACATCGACGGGTTCCGCTTCGACCTGATGGGAGTGCACGACATTGCCACGATGAACGCCATCCGCAAGGCACTGCCCGATGATGTGTTTATCTATGGTGAAGGCTGGTCGGCAGGTGGGTGCGCCATCCCCAACGACAAGTTGGGCATGAAGAGCAATGTGGCCCAAATGCCAGGCATTGCCGCCTTCAGCGATGATATGCGTGATGGCCTGCGCGGTCCGTGGGACGGCGACGACAAGGCCGCTTTCTTGGGACGTGTCAAAGGTAATGAAGAGAGCATCAAGTTTGGCTTGGCGGGCGGTGTCGCACATCCGCAAGTGGATTTGAAAAAAGTGAACTATAGCGATGTGAACTGGGCCTTGCAACCCACGCAGATGATTGCCTATGTGAGTTGTCACGACGACATGTGCCTCGTGGACCGGCTCAAGGCAAGTATACCCGGACTGACGACCGACGAACTGATTCGTCTCGACCTGCTGGCACAGACGGTGGTAATGACTTCGCAAGGCGTGCCTTTCATGCTCAGCGGCGAGGAGATGTTGCGCACCAAGCGTGGCGTTCACAACAGTTACAACAGTCCCGACAGCATCAATCATCTGGACTGGAACAACCTCAAGCGTTATCCGCAAGTGATGGATTACTACAGCCGGTTGATAGCCCTGCGCAAGGCGCATCCCGCTTTCCACCTGGGTGATGCCCAGCAGGTGCGCGAACACCTGGAGTTCCTGCCCGGTGGCGACTGTCTGGTGGCCTTTGTGCTCAAGAACCATGCCGGTGGTGACAAGTGGAACAACATCTATGTGGCTTTCAATGCCAACCGTGACTCTCGCACAATCACAGTGCCAGCGGGAAAATACACCGTGGTGTGCAGCGGTGGCATGATCGACGAGAACGGAATGGGCACTATCGGTGGCGGAAATGTGACCGTGCCAGCTCAGAGCGCCTTGATTATTCACGATTAAAGAAATATAACATGAAAAAAGAATTGATAATGTTGGCCTCGGCTGCGGTAGCTATTTCTATGCAGGCAGCCACGTTAAGAGTGGATCGCATTGAACCCACCGACTGGTATGCAGGTCTGGATCGTGCTGTACCTTCGGTACAACTCATGGTTTATGGGCAGGGCATACGCGATGCCGAAGTCACTACACACTACGCCGGTGTGTCCATCGACAGCCTGGTGCGACTCGATTCGCCCAATTATCTGCTCATTTACATGAACACCCGTGGTGCGCAACCCGGAATCATGGACTTGAATTTCACGCTGGGAAAGGCTAAAAAGACGGTAAAATACACCCTCAAGCAGCGCGAGAAGAAAGGCAGCGAAAGGGTGGGATTCTCTAATGCCGACGTGCTTTACATGCTCATGCCCGATCGCTTTGCCGATGGTAACCCGGCCAATAATCAGATTGCCGGTATGCAACCCTACACCAACGACCGCTCGAAACCCAGCCTGCGCCATGGTGGTGACATTGAGGGCATACGCAAGCACTTGGACTACTTCACCCAGTTGGGTGTGACGGCACTGTGGTTCACACCGGTGCTGGAGAATAATTCGCCCGATGAGAACGGCCGTCAGAGCACTTATCACGGTTACGCCACGACCAATTATTACCGCGTGGATCCGCGTTTCGGAACCAATGCCGACTATCGTCGCCTCATCGACGAGGCTCATCGGCGTGGTCTCAAGGTGGTGATGGATATGATATTCAATCACTGTGGCGATTACCATCCCTGGCTCAAGGACATGCCCTCTAAAGACTGGTTTAATCAGCCCGATTACAAAAACAATTATTTGCAGACCAGCTATAAACTCACTCCGGTGATGGATCCTTATG
This sequence comes from Muribaculaceae bacterium, assembly GCA_017940245.1. Taxonomy (GTDB): domain Bacteria; phylum Bacteroidota; class Bacteroidia; order Bacteroidales; family Muribaculaceae; genus Sodaliphilus. Next base: position 113,241 of record JAGAYZ010000025.1, on the reverse strand, counting down.
CCAGCGAAGTGGATTTGAAAGAAACAGTCGAGGGCTGGTTTGTGCCATCTATGCCCGACCTCAACCACCACAACGTGCATGTGATGAACTACTTGATTCAAAACAGCATTTGGTGGATCGAGACCGTGGGCATCGACGGCATACGCATGGATACCTACCCCTATGCCTATGCCGATGCCATGGCGCGCTGGATGCGCACACTCGACCGCGAGTATCCCAACTTTAATGTGGTGGGAGAGACCTGGGTTGAGCAACCTGCCTATACCGCGGCCTGGCAGAAAAATAGTCGCCTGTCGAAGCAGAATAGCTACCTGAAGACGGTGATGGACTTCTCATTCTATGAGAAAGTGGACTCGGCCAAGCATGAGCAGACCGATGGCTGGTGGCGCGGTTACAATCGCGTGTATAATAGCCTGGTGCTGGACTACCTTTACGAAAATCCCGCCAGCGTGATGGCTTTCATCGAGAACCACGACACCAATCGTTTTTTGGCCAACGGACGCGACGTGAAGGCACTCAAGCAGGCTCTGGCGCTGTTGCTCACCGTCAACCGCATCCCGCAATTGTATTATGGCACTGAAGTGCTCATGAACGGCACGAAGGAAATCACCGATGGCTATGTGCGCAAGGACTTCGTGGGTGGCTTCCCCGGTGACGAACGCGATGCCTTTACTGCTCAGGGTCGCACGGCCGACGAGAACGATATGTTCAACTGGCTCAGTGCCGTGCTGCACTGGCGCCAGGGTAATGACTGCATCATCAAGGGAAAGCAGACGCAGTTTATCCCCTACAACGGCATCTATGTGCTGGCACGACGCTACGGCTCGCGCACGGTGATGACCATCATCAATGGCACCACCGAGACACGCACGATGCCCGTGGCACGCTATGCCGAGGTGATTGCCGGCCACACCACAGCCCGTGATGTGCCCACCGGTCGCAACATCGACCTCACGGCCGACTTGGAGATGCAACCCCGCGATGTGCTCATATTGGACTTTTGAAAATTGACTGAATGAACTTAGCAACCCGGTTAAGCCAGTGGCACAGCCGATACAAGGCTTGGCAGCGCGACTGGCATTACCACATCATCGCTCCCAGCGGCGGTGCTCAGCATCACTGTCACTGCTGCGAGGTTGATTACAGTGGTAACTTTTGTCCCGAGTGTGGCCAGCGAGCCGGAAATCGGCATCTCGACTGGTCATCGGTCAGGAAAGGAATTATGGAAGTGTGGGGAGTGGGCAATCGCTCACTGCCTCGCACGCTGTGGCAGCTCATCTGGCGGCCGGGTTATCTCATTGCCGACTACATCAGTGGCCGCCGACAGGTGAGTTTCCCTCCGGTAAAGATGCTGGTGATTGTGGCTCTGGTAGCGATGTTGGCACTCATGTTTTTTGATATTTATGAAGCAGATACAGTAGAGCAAACGACGGAAACTGTTACAGAAACCAATACCACCCGCGCTCAGTATATGAGTTTGCTGGATTCCATTTTCGACTGGGCTTCAAAACATTACGACTGGACTGCGCTCATCTTGCTCTCTTTTTATATCTTGCCGGTATATGTTGTCTTCCGTGAGGCTCCACGTTGTGGACGGCACACGCTGGCCGAGGGATTTTTCATCCAGGTTTTCATGGCGACACAGTTACTTATTTATCTTATTCTCACGGGGCTGGTGGTGTTTTTATTCCCAGATATAAGCGATAATGCTTTTCTCTTGTTCTTTTCGGTTCTTGTATTGCTGGTGCATTTGCGCAATTATCGGCAGTTATTCGGCTATAAAGTGTGGGGGACACTATGGCGGTATGTAGTGACTGCGACAGTGGCATTTATGTTGCTGGTTTTTGCGCTCAATGCTATGTATATAGGTTACATGCTGTGTGTGCAAAGGTGGGAGAATATATGGGACGTAATGCTCCACCGCGCGCTGCCCAGCCTGGCGGTTACCGTTGTTTTGCTTTGGATCTCTGCCAGAATCAATCGTCGCACATCGACCCATATCGGATAAATCCACTCAAACAGACCGCCTTGCATGATTCCTAAAACATGGGCAGCACGACTTGCGGCTGAGTGGCAGTTTGAACTACAAAAGCAGGAAAAGAATTTAGTTATGCAAGGAATGCTGCATAATTCAACCAAAATATAAGAGCTTGTGCATGTTCTTGCGTCTATTTGTCGAGTGAGGAATCGCTTACAAAGAACATTACTGCAATAAATGCGTCGTTATCCGAAAACGGGAGAAATTGTAAAAAAATCATAATATTTAGGTGCTCTTGGCCGGAAATTGATAGAAAAGTTCTACTTTTGCATCCGCAATGTTTTGCGGGTGCTTAGCTCAGCTGGTTTAGAGCGCATCCTTGACAGGGATGAGGTCACCTGTTCGAATCAGGTAGCACCCACCAAGAATTGGAAAAATGTCGACAGTCAGTTTCAATGACCAGTCGGCATTTTTTTATTTCAATGATAATCACTATCTTTGCAGTTGATACTTTAGGTGTGTTCTATAAATTAACTTGAGATGTTTTTAGTTTATTTTCGAGCAGATGTCATGTTAAAGGTGAAACAGCATAGTAATCTATGTTGTAAGACTTTAACACAGCAGATGCCGAAAAGAAACAAAAACAGCCAAGAACCCATCTTTACATTTTATTAATTTATAGAACACACCTTTACATAACCTCTGATAGAATATGAAAATGAAGAAATTATTGCCACTATGTGCTATGGTCGCGTGTGCCTTATGCACACAGGCTGCCAGTGTTGATGCCGCGCAGGCTCTGAGAGCAGCCCAGCAATTCTTAAACATGAATTCCGCTTCTCGTCGTGCGCCGGCACTAAATGCCGATTTACGACTTGCCTATGAGGCCAAGTCGGCTGCAGGCGTGCCAAACTATTATGTGTTCAATCGTGGTGCCGGCGACGGTTACGTGGTGGTGAGCGGTGACGACTGCACCCTTCCGGTGTGGGGTTATTCTACCTGCGGCTTATTTGATGAAAACGACATCCCCGACAACATGCGGTGGTGGCTTGGCCAGTATGAGCGTGAGTTGCAATACTTGCGCACTCACCCATCGGCCCGTGCGCGCCAGGCACAGGAATTGACCACAGCCGTACTGCCGCTTTTGCAGACCCAGTGGAACCAGCTGGAGCCGTTCAACAACAACTGTCCCATCTATGACCGCAGCTGGTTCAGTGTGTATCGCTGTGCAACGGGCTGTGTGGCAACTGCCACCGCTCAAATCATGAAATATTACAACTGGCCTGCTACAGGAACGGGGAGTCATTCCTATGAGTGCTATGTGAATGGTGCCAGCACAGCCACAACGCTCAGTGCCGACTTTGCCCAATCTACCTATCGCTGGGACCGGATGATTAACAATTATAATGGCAACTATACCACGGCTCAGGCCGACGCTGTGGCCAAACTCATGAGCGATGTGGGCATTGCCGTGGACATGAGCTATGGCACGTCGAGCGGAACATCGTCATATAAAGCTTATAATGCACTCTTGACCTATTTCGACTACGACAAGAGCATGGAGTTTCGCATGCGCGATTTCTATGCTCTGGATGAGTGGGAACAAATGCTGCGCGATGAGCTGGATGCCCGGCGACCGGTGTATTACTCGGGCAGTAGCAGCGAGGGTGGACACGCGTTCGTGTTCGACGGATATGACACCAACGGTTATTTCCATGTGAACTGGGGCTGGGGCGGTACCTCCGACGATTATTTCGCCTGCACATTGCTCAACCCGAGGGACCAGGGCGTGGGTTCATTTGAGGGCGGTTACAATAGTGGCCAGCAAGCCATCATAGGCATCAAGCCTAACGAGGGCGGCGAGCCCGCCACGGTTGAGTTCCGGGGCTATATGGTGAATTTCACTACTAGCACCACTTCGGTGGCACTCGGTGGCGCCATGCAAATGTCCATGAATAGTATCACTTTCTTGGGCGATGGCGACCTGTCGACCTGCTACTGGGGCGTGAACATTGTCACTGACGACCTGCAGAACTCGCTGGGTGGAGGATATATCGTGGATGCCTCGGGCATCGAAGTGGGTAGCACCTATAGTGCTTCGTCGATTTCTTACACCATTCCACAGATGTTGGCCGAAGGGGTCTATCGCATCTACGCCATTTACTACACGGGTAATCAGGGCTACTACTTTGAGCGCCCCAAAGACCGCGGCCAGTATATTAAGATGGAGGTGCGAGGCAACAGAGCCTATTTCAGTGAGGGTGACATCGAGCAACCGCAGCCCGAAGAGCCTGTTAAGGGCGACGTGAACGATGACGGCACGGCCGACGTGAGCGATGTGAACATCCTCATCAACATCATTTTGGGTAACGATAGAGCCGAGAACTATGCCGGCCGCGCCTATATCACCGACGACACCGATATAGATGTGAGCGATGTGAACGCATTGATAAATATAATCTTGAGCAAATAATTGCAGCCATGACTAGCGTGGGGCGCAGGTTATTGAAGTGGGGCTTGGCCCTGATTGTGGTGGTCATCGGCGTGGTGGTGGCACTGAGTTGTTACATGCTCTCCTATTCGCTCGCGCCCGGCAGCGACAGTGACGAGCACGTGCTGGAGCGATTGCATGCCGAGACACCTTGGGTTGGCCCCTGGCTCGACAGCATCCAGGCCACCCATGCCTTGCGCGACACATTCATCACGCGCGAGAGCGATGGAGCACGCATGCACGCTTGGTGGGTGGCGGCCGATGTTCCCACCACCCGTGTCGCAGTGCTGGTACATGGTTACAAGTGCCAGGCACTGAGCATGCTCAAGATGGGTTATATGTTCCATCATGAACTGGGCTACAATATTCTCTTGCCCGACCTTGCGGCTCATGGGCGCAGCCAGGGCGAGGTCATCGGCATGGGGTGGACCGACCGCCTGGATGTGTTGCGCTGGATGCAGGTGGCCAACGAACTGTTTCGTGCCGACTCTGCGATGACCCGCATGGTGGTGATGGGCATCTCTATGGGAGCCGCCACGGTGATGTGTGTCTCGGGCGAGCCGCAGCCACCTTATGTGAAGGCATATATAGAAGACTGTGGTTACACCAGTGTGTGGGACGAGTTTGCCGGCGAAGCCCGCAACCAGTTTGGCGTGCCCGAGTTTCCATTGCTCTACACTACCAGTGCCTTGTGCAAACTGCGTTATGGGTGGAGTTTTGGCCAGGCGTCTCCGCTCAATCAGGTGAAAAAGTGCCGCTTGCCCATGCTGTTCATTCATGGTGATGCCGACGATTATGTGCCTACGCGCATGGTGCATCCGCTCTACGAAGCCAAGCCACAACCCAAGCAACTTTGGCTCGCCCCCGGTGCCGGTCACGACCGCTCCTACAATCTCTACCCCGACCAATATGCCGCCCACGTGCGCGCTTTCCTCGCCGCTCACCAAATCTAATTCAAAAAAATACCCTTTTCGCTCGCTTATTGGGTCGAGTTCTGCACGCTGCACTGTGTGCAACTCGTGCTTCATCATCTCCTCGAGCCTTTTAGGGTTCGTAATGTTGGCCTTTGGCCGAAATTACTCACGCTCGGCAAAGCAAATTGAAAGAATAAACAAGTTTTTTCTTTTGCTTTTCGCTCGCTTATTCGTAATTTTGCAGAGTGAAAGTGAAAATGATGTTAGATCTCTAATAGCCGTGGACTTTAACCGAGGAAAAAAGAATTAGCTGTTGATATGATTCAGAATAGTATATCATGTCCTAGGTGCAAGTCGCCGAATGTGCGATTTGAGGGTGCAGTGTATCATTGCAAGGACTGTGGTTGCGAGTGGCAGCTTAACGAACTGTCATCGGCCGCGCCTCGACAGCTGACCATTAGAAACAGTACCGCAGAGTTCTTGATTTTTCAGTCGCAAAATCAAGCGGTGGGCATTGAGGTGATGTATGCCGATGAAAGTATCTGGTGCACACAAGATGCCATTGCCGCCTTATTCGATAAAAGTCGCTCGACGATAGCTGAACATCTTCAAAACATTTTTCATGATGGTGAACTGGATAAGGAGTCAGTATGTCGGAAATTCCGACGAACTGCCTCCGATGGGAAGGAATACAATACCCAGTTCTATAATTTGGACGCTATCATCTCTGTGGGCTATCGAGCCAATTCCACTCGAGCAACGCAATTTCGTCAGTGGGCAACGGCGGTGCTGCGGCAATTTGCCATTCGTGGCTATGTAATCGACAAGAAACGAATGGAGAACGGAGCATTCCTCTCGGTTGACTATTTTGAGCACTTATTAGCCGAGATCCGAGAGATACGCATGAGCGAGCGCAGGTTTTACCAGAAAGTAACCGACCTTTATGCCACTGCCATCGATTATAATAAAGACGCTCCAACAACTCGCCGCTTTTTCGCCATGGTGCAGAACAAACTTCACTATGCCATCCACGGTCACACAGCAGCTGAATTGATTATCGAACGTGCCGATGCAGAAAAAGAACACATGGGACTAACGACATGGGAAAACGCACCGATGGGAAAAATCGTCAAGACCGATGTTTCGATTGCCAAGAATTACCTCAAAGGTCAAGAGTTGGACAGCCTGGGACGCGTTGTAAACGCATTTCTTGACTTGGCTGAAGAACGCGCTAAACGCCATATTCCCATGACAATGGAGGATTGGGCCAGCTATATTGACAAATTCTTGTCGATGGACGATCGCCCGCTATTAACCGACAGCGGTTCTGTATCGGCCGCAAATGCAAAGTTGTTTGCCGAAGCTGAATTTGAGAAATACCGTATCGTTCAAGATCATCTTTTCAAATCAGATTTCGACAGGGAGATTGAAAACCTATTGGACAATTGACATTACTGAGAAAAGAGAATTTTCAAAAAGGTGAGCCAATGCAATGTGGCGAGAATCAAAGATTTGTTATAAGGAATTGTGATTGAAATTGCTCACGCTCGGCAAAGCAAAAAGAATAAACGAGTTTTTTCTTTTGCTTTTCGCTCGCTTATTCGTAATGTTGGCCTTCGGCCGAAATTACTCACGCTCGGCATAAAAAATGAAAAACTTTTGTTTCTCATTTTGTTCTGCGCTCGCTTATTCGTAATTTTGCAGAGTGAAAGTGACAGTAAGATATGCGTTGGTGGCACTCATGATGGTGAGTGCTGTAGGTGTGCGCGCGCAGGAGACGGCTCCTATTTCGCTGCACCTTGACCGGCCGGTGCTGTCCGAGTCGCTGCTGAAGCCCGTGCTACCACAACCCATCGCACCGGGGCTGACACCCAGTTTCACGCAATCGCTCGACTACCACATGGTGGACAACGCGCTGTGGACTGAACGTCACGAGCGCGCGGCGATGTCGTTTATGCCCGACCACAACACGTATTCACAACCATCGCATGAGCCATTCCGCTTTAGGATGGATCCGTATGGTGGCAACTGGGCTCGAGGTGGCGTGATTGCTGTCGTGGGCCGTGGCTATGTGTCGGGAAGCAGTGCGTTTACGGCTATGCCGGGTCTTGGCAATGTGAGCAGTGCCAGTGTGGGCATCACTCAGTTACTGGGCGACAACGTGACGTTGACTGCCGGGTTGAGCGGCAACAAATATCACATGGGCCGTGAGGCATGGAACAGTTACGGTGTGTGGGGCAAGGCCAGCTGGCAGTTGAGCGATGTGTTTACGCTTAATGCCTTTGGACAGTATTATGCCAATCAGCAATTTCACTCGGTGGCAGCCATGCCTTTCTTGCAAGACACACGCTATGGCGGCACACTGGGCATCAAGATGAGTGAAACGGTGTCGCTCGACGTGGGTGCGCAACGCTACTACGATGTCTATACCGGCCGATGGCGCACGGTGCCCATCGTGGCACCCACCGTCAAACTCATGGGGCAGCCCATCAGCTTTGATGCCGGTGGCCTGCTCTACCAGATTTTTGATTTCTTGCTGGGCAGGGGACGCAATGGTTATACCGACTATAAAGACTACAATCCCACCGACCATCACATCAACGCTCCCATGCCGGCGGGCTTCAACCCCAATAGTCCGGTGCGCATTCCCGATGCGCTGCGATAAATTCACCGAGAAGAAAGAGAAGAGTTAAAAGTTAGATAAGATATGCAAGAGACAAACAATCGTATTGAGGCCTTGCGCGAGGCTATGCGCAAAGTGAACGTGGACGCCGTGATAGTGCCAGGTACCGACCCACACCACAGTGAGTATATCAATGATTGCTGGAAACTGCGTGACTGGCTCACCGGTTTCACGGGCAGTAACGGCACGGCAGTGTTTACGCTCGACCAGGCCCTGTTGTGGACCGACTCGCGCTATTTCCTGCAAGCCGAGCAACAACTGGCCGGCAGCGAGGTGAAGCTGATGCGCGAGAACGGCGAGGAACCCGACCTCACCATTGAAGAGTGGATGGGTCAAAACCTGGACGAGGATGCCCTGGTGGGCATCGACGGCCGCCTGTTTACCGTGATGGAAGCCAATCGGCTGGAGCGGTTTTGCGGCGAAAATGGATTTATGTTGGCAACAGACTTTTATGTGGCCGACAAAGTGTGGACCGACCGACCGGCTCGGCCCTCGGGAGCCGCATTTGTGCACGACGAGCAATATGCCGGCGAGAGTGCGCAGAGCAAGTTGCAGCGTGTGCTGGAGACGCTTGAAAACATGGGTGCCGATGCCATGTTTATCAGTGCGCTGGACGAAATAGCCTGGTTGCTGAACTTGCGTGGTAGCGATGTGGAGTTCACACCGGTGGTGACTGCGTTTGCTTTCATTGCCGAGAACGACTGCAGTTTGTTCATCGACAAGAATAAGGTGACCGACGAGGTGGAGCGCCATCTGAAGCAGTGTGGTGTGCGCGTGCGCGACTACGACGATGTGACGCGTTACCTGGAGCGCCGCAGTGAGCACGACACCGTGCTCATCGACCCCAACAGCGTGAGCGACACACTGGCTGTCGCCATGCCTTGCCAGAAGATTTACTCGCAGTCACCCATCACTGCGCTGAAGGCCATTAAGAATGAGGTGCAGATAGCCGGTTTCCGCAAGGCCATGGAGCACGATGGCGCCGCCATGGTGCGCCTGCTCAAGTGGGTGGAGGAAACAGCCCCTAGCGCCACGATTAACGAACTGGATGTGTGGGAGCGCGGCAAGCAGGAGCGTGCACGATGCGATCTGTATTGTGGCGACAGTTTTGCCATGATTGCCGGCTACAAGGAGCATGGAGCCATCGTGCACTATGAGGCCGACCAGCAGAGTGCCAGCACGCTGCATGGCGAGGGACTGCTGCTCATCGACAGTGGTGGCCAATATCTGTGCGGTACCACCGATTTGACCCGTACTATCACGCTGGGTAATCCCACGGCAGCCGAGCGGCACGACTATACACTGGTGCTCAAGGGACATCTGGCTCTGGCACGGGCGCAGTTCCCCGATGGCGTGTGCGGCGTGAATCTCGATGTGCTGGCTCGCTTGCCGCTGTGGCAGGAGGGAATGACCTACTGGCATGGCACCGGCCATGGGGTGGGGCACTTCCTGGGATGCCACGAGGGACCTCACAGCATCCGCACAGAGCAGAACCCTACACCGCTACGCCCCGGCATGGTGGTGAGCAACGAGCCCGGACTTTACAAGGCCGGCCAGTATGGAATACGCATCGAAAACCTGATTCTGGTGGTCAATGCCGCCGAGAGTGAGGGCTTCGGCCGCTTCTACAAGTTTGAGACGCTCACCTTGTGCCCCTATGACCTGCGCCTCATCGACCGCGAAATGCTCACGGCCGAAGAAATAGGTCAGATCAACGATTATCACCGCATGGTGCGCGAGCGCTTGAACCCGTTGCTCAACGATGCCGAGCGCGATTGGCTTGCAGCCCGCACTGCCGCCATAGAATAGTTGATTATAACGCATATCATAACTTGTGATAGATGGAATCTCATCGGTTCAAACTGAGGCATTTCCAGGATTGAACCCATTTCATCGGTTTCAACCGATGAAATACAGGCATTAATTAAAAATAGATATGGCAATTATTAAGAAAGTGAGGGGATTTGTCCCCAAGATGGGTGAGGGTTGTTTCCTTGCCGACAATGCCGCCGTGATAGGCGACGTGACGATGGGTGACGGATGTAGCGTGTGGTTTGGTGCTGTGCTGCGTGGCGATGTGAACACCATCACCATTGGCAACCGTGTCAATATCCAAGACAATGCTGTGATTCACACTCTGTATGAGAAATCGGTGACCGAAATTGGAGATGACGTGTCAATCGGTCACAACGTGGTGGTGCATGGGGCCAAGATAGGCAACATGGCACTCATCGGCATGGGCAGTATCATTCTGGATCATGCCGAGGTGGGCGAGGGCGCAATTGTGGCCGCCGGCAGCGTGGTGCTGGGTGGCACAAAGATTGGTCCACACGAGCTTTGGGCCGGTAGCCCCGCTAAGTTCAAGAAGATGGTGGATCCTGCACAAGCGAGCGAAATCAATGTGAAAATCGCTAAGAACTACCTGATGTACTCCACCTGGTATGACCAAGAGTGAACGGCAATCAAACACACACTTTGAAGACTGAATAAAACAAGCACCGAGTCGTTGAGCGGCTCGGTGCTTGTTTTGGGTGTACTGACCACGAAAGTGGATTAGACTTTCAGAATCAGATTGATGATGGCGTTCACGTCGACAACGTCTACCTTGCCGTCGCCATCCACATCGGCCTGGCCGGGGTAGTCGGTTTGGGCCTTAGTCTTGAGGATGATGTTGATGACGGCATTGACGTCGGTCACATCCACTTTGCCATCGCCATCCACATCGCCCGTGATGGCGGGAGCAAACGCAGCCAGTTCAAACAGCGCCGGCAGCACGCGGCCATTGTCGTTGTTCCACAAGCCGGCGTTGTACCATCCCGATTGGGTGACAGGGTTCTGCCAATCTACGCCTTTCTCGTTGGCCTCGGGCCACCACCAGAACAGTCCGGTGACACACTCGTGCTCCAGCAACTTGGCGACCAGTGCGGCTGTAAACGCGCGTTGCCCTTCGGCCGAGATGGCGTAGGTGTTGCCATAACTGTCGGCCTTTGTGGAGTAGTCGAAGTTGATGCCGCTGGTAGGTTGCCAGTCGTGGTAGAATCCGGCTTCCACAATCATCACTTCCTTGGAGGGAAAGTTAAGCTCGATGTTGCGGATGGCGCTGTCGAGCATGTTCAGGCCATAGTGGTAATAGGGGTAGTAACTCAGGCCGATAATGTCATAGTCGGCACTGGCAATGGCGCGGTAGTAATTGTTCATCATCGTGATGTTGCGCACCAGTTCGGTGTGGATGATGATTTTAGCGTCGGGACACACCTCACGGCAAGCCTTCGCTGCCTGGCTGAGCAACTTGAGGAAGCGTGCATCGTTGGCACTGTTTCCGGTGTTGAACTTCTTCAGTTGGCTAATGGCAGTGCCACGCGGCCCCCACAGCATGCCGTAGCTGATTTCGTTGCCCGTCTGGATGTAGTCGGGCGTGGCACCAGCCTCGGCCAGTGCCTGGAGGCAGTCGCGGGTATATTCATAGATGGTGGTGTAGAGTTGCTCGTCGGTGAGGTCTTTCCACGCATCGGGTGTGTATTGCTTGGCGGGGTCGGCCCAGGAGTCGCTGTAGTGGAAGTCGAGCATGAACTTGAAGCCTGCAGCCTTGATGCGTGCTCCCAGCGTCTTCACATATTCCAGGTCTTGGCACACGCCTTGACCAATCTCGTCGGCCGGAGCCTTGCTGGGATCCACAAACAAGCGCACGCGCATGGCGTTCCATCCCTGATCCTTGAACCAAGGCAGCAGTTGTGGAATGACTTTCCACTTCATGTCGTAATATTTTGCGCCTTTCGCCTCATAATTGGGTAGGAGCGAGATGTCACCACCCACCACGTTGGCTTGCGAAAGCACTGTGCCTGCCAGCAGGCACAGTGCGATGAGGATTTTTTTCATTGATTCAGTGAATTAATGGATAATTTTTGTGGTTGATTGCGAGCCATCGGTGTAACGTGTCAGCACGATGTTCAAGCCGTCGAAGGGACGGTCGCTCACACGTCCGGCCACGTCGATGAATTGAACTCCGGCTACTTGCCGAGTGGTGCTCAGGTCGTTGATGGCATCGGTGCCATAGGTGCTGGTCACGTCATTCACCAGCAGATTGCCTCCTGGCTGATTCTCAGCGAGTTCCAGATAAACATCCTTGCTGAACGGACCCAAATTTACCGTTTGCGGCGACCCGGCATTGCTGAAGATGAACATGATGTCGTAGTCATAGTCCTTGACGGTGTATTCCTTGTAGTAGAACGTGGCCCCCTTCACCTCGGTACGTTTACCGGCAGGCTGCAGCACACCATTGTCCAAGATGGGGTCGCCGGGCCACGATTTGTTCACCGTGCACAAGTTGTCGCTTCCTTCCACCCAGCACCAGAAGTTCAGATTTTCCCATCCGGGGTCCTTGACATGAATCTTGATGGTGTAGGGCTCAAAGGGAGGTCGTGGCGTGCCACCCTCGAAGGTGTATTCACGCTTGACAATGCCTTTCACGGCACCTTCAACCAGCAGTCCCACAGTGAGCGTCATGGCTTGGCCGATGGCCACTTTCGTGCCACTGGCCACTGCTGTGCTGGATGCAGTGGGTGTGCTGCCGTCGGTGGTATAGACCAGCTTAGTGTCTTTATTCTTAGTGACGGCCGTGAGGGTGACTTCAAAGGCATTCTTGTATTCACCCGAAGCGCGGTCGACCCATGCCGTCTCCATGTCGCGATGCATGTAGTACATGTAGTGGTAGCCGCTCAACACAGGAGCCCAGTTGTTAACGTTGGGTGTAACGGCATGGATGTCTCCTAATTGAACGACAAGCCGTCCATTTTTACCAGTAGACGACGCTATATAATAGTCATTTGTAGCCACCGAAACTGAGAAAGTGCTCGTGTTGGTGATGCCCACAGCCTTGCGCACGGCAATCATCGAGGCGATTTCGGCCTTATAAGCCTGCCAGTGCTTGAGAAACACGCAGGGTGTGCCTGGCATGGCCAGCATGTAGGCGTTGGCGGCCAGTGTGTCGACTTTGAGCGGGTCTTGCTCTGAGCCTGAGCGGCGCTCGGTGTCGTGGTTCTCGACAAAAGTGACCGCATAGCGGCGATACTTGCCCCCTTCCACTGCATCGGAGTTGCTGATGAGCGGCCAGTTGTTGCTGCTTTCATTATAATTATTCAACATGCTCCAGTCTTTACCATTGCAGGCATTGCGCACGGTGTAGCGGAACTGGAAGTCGAAGGCGGCACTCTGTATTTCGCCATTGGCTCCGTCGCCGTTGGCCGTGTTCTTGATCCAGTTGAGGATGGTGGTGCTGCTGTCCCAACATTCACCCACCGAGAATTGCGGCTTGGCAATAGCGTTATACATGCCGGTGTAGCGGGCGTGGTAGCCCTTCACCATGTCGTAACGGAATCCGGTGTAGCCCAAGTCGTTGAGCAACAGGTCGAGATAGGCGTTCACATTAGCTTGCACGTTCTCGCTCTTGTGATCCAGGTCGCGCATGCCACCCCAGTCCTCGCCGGTGTCACCATTCGCGCTCAGCGACAATCCATTAGTGTGCTTAGCGGTTTCGCCGCCATCGTCGCCCTTGCAGATGTCGGTTGACAGGAGCTGATAAGTTACACCTTTATAGGTCTCTTTAGGAAACGTGACCCAGTCGCCCACGGTCTTGCGGTGATTAATCACCACATCGGCAATGGTGCCCAGTCCCTTGGCCTTGAAAGTGCTGATCATGGAGCGCAATTGAGCCTCGGTGCCAAACGAGCTGTTGTAGTTGTTGAACCAATATAGGTCGTCGTAGCCCATCGACTGGCCACCGCAGTAGGCACTCTGCGGAATCCATATCAGGTCGAACGAGCGGGCCAGTTCGTCGGCTTGCTTTTCGAGCACGCTCCAGCGCGTGTCCTTGAAAGAATCCCAGTAGAATCCCTGCAGCATCACGCCGCCGTAGTCGGCTGGCCAGCCCTGCGCCAGCATGATGGCGGGCATGGCGAGGCCTATGAGTGATGACATCAACTTTTTCATAACGATAGCTTATTTTGAGTTATTATATACCAAGGATGATGTTGATTACAGCATTCACGTCCTCAACATCGATTTTCCCGTCGTCGTTCACGTCCGACTTGCCGTTGTAGTTGGAAGCCGTTTTGGTTTTGAGGATGATGTTGATGATGGCGTTCACGTCTTCCACATCCACCTTTTTGTCGCCGTTCACGTCGCCGGTGGCCTGGTTGAGCGGGTTGTAGCGCTCATAGATGCGGGTGACGTTGGTCACGGTGTATTTATTCTGTCCGTTGAGTGAACCCAGCTGCAGATAGATGTCCTTGTTAATGCCTGTGACATCCACCGTTTGAGGTTGGCCTTTAGCGTTGAGCACGATGCTGAAGGTGTAGTCCTCTTCATCGATGGGGAACGATTTGTAATAGAACTTTTCATCGCGAATGGTCACCGTTTCGGTCATGGGGTCGCCGGGCCACGTTTTGGTGGGATTGATGATGCCTGTGCCGTCGTAGGCCCAGTAATAGACATCTTTCCATGTAGCGACGGTGCTGGAAGGATCCTTGAAATAGACAGTGGCGGTGTGAGGTGTGAAATCTTCAATCTCGGGCAAGTCATAGACGCGAGTCTGTATGCCGCGTACTGTGGAACCGACAAGCAGACCCACCTTGAGGGTCATGGGCTCGCGCAAGCGCAGCACATAGCCGCTAGCCACTTTGGTACCGTTGGTGGCCGAAGGCTCAGTGCCGTCGGTGGTGTAGACCAGCTGGGCATTTGTGCTCTGGCTCACGGCCGTCATGGTCACGTTCTGTGCTTTATTGTAGTAGCCCGAAGCCTTATCAATCCATGCCGTCTCGCAGTTGCGGCTCATGTAATACCTGTAGTGGTATCCATCCACAATCAGGGTATATTGCGTGGTGCTGGGCGTGTAAGCACCGGTTTTTCCGCCCACAATGGTGACCAGTTTCTTATTCCCTGTGCCGTTGGTTTCTATCGCATAGCAGTTATATGCTTGGTTGAGAATGTTATAGGTGCTGGTGTTGGTGATACCCACAGCCTTGCGCACATCAATTTGTCCTTTGATGTCCTGCTTGCAGTCTTTCCAGTGAGGCATGAACACGCAGGGTGTGCCCGGCATGGCCATCATGTAGGCATTAGCGGCAATCGTGTCGCGCTTGAGGGGGTCTGCATTGTAGTTCTCCACATTGCCGCGATCTTGAAGGTCGTGGTTTTCGACAAATGTGACCGCATAGCGGCGGTAAAAACCACCCAACAGATAGCCTTGGTCGGCATTGCTCACCAGCGGCCAGTTGTTTTGTCCGCCGTTGGGCTGGTTGAGACTGCCCATATTGCTGTAGTTGAAAGCATTGCGCACGGTGTAGCGGAAATCGAAGTCGAACACGCCGCTCATGATGTTGCCGTTGACCCTGGTGCCGTTCATCCAGTCGATTTCGCTGGTGGAGTTGGTCCAGTGCTCGCCTACCGAGAATTGCGGCTTGGCGTTGGCGTTGTACTGACCGAAGTAGCTGGCCGAGAAGCCGCGGGCCATGTCGTAACGGAAGCCCACGTAGCCCATGTCGTTGATCAGGAAGTTGAGATAATCGTTGACCAGATTTTGCACGTTGGTGCTTTTGTGGTCCAGGTCGCGCGCACCGCTCCAGTCCTCGCCGGTATCATTGTTGTTGCTCAGAGTAAAACCATTTTCGCCGGCCCATGTGAGGGTAGCGCCGCCGTCGTCGTTATGGCACACATCGGTCGAAAGCAACTGATAGGTTTTGCCGTTGTAAGTCTCCTTGGGGAAGGTGAGCCAGCCGGTGAGGGCCTTGTGGTGGTTGAGCACGACATCGGCAATGCAGCCGGTGCCGTTGGCTTTGAGTTTCTGGATGAGGGTGCGCAGTTGGGTCTCAGTTCCGAATGAACTGCTCTGGTTGAAGAAATATAGCGGGTCGTAGCCCATCGATGTGCCACCGCAACTGCCGCTCTGTGGCAGCCAGATCAGGTCAAAGTATTGCGACAGTTCATCGGCCTGATTGGTGAGATTGTTCCACCGGGTATCGTTAAACGATTCCCAAGAAAAGCTCTGCAGCATCACGCCGCCATAGTTGGCGGGCCAGCCTTGTGCCTGCATCAGGACAGGCAGAGCCAAGGCCATGAGAGAAGTGATAATTTTTTTCATTTCAGTTATGTTTTTATAAATTTTCGTGTCGAAAAATAAAATTGCCTATTGGACAAGCAAATTTAGTGAATATTCATTACTTGCACAAGTGATGAAGTCATTTTTTCAAGCAATTTTCAATGCAAACGTGCAATGTTGATGCACAATAAAAGCCGTGGGTCACATGATGTGACTCACGGCCTGTGAGATAGTGTGGCTTTCGGGCTCAGGTTACATCCTTAAAACGGACTACTGATGAACGGATGCGATATAGAGCCGCTAGCCTAGACATTGCGAAATTAGACCTTGAGGATGATGTTGATGATAGCGTTCACGTCTTCAACGTCAACCTTGCCATCGTTGTTAACATCACCGGCAGCAGTGGTTTCGGAAACTTTCAGGATCATGTTGATCACAGCGTTCACGTCTTCCACGTCAACCTTGTTGTCGCCGTTCACATCACCAGTGGTGGTGGCACCCTTGGCATCGAAGCGGAAAGTGAGGTTGGCCTTGTCGAAGGTGATTACATATTCACCGGCACCCACCTTGTAAGAAGCATTGCCGTTGCCGGAAATCTGAGTCGGGTGGTCTTCGCCGGCGACTACATCTTCGTTGGCCTCCAGTGGACCATAACGGTGTCCACCGTTAACGATGTCCCAGCTGCCCAGGGCATCGGCAAAGATGAACCACACGTCGCCGGGGATAGAAGCCTCGTAGGTGTAAACGTCACCGTTTTTCACCATCTTCACGCCATAGGCGGGATCCCAGTTGTTGAAGGGAATGTTACCGATGATGTACATGGCATCTTCCAGTTCAGACTCGGTCACGGTGAGTGTGCGGGCTTCCAGGTCGAGCGTGAGCAGGTAAGTGCCGGCATCACACATCTTGAATGCGTTGTCGTTGCCTTCCTCGCCCAGAGGCATAGCCTCGTTGAGTGCTACCCAAGTTCCATTCTCTACAGCACCGAAGCGATAGGGAGCCACACCTGCCCAGTTGCTGGCGGTCTTTGACAGCGCCTTGGTGAAGTCGAAGGTGCAGCTGTCGGCAGTAGTGGTCACGATGGCAGTGTAGATATTGTTGCCCTCGTCTGTCATCTTTACGCCCACATTGGGAGCCCATTCGTTGCCGTTCACTTGACCCATAATGTAGATGTTGCCGTCGGGTTCAACAATTTCTTCCTGAATGTCACCATTGGGAGTGAAGACTACCAGCAGTTCATCGGTGTAAACCTCAATCTTGTAGTCACCACCGCCGGTGATGAGGAATGCGTTGTCCACGTTCACGCCCCATTCGTTGAGTGCGATAGGCTTGCCGAAGTTGCCGGCGTTGATCTCATAATTGTTGGCTGGAGCAGCCAGGCGATAGGGAGCAATGTAGTCCCAGTCTGAATCGGTCTCGGCCAATTCAGAGGTGAAGCTCAGATAGGTGCTGGCATCGATGTGGATGTTCTCAATCTCGAAGCAGTAGGCATCGGTCTTGGTCATCTCAACGCCTGCATTGGGCTTCCAGTCACCAAAAGGAACATTACCGATCACGTACATGTGGTCCGGGTCGGTCTGTGCATTCATGCTCACCATGGCGGTCAGCATGAGAAGCGTAGTAAAGAATTTCTTCATAGTGCGAAAAATTTAATAAATTAATAAAATCGATTGGTTTTTAATGTTCAGTTTTCAGTACGCAAATATATATATAATACATTATTAAACGAGCACAGAATGTGTTAATGTGTAAAGAAAATCGGTGCAAACGTTTGCGCGTTTCGGATGAAAAAGGAGCTGCCATGAGGGTGACAGCTCCTTGTGCGGGTCACCGAGACAAATGCTCGGTTGCTTATGGCCTGTGGGCCATTGCGGTTAGACCTTGAGGATGATATTGATGATAGCGTTCACATCGGCCACATCCACCTTACTATCGCCGCTGATGTCGGCGTTGCCGGGATAGTCGGCAGCGGTCTTGGTCTTGAGGATGATGTTGATCACAGCGTTAACGTCGGCCACGTCCACCTTGCCATCACCGGTCACGTCGCCGGTAGCGGCAGCTTCCTTGCTGATGACCAGGGTCATGTTGGTGAGGTTGAGTGTGAGGTTGTACTTACCGGCTTCAATCTTGTAGGCCTGATAGTTCTCCTTGGTCAGAGCCAGCTCAGTGTCGAGAGTCTCCTCGGTTACCAGGAAGTCGCCTTCGCTCACAGCGCCGAAGCGGTAAGCAGCGATCTCGTCCCAACCGTCGTTCTCATAGTCGGCCTCGGCCAACTTGGTGGTGAAGCTGAAGTAGCTGTAACCGGTCTCTTCACCCTCGGGTACGTTCTCACCCTTGGTGGTGATGGTAGCGGTGTAGACTTCTCCGTCCTCGGTAGCCATTTCGGTACCCACGTTGGGGAACCAGCCGCCATTCTCGTTCACTTCGCCCAGGATATAAACCTTAACGGGTTCATCCGTGGGGTCGTTCCACTCGCCGCTGATGACCAGCTTCATGGTCTCGCGGTTGAAAGCTATGCGCCAAGTACCGGCCACGGGAATCTGAATATTCTGGAAAGCGTCGCCGGCGCCCATGGTGATAGAGTCGCCGTTAGCTACCATTTCTTTGGTCACCAGGAAGTTGCCTTCGCTCTGTGCGCCAATCCAGTTGCCCTGCTCATCGACGAGCTTGAACTCGGCACCTGCTTCCATATCTTGGATAGCGAGCCAAGTGCCATTGTCGCTCTTGGTCATAGCCACCTTGGTGCTGTCGGCCCAATTGTTGAACGAGCCAATCAGATAAACCTTCTCTTCCACAACAGGAACACTCCACTCGCCGCTGATGACCAGCTTCATGGTTTCGCGGTTGATGGTGAAAGTCCACGTTCCTGCTACGGGGAAAGCGATGTCTTGGAAGGCATTGCCCTCACCGATGGTGATGGAGTCGCCATTGGCAACCATCTCCTGGGTCACTTGGAAAGCACCGTCGCTCTGAGCACCAATCCAGGTACCCAGCTCGTTGCGGAACTTCACCTTGTTGCCGGCTTCCATGGCCTGAGTGACAGTCCAGTTGCCGTTCTCGTTCTTAGTCATGGCCACTTGAGTGTCTTGGTTCCACTCGTTGAAGTCGCCGATGAGGTACATGGCTTGGGGAGTCTCAACATTGTTCCACTCGCCGCCGATGACCAGTGTCTTGGCTTCCATGTCCACTGTGAGTGTCCATGTGCCGGCCACAGGAATCTGGAAATTGTTGCCACCGTTCACCACCAGTGTGAGCGGTGTGGCGTTGGTCACTTGTTCCTCGGTTACGACGAAGTTGCCGTCGGCCTGGCCGCCAATCCAGTTGGTACCATCATAGAACTTGAATTCGGCACCGGCATCCATAGCCTGGGTAATGACCCACTTGCCGTTCTCGTCCTTGGTCATGGCAGTCTCGCCCCACTCGTTGAACGAGCCGCGGATGGCGAGTGTTTCCTCGACCACAACGGTGGTGTCGGCTACGGGGTCGCTCACCTCTACCGTAGTGCCGCCGGTGTAGTTATACACCTTGCCGTCTTCGGGTACGAGGTCGCCGGTCTGGGCGGTACCGTCATTGAAAATCAGGCCGGGATTGCCGGCATTGTGGCTGTAGGTGAAGGTGTAGTACTCGGTACCCTCGACGGTGGCAGTCTCCAGCGTGTTGACAGCCTTTCCGGGCCATGTGTCGAAGTAGTTGCCGTCGTTGTCCCAAGCCCAGATGTTGCCCACCGAGGTCTTGGTGATGTAGATGGTGCCGTTGAATGTGGGAACCTCTACCTCCTGCTTGAGGCTCACCTTGAGCGTGGCGGTGCTGACGTTGAAGTCAAACACGTAGGTGCCGGCAGTGGTGAAGTTGGTGTAGGGGCTCTGGTCGGTGCCTGCATCGAGCACGGTGGGCGTGTCGAGGGCTACCTCTTTGCTGCCGCCAAAACGATAAGGCTGAATAGCGGTCCAGTCACCAGCTGTGCTCGATAACTGTGTCGTCAGACTATAATACTGTTTGCCAGTAGCAGTCACATTCAGTTCGAGCGTGTAGTTGTTTTCATCCACTTGTGTGAATGCCACACCTTTGTCGGTTGCCCATCCGTCGGGCGAGATGGCTCCGATGAGCCAAAGTTCTGCATTGGCCTGAAATCCGAGCGCAGCCAGCGCTACCAGGCACATTGAAGTAAAAAACTTTCTCATGATGTTAATGAATAAATGGTTATAAAATTTCCCCTAATATGGTTTAGGTAGTATTCTTTTGTTTGGATAATGAGGGGCGGCAACCAATCGCCGCCCCTCATGTAAGTCCATCCTTGCGGATGGAGTAGACGTTTATTTCTCAATAAAGCGATACACGCCCAGCAGGTCGTTAAACACCACAATGTAGTTGCCGGCCATAGTGGGTAATCCGGCTGCACCGGCCGAAGCCTTGCCGGCAGGGAAGGTTTTGCCACCCCACGTTGTGCTGCCTTGCTCATAAGTTCCCATGAAACCTACAACTTGTCCGTCGGCTGCAATATTGAAGTCTTCAATCAACCAGTCATGGTTATGTTTCTTTGTTTTCTCGGCCGTGGTAATTGCTTTCATATTAGCAGTTACGCCGGTAGTTGCCATGGCGGAATAAACAGCGAAGTCTCCCGAGAGCGCTTCAATGCGCATAGTTGGATTGTTCGGATCGGCTACGTTAACAATAACCTTGTAGAAACCGTCATTTTGTATGACAGTGTTTTTAACCGGTTCACTTGCTGGTCTCTCAGCCTGGTAAACATGATTGCCTTTCTCGTCACCTCCACCGATGTACCTGTCTTTATTGGCTGGGTCGGGGTGGATGCGGAATTCAGTTCCTGCCGGGAAATATGTGGCGTAAATGAGTTCATCGTAATTATAGGGGTTCACATACATGGCCACATAGCTGGTATAGCGACCAGTCCCAAAGCGCACGCTATAAGTCATGGTGCCATCACCTATGCAATTTCCGGTAATATACCATACATCTGGCAATTTTTGATACCGGGGAGTGACAACAAGCTGAAGGCCTTTTACCGATTTTTTTACGGCTGTGCCATCAATAATGACGAACGCATCCACATTCATTAAGGCTTCTCGTTGAACTTCATCGGTACCGTAAAGTGCAACGAAAGCGCCTTGAATCTCGGCTCGGCTAGCTACCCCTTCGGCGGCCACATTAATTGTGACCGAATCTGTTTGGTCGATGTTGAAAATGGTCGCTTCGTAGGTCGTGGCGCACTCTTTATTACAAGTGATGATGGGATTGAAAATCTTAACTTCTTTAATATCATCGCCCAGCGTAGTCATGTTGATGGCACTCACATTGGTAGCCTCAAAACTTAACGTAACATCATCAACAGGCTCGTAGGATTGCGGCTCGTTCCAGTCCTTGTAGTCATCGTTGCACGATGCCAAAGCAAAACCGGCGACAGCGAGCATTGAATATATTGAAATTTTTTTCATTTCTATCTGTTTTTTAGGTTATTATTTCTTTCCGATTCGTCCGGTCTCGGCAGTGAAGTTGAAGAACATGCGGTCACCCTTCTTGCCGGCTACACGATAGCCGAAGCCGTTGTCAGCATCGTTCTGATCCGGACCCATGCCACGATATTCTATTTTCTCATCATAGACCATGAATTCACTCTTCC
The DNA here is from genome assembly GCA_017940245.1 of Muribaculaceae bacterium. Taxonomy (GTDB): domain Bacteria; phylum Bacteroidota; class Bacteroidia; order Bacteroidales; family Muribaculaceae; genus Sodaliphilus. The sequence goes on along the minus strand of JAGAYZ010000025.1, from coordinate 91,445 downwards.
ACCATTCATAACCGGGAATCTTCACGTAAGCACGGACACCATCTTGATCGCCACCAGGAGCAGCGTGGGCAAATTTAGGTGAAATAAACTCGCCGTTGGGGTCATCGGGTACTTCAAACAAGCAACCCTCTTCTAACTCCGACCAATCGGCTTTCGGAGTTATGGGGCCAATCATCCACACATTAGGCTCATTGAACTGCACGTCGTAGATGATTTCACGATTCTCCACAGTAGTGGTGATAATGGCCAAGTACCATCCGGGATTCTTGCTGGCAATAAAGCCTTCGGAATTGATGATGTCCTCGCCCTTTTCACCTTCGATTTTGCCAAGCTGTTCGTATCCGATTATATTATCACTTTCCTTTTGCTCGATGTTGAACTTGATGCCCGACTTGTCGATATAGACTAAATGCCAGAAAATGTGTGCGGCATCATAGACCTGAACCATCTTCAATGCCGTACCCCAGTCATTGCCATTGAACGATCCGGCCACATACATTGCCTCTGGGGTCTCCACAGGAGCAAGTGCCCACAACGCATGTACGTTCTTGAGCGTAATCCAGTTAGAGAAAATCTCGGTGCCGTCAATCATCTTTCCGGCCGACGAAGCGGCATAGGCGCGCACACGCAGGTAAACGGGAATGTCGATAGGAAAGTCCTCCTCGGTCATGCCGCGCTCCATCATGATTTCTGTGATTTTATAAGCCAAATTGATGGCTTTCATTTCAATCTTGGCTTGGTCGTAAGTTCCCTTAAGATCAATAATGTCGCTCTTATCTTCGGCAAGGGCCATCTGCACGCTATAGATGGTATGTGTCGGGAACCCATAATCGGGTTGCGAGCAATAAAGCATTAAATTGGGTGAGTGAACGGGGTCAATGGTCTGAGTGGCCATTGCAGGTTCATTCAGCACAAATTGAGTGGGGTATTGCAGTGTGGGGTTGGACCCATTGTCATCACTGCAGGCGGTAGTCAGGGCCAGCCCACACAATAATAATGACATTTTAATGATATTTTTCATAATGATGAATAACTTTTTGTAATGAAACGATTATTGAGGATAACCATCGTTCTGCTTAAGTTTTTTATTGACAATGAGGTCATTGGTCGGAATCGCAAACAAGTTCCTGAATTCACGGAAATCCTGACCTTCTTTAACGCCACCTTTCCATTGCCAGTTGTAACCTGTGTCTCCACCAAACTTGCCAAAACGAATCAAATCGGTGCGGCGACGGCCCTCAAAATAGAATTCACGTCCCCATTCATCAAGTAGTTGACGCAGTGTCATCGACGTCAAATTCTGTGCATGAGCACGATCTCGAATAGCCTTCACTGCACCCATAGCCTGCGCAGGCAATCGAGTGTTGTCGGTTTCTCCGGTCTGACGGGTGAGAGCTTCTGCATAGGTCAGATAGGCTTCTGCAGAGCGCATCAGGAAGAAATCACCATCGGGGAAAGTGTTGTTCTGTCCGATTTCAAAGTTTTTTCCCGAGCTATTGAGTGTGGTTTTGAAATTGTTGAATTTGGCCACGGCAAATCCATTGGTAAACGTATTCCAGTCGTCAACCTCAAGCGAGCGCCCAAGAGTGTTGAACAACGCACGGTCGTCGCGGGCTGCGGGTGCTACTTTCCAACTATTACCCGAAGGAGCATTGTCGGCAGGGAAGAAGAGCCTAATGAGATCGGGACGAGCTCGGTTTCCACCCCAGTTCTGGTCGGTACCATTGGTGGCACTGCCTCCGAGTATGCTTTCATGCATGTTCTTGTCAAAAGTTGAGGCCATCATGAACAATGAGGTTCCCCAGGACGTGGTGCGAATGCCGTCTTGAAGGATAGGGAACACGGCTTCGGTCGATGCGTCGGTCACATCATTGTCGCCCATGAAGAGCATGCGATAGGCACTGAACGTGTAATCGGTACTAGTCACATCGTCGCCAATGGTAACGATTTTGTCGGTTGTATGTAATTTGTGGGGACCGTCCATTACCATTTTTGCGTAACGGGCCGCTTCGGCATAGCGTTCTTTGCCTGTATAAACCTTAGCGTTGAGGTAAAGGCGTGCCAGAAGCAGGTTACAGGCGTCCTGGTCGACACGTCCCCATCGCCAGCCATTATCCTCAGAGCCCTTGCGCAGTGCTATCGGCTGGTGCATCTGGTCATGAATGGCAAGGAGTTCCTCTTCTATGAAATTAAACACTTCTACGCGTGATGCCTGTTCGGGGTCTTCCGACTCGGCAGTGGTTACGAAGGGCACGTTGCCCCATCCATCCATTAAGTAATAGTAGGCCAAAGCTCGCAAGAATCGCACCTCGGCACTCATCTCTTGATTATAGTCACCATAGTTTTCCAAATAATGATTGTAAAAAACGATGGCAGTATATAAGCGATAATAAAAACCTTGCAGCATGGGATGACTGGCATCGAACGTGCAGAAGTTGAATTGCGGAATACCATCGTCGCCCCAGCAGCAAATAGCCTCATCGGTGGTCAGCTCTTGTGCGTTCCACATCTGGCGAATGTATCCCGACGTACCACCGTCAATACCATCCACATCGCTGCCGCCGTTAGCTCCGTAGTTGCCGGCAACACCAATGACGGCATAGCACTTGTTGAACATCTGTTCAGGAGTCGCATCAGTAGTTGTACCAGGGTCTATTGAACCATCGGGAAGGTCAAGGTCTCCTACACATGAACTTATGCCCACCGATAACAGAATCCCTGCCACAGGAATAATATATTTTAGAATCTTCTTCATGATGATATGATCTGTTTTAACGTTAGAAATTCAAGTTCAGACCCAAGATAAATGAGAATGGCCGCGGGTAGATGTTATTATCAATACCGCCAAACACCTCTGGGTCAATTCCTTTGTACTTGGTAATGCAGAACACATTGCTGGCCGTGGCATAAATACGGCCGCCGATTCCGTTGTAGTTTCCACGTTTGAACAACTCGCTGAAACTGTAACCCAGCGTAATGTTGTCACACTTGAGGAAGGAACCATTTTGCACCCAACGGTCGCTCAGCGTGGCCGACTGTTCGTAAGTCTGCCAGCCAGAGCTAAGTGAACTCTTGGGGCGGTTATTCATGTAGTTGTTGATAAATACTTGAGCAGCACTTACATTACTGGAACCGGCCATCAAGTCGTTATAGACGTAGTTGCCGATGCTGGCACGCAGATTGAAACCTAAATCCCAATTTTTCCATTCAAGTCGAGACGCGAAGCCCATAGTTACAGGAGCCATAGGACTCTTATACATATAACGGTCTTCGGGCGATATGACACCATCTGCATTCCGGTCTACTACTAATCCCTCGATGGGCTTCCCATCCTTGTCATATACTTGTTGGTAAACAAGGAATGTGGAAGCGGGATATCCCACTTTATGGGCTTGAGCTGTAAGTCCAGTACCACTTGAGATGCCACCGGTGGCAACAAAGTAATCTTCATCGTTAGCGCCGATGAGTGAGAGTATCTTGTTGTTGTTATAAGTAATGTTGTAGTCCAACGTCCAGTTCCAGTCTTTACTCTGAATAGCCTTGTAGCTGAAAGATGCCTCAATACCCGTGTTGCGTAACGAACCAATGTTCTTGTTCATCATGTTCTTGGGCTGTGTGCCGGCTGCATTGTAGGCATAGTTGATCAGGTCGGTGGTCTTGCGGTAGTACCAGTCGATGCTACCGGTTAGGCGCTGGTTCATTACTCCCCAGTCGATACCCACGTTGGTTGTTGTAGTGGTCTCCCATTTTAAGTCATTGTTGTAAGTGAGAGGCACAACCATCGTACCGTCGCCTATAATATCAAAGTAGCTGTCATTACCACGGTTGATGGCGTAGGAAGGAATCCAGTTATAATCGCCGATACCTTCTTGCTGACCGGTTTTACCCCAGCCCAAGCGCAACTTGAGTTCACTGATGGCCGTCACGTCTTTCAAGAAATCTTCTTTATTCATTTCCCATGCGAAGGCAAATGAGGGGAACAGAGCCCAGTGATGATAGAAACGCGAAGAGCCGTCGTAACGCATGGTGGCTGTGAGCAGATAACGATCCATGAGCGTGTAGTTGGCACGGCCGAAGAACGACACTAGGTAGTTCTCGGTCTTTGTGGGAGAGCTATTGGCATTGTAAGGAGTGCCAGCTTTTGCAAACAACTCGCTTGTCTCTTCAAAGTCTTTTTCATCCCAGTCATTAGCCGCTCCATATTTCTCAAAGAGTTCTCTGTAGTTCTCGGCATTCATGAGGATGGATTCCGTAATTTCTTTTCCATCCTCGTCATATCCGGCAATAATGTCGCGATATTGTGAACCATAGGTTGATGGATACCATCCGTGACCATAGTTGGTATTGCTGCGCCAGAAGTGCTGGTACTCATAACCGGCCATGATGTCGAAATGGTGGTTCTCATTAAAATCTTTAAAATATTGTGCATATGCACTGAGTGTGTAAGCACGTTTCAGCACTTGGTCCCATCCGTCCCAGCCATAATACAGGCTTTGTGAAGAGTAAGGACTATTGGTTGTCCATTGTTTACCCTTACTTAGGTCGGTGCCCAAAGTGAGGTGGAGGCGCAAATTTTCAAATCCATGCACTTGGTAGTCAATGTCGGCATTGCCGATGAAAGCGCGACTCACTGCACGGTCGTTGCGCAAGTTGAGCATAGCCACGGGGTTGGCCGTGGAGAGGGGGTTGCGAGAGTATTCCCACGTGTCATCGGAGAATGCACTAGTATCAAGCCACTGGAAGTAACCTCCAAAGTGCTTGTAGTCGTCACCTGAAGCATAAATGGGTTTTGTGGGATCAAACCACACGGCAGCACCAATGGCACCACCATCGGCATATACCGACTTCGCCCACATGAACTTGCCGTTCAGGTTCATCTTCAGATGGTCATTGAACAATGAGGGATTGAGGTTCAATGCGGCGGTGAATCGCTTCATGTCACTGGTTTTAAGGATACCTTCTTGATCCATGTAACCTAGCGAAAGACGATAAGGTAAAACGCTACCAAAAGAACCGGTTACCGATACATTGTGGTCGTGGCTGAATGCTGTGCGATAGATTTCATCTTGCCAATTGGTATTGGCATCGCCTAAAGCGGCCAATGCATCTTCTTCTTTAGCGTGGCCAGCATAAAGTTGTTTGATGAACGCGCGGTACTCGTCTCCGTCCATAACATCCACCGTTTTTTTCTTCCAACTCCATGTTACATTGCCATTGTAGCTAACAGATGGTCTCTGGTTTTTGCGTCCCTTCTTGGTGGTGATGATGATGACACCATTCGAACCGCGGCTACCGTAGATAGCCGTTGCACTAGCGTCTTTCAACACTGAGAAACTTTCGATGTCTTGTGGGTTTACAACAGCAAGTCCGTTGCTCAAACCCTTGACACCTTGGTTGTCCATAGGAACTCCGTCAATCACAATCAGAGGGTCGTTGCTGGCGTTGAGCGACGAGCCGCCACGGATGCGAATGGTAGCACCGCCACCTGGTGTTCCGCCACCATTTGTAACGGTTACACCTGCGATTTTACCACCCAGCATGTCTTGGGCGCTGACGGTTACACCCTTGTTCTTGGCGTCGGGCTTGAGGGCGGTCACGCTACCGGTGAGGTCGCTCTTGCGTGCCACACCGTAGCCGATCACCACCAGCTCGTTGAGTGTCTGGGTGTTGTCTTGCATCACGATTTCCATGGTCTCGGCGGCCAGCACTTCCTGGTCCTGGTAGCCGATGGAGGTAATCAGGAGCTTGGCTCCCTTGGGCACATTGCTCAGGGTGAAGTTGCCGTCAAAGTCGGTCACGGTGCCTTGGGTGGTTCCCACCACACGCACCGATGCGCCGATGACGCCTTCGCCCGTGGCATCTTTCACAAGGCCGTTGACAGTAATCTGCGCAACGGCTCCCAGCGACAGGAACAGTCCCATCACCAGGGCAAGAATCCTTGCGGGAATTCTAAGGTTTACCTGCTTCATCATTACATGTTTTTGTTGTTAAAATTATATGTTATTAGTTCTTTTTCGGTCAGTTTAGCCAGGTTGAGTCAATAATAATTATTGCTCGTAAGTGCCTATCATGGCACAATAATCAACGTTACAAAATTAACATTTGTGACATTATTAAAGTAAAATTTCTTTGTTAAAATATGTATTAAATATGTGCAATCGTTTGCGTTTCTCAATCAGATGTGCTAACTTTGCGATTGTAACCAAGGATGAAAACGAGATTTCTATGGATGTGAGTGGTGAAATGACAATGAAAGATATCGCCCGGCAGTTGGGTGTGTCGGTGGCCACGGTGTCGCGTGCCTTGAAAGACAGTCCCAGCATCAGTCGCGAGCGCAGAGAAATGATTCAAGCCTTTGCGCGTGAGCACAACTACACGCCAAATGCCATAGCCGAGCAGCTGCGCAACAGCCGCAAGATGCCCGTGAAAGTCATCGGTGTGATTGTGCCCGAGTTTATACACTACTACTTTGCTTGTGTGCTGGCAGGCATCGAGCAGGAAGCCAGCGCGCGCGGTTACCGCATCCTGGTGGCCGCCAGCCACGAGAACGAGGAGCGCGAGAAACGCATCTGTGAGTCGTTCTATAAAAATAAGGTGTGCGGAATCATTGCCTCACAAGCCAAGGAAACTGAGGATTTCAGCCACTTTGTCAAACTCAACGAGCAGCGCGTGCCTCTCATGTTCTTCGACCGCATCTGCCCCGCCATCAATGCCAACCGCGTGGTGGTGGACGACTACATGGGCACGTTCAAAGCCGTGACGCACCTCATAGAGAGTGGATGTCGCCGCATTGCTTTCTATGGCACCACCCTCAATCTGGAGATTGGTAAAAACCGCTATAATGGTTACAAGGATGCCCTTTACCAGCACGGGCTGACGCTCGACAAGTCACTTGTGCGACAGTGCGACGTGCGCGAGCAAGCCGAGGTCATCACACCCGAGTTGCTGGACCTGCCTGAGCCGCCCGACGCATTTTTCACCGTGAACGACGACACCGCCATAGGGGTGCTTTATACCGTGAAGCGGCGCGGCCTCAAGATTCCCGACGACGTGTCGATATGCGGCTTTACCAACAGCACCTATGCCCAGACCTGCGACCCGCAGCTCACCAGCGTGGAGCAGAACGGCCTGGAAGTGGGGCGCGAGGCTACCGAGTGCCTCATCGGACTGGTGGAAGGCACTATCAGTCGCGAGCATGCGGTGAAACGAATCGTGAAAACACGCCTCATTGTGCGTGAAACAACAAGATAACAATCAGAAAAATGAAACGAATATTGCTGGCCATGACGGCCGTATTGCTGACAAGCGCAATGAGCGTGTCGGCACAGATTCAACGCCCGCGGCTAGTGGTGGGCATCGTAGTGGACCAGATGCGCTGGGACTACCTGTATCAGTATTACGACATGTGGGGCAGCGGCGGCTTCAAGCGCCTGCTGGGCGAGGGCTACAGCTGTGCCAACACCATGATCGACTATGTGCCCACTGTGACTGCCTGTGGCCATGCCACCGTCTATACCGGCACCACACCGGCCATCCACGGCATCGCCGGCAACGACTATATGCTCAATGGCCAACCCACATCCAGCGTGAAGGATACCACCGTGACGGGCGTTGGCACTACCGGAAAAGTGGGCCACCGCTCACCGCGCAACCTGTTGGTGACCACCCTGGGCGACCAGATGAAACTGGCCACGCGCGATCAGGCCCGTGCGGTGGGCATCTCGCTCAAGGACCGCGCTGCCATCCTCCCTGCCGGTCATGGAGCTGATGGAGCCTACTGGTATGACAACGACACCCACCAGTTTGTCACCAGCACCTACTATCGCACCGAGTTGCCCAAGTGGGTGAAAGATTTCAACAAAAGTCACAAGAAGCAGCTGGCTCGCGACGTGTGGAAAGACCCTGTGGGAGTGACCATGACCTTCGGAATGGCGCGAGCCGCCCTCAAAGCCGAGAAACTGGGGCACGATGCTGTGCCCGACCTGCTGGCCATCAGCGTGTCGACCACCGATGCCGCTGGACACGAATTTGGGGCGATGTCGGCCGAGATGACTCCTATCTATGCCCAGCTCGACACCGAACTGGCCGAGCTGCTCAAAGTGCTGGACAAGGAAGTGGGGCAGGGCAACTATTTGGTGTTTCTCACTGCCGATCATGGAGGCACCTACAGCGAGCCGCACATGCAGGCGCGTCGCATGATGAGTGGCCGGTTCTATAGCAACACAACTCTTGAAGAGACCAATGCGCAATTGCAGCACCGCTTCGGCGTGGCCGATCTGTTGCGCACACAGATGGGATATACTTTCTACCTCAACAACGAAGCCATTGCCCGGGCCGGGCTTGACCGTGATGCGGTGAAGACGGCCATCGTGGACATTATGGGCAATAGGCCTGAAGTGATGTGGGCCGTAGATGCCGAGCGAGTGAACGAGGCTTCTATTCCACAGGAAATACGTGAACGCATCATCAAGGGCTACCATCACAAGCGCAGCGGCGAGATATTTGTAATGCCCGTGACGGGCTACTATAGCAGTTGGAGCGGTGATGAGCGTGGCACGCAACATGGGTCGTGGAATCAGAGCGACAGCCACATCCCATTGCTGTTCTACGGCTGGCATGTGCCTCATGGCGAAAAGACGGCGCTCACTCACATGACCGATATAGCCCCCACCGTGTGTGCCATGCTACACATCCAGGCTCCCGACGGATGCTTGGGGCAACCCATCGAGTTCTAAGGGTCGAAGCGATGGCCCGATAAAATAAGCCTGCGGCTGGATTTAACCCCTTGCCGCAGGCTTAGTCTTTGTTGTTGTGGCGCTAGGCCGAGTGACTATTGCACCGGAATGGTGATTGTGGAGCGCAGTCCCGTTTTCTTGCTCTTCACGGTGAGCGAGATGTTGCCAGGCTTGTTGCCGGCCTGCGCAATCACCACGAGCTGACCATGGAACAGACGCATGGTGGGCTGTGTGAACGACTCCAGCGAGGTGGCGTCGCCGTTGCAGGCGGCTTTGAACTGCCCGGCTCCGGTGACCGAGAACGTGAGTTGGTCGTCGGCATCGGGGCACAATGTGCCGTTCTTGTCAACCATGCTCACGGTGACGTAGGCCAGGTCGGTGCCATCGGCAGCGATGGTTTTCCGCTCAGGTTCCAGCACGAGTCGTGCAGGTTTGCCGGCTGTGCGTATCGACTGCTCACCCGCTTTGCGTCCTTGCTCATCGTAAACCACCACTTTCAGTTCACCCGGCTGGTAGCGCACGTTGCGCCAGCGCAGGCGGTATCGGTCTAGGCGTGTGCCGGCATCCTTGGTGATGCGTCCTTGGCTCTTGCCGTTTACAAACAGTTCGGCACTGGGATAGTCGGTGTAGCAGTACACGGGCGTCACTTGTCCTTCACGTCCCGGCCATGTCCAGTGCGGCAGCAGGTGGATGGTGTGCTCTTGTGTGTTCCAGTGGCTACGATAGAGCCAGTAACGGTCTTTGGGCAGTCCGGCCAGATCCACAATGCCGAAGTAACTGCTGCGTGAGGGCCAGTAAGTGTCGTAGGGCGTGGGTTCGCCCAGATAGTCGTAGCCCGTCCACACAAATTCGCCTATGGTCCAGGGCATGTCGTCCTGCATGTGCCAGTCGTCGTCGGGCAGGTTGCTCCACCAGCAGTATTCCGTGTCATAGCCTGAGCATTGTCCGTCGGGCCATTCCTTGTTGGTGTTGCACGAGTCGGGGAAATAGTAGTGTCCGCGGGTGCTCACAGTGGAAGCCGTCTCGCTGCCCAGCAAGAAACCTTGCGGCAACTTGGGGAAGGTTTCTTCGTAGCGCTGCACCCGATAGTTGTAGCCCGGCACGTCGGCGGTCTGGGCGAATCCGCTTGCCAGGTCGGCGTCGGGCTGGTCCATGCCGCAGGTCACGGGGCGGGTGGGGTCGAGGCGGTGGCACAGCTCTATGAGTCGCTTGTAGCGCTCAGCCCCTTCGGGTTTCCACTGCTCAGGTATTTCGTTGCCCACACTCCACATCACGATGCAGGGGTGGTTGCGGTGATTGCGAATCAGGTTGGCAATGTCGCGTTTCCACCAGTCGTTCCACAAGCGGTTGTAGCCATTGCGCACCTTGGCATCGCTCCAGGCATCAAAACTCTCGGCCATGACCATCATGCCCAGCGAGTCGCAAATTTCCATTTGCCAGGTCGATGGCATGTTGTGCGAGGTGCGGATGGCATCAGCACCCATGGCTTTCATCATCTTGATTTGTCGTATAAGGGCGGTCTTATTGACGGCGGCACCCAGTGGGCCCAGGTCGTGGTGCAGGCACACCCCCTTGAATTTGCGGGTTACACCATTGAGCTGAAATCCATGTTCGCGGGTATAAGTCACAGTGCGGATGCCAAATCGTGTCGATTGCCAGTCGATGACTTTGCCGTCTTTCATCAGGCGGGCGTTGAGGCGGTACAGATAGGGCGACTCGGGCGACCACAGGTGTGGGTCGCTCACGGCCACGACGTCCTTAAACTCGCCAGTGCCGGTCATGCGACTAGAACCGCTTTTCACTACCGTGCCTTGAGCGTCGGTGATGTCAAATTCCATGGCCAGACCGTCGCAGTCTCGGTCGCACACGGTGGCCAGTCGGTTGCTCACCTCGACCAGGGTCTTGCCCTCGTACTGGAACGTGCGCACGCACAATCCCCACTGGTCAAAGGCCGTGCTGCCGGTGGTGACCAGTGTCACAGGGCGGTAGATGCCGGCACCGGGGTACCAGCGGTTGCTCTCTTCCAGATTCGTGAGGCGCACCTCCAGTTGATTGACGCTGCCATCGCTGTGAATAAACGGGGTGATATCAACCTGGAATGCGTTGTAGCCATATTCCCAGCCACCGGCCAGCTGGCCGTTGACATAGACCTTGGGCGAAGCCATGGCGCCATCAGAGACGAGGATGGCTCGCTCGGTGCCTGCAGGAACCGAAAGCGAGCGGCGGTAAGTGCCCTTGCCTATCCAGGGCAGCGCACCCGAGCGACCGCTATGCTCTGTGGCAACGTCCTCGCCATTTTCCTTGATGGCCGTCACCTGCAGGTCCCATTTTTTGTCGAATGGGCCGGCGATGGCCCAGTCGTGTGGCACGCTCACGGTTTCCCATCGGGAACCGTCGCGCGAGAATTGCCAGTTGTCGCTCAAGAGAACTTCTTGACGGGCCTGTGCGGTAACAAAGGCCGCCAGCCCCATTATCATACAGACTAATTTCTTCATTCTATTGTTGTTAATGGAGTGCAAAATTACATTATTTTTGTGAGTTGACAAAAATCGTGTCCTTATCGGACGATAAAGCGTTTCAACTCGTAGAGAGCAGGCAAAGCGCACCCGTTGCGGTTGTTGAACAGGCCGCGATTGAGGCCGCCATGCCGCTTGCCGGCGATGCCACAGGTGTTTTCCTCGGGATACCACCACATCAGGCCGTTCACGTTGCGGTGCTTGAGTAGCTCGGTCACCAGGTCGTGAGTGAACTGCCGTTGGCCCTCGATTGTGCCCGGCGGACATAGCGTGAAGTCTTCTTCGCCGCGGTTCACGCCGTCGTGCTCGTAGTAATAGGCGGCCTCAACAATCATCACGTCGCGCTGTGGGTATGCTGTAGCCAGCCAGTCGAGCGTGCGTCCAAGTCCCTCGATGGTGCCGTGCCACATGGGGTAGTAACTCAGGCCGATGATGTCGTAGTCGAGCCGGGCCGCCTCCAGTCGCCGGTAATAGGCCTGCGTCATGTCGAGCCTGCCGGCTTTCTCGGTGTGGATGATGATTTTTGCCTTGGGGCACACCTCGCGACAGGCCTTACATCCGGCAGCCAGCATGGTGGTGAACACGTCCCAGTTGTCGTCGTTCAGCGGTTCCACGCGTCCGGTGGGCCAATCCATGCCGAAGGTGATCTCGTTGCCCACCTGTATCATGTCGGGGGCTACTCCGGCCTGCCGCATGGCTCGCAAGCAGTTGCGTGTGTAGACATAGATGCTGTCGGTGAGAGTGGCAGCACCGAGTCCATGCCACCGCTGGGGAGTGTACTGCTTGGCCGGATCGGCCCACGTGTCGCTATAGTGGAAATCCAGCATGATTTTGAACCCGCGTGACTTGATGGTGCGGCACAGGCCGATCACATAGGGCAAGTCCTGGCACACCCCCTCGTCGTGGTGCTTCCCAGGGGCGTTGGCTGGGTCGACAAACAGTCGCACACGCATTATGTTCCAGCCTTGCTGCTTGAACAGGACATAGGGGTCGGTGTCGCGGCCCCAGGCATCGCGATATTGCGCGCCGCGTTGCTGCAGTACTGGCAACATGGAAATGTCGCCGCCCAGCCACACTTGCCGCGCACCCGTCGGGGTGAGCAGCAGCGTGAGGGCGGCGAGAAGTATAACAATACGTTTCATAAGATTTAGTGTAAATTCCCTGTGAAATGATCTTGCAGGACATTCCTGCCGACAATCACGATGCAAAAATACACTATTTCTCAATAATGCGCAAGCAATGAAGCTATTTCACACCCGATTATTGCGCGGTCATGGTGAGAATGAGCCGGTTGCCGGTGTCGATGTGGTCGCGCACGAACTGGCGCACGTCATCGGTCGAAATAGCATCGAGCGTGGAGATGAAATCTTGGTCAAAGTCAATGCCATGTTGTGTGTAGAGCCGCATCATGCTCATCCAGTAAGTGTTGTCTTCCACGTCTTCGAGATGCACCTTGCGCAAGTATTGCTTTGCCTTGTTCAGTTGCTCGGCGGTGATACCGTTTTGCACCACGGCAGCCATGGCTTGCTCAATGACTTGTCGCGTCTCGGCGGCCTTACCGGCTGTGACGGTCACATTGAGCGGCATGAAGATGACGGGTGCGTCATTGCCGTTGTTGTTGGCGGTGACGCTGCAGTGTGTATCCACATGATAAGTCCAGCCGCGCTTCTCACGTATTTCCTCCAGGAAGATGCCTTTGAACACCTGGCTCACCACCTTGGCTAGCAGTGTGGTGCGCAGTGTATAAGGGCAGTCACCGGTCCAGAAGTAATACACCTTGTCTTGCGGGTTCTGCATGGCGCGTGACCAGTTGCTGGTTACTTGTCCTTTGAACAGGCGGAAACCGATGTCACGCGGTTGTTCGTTGCGTCCCATCGAGGGCAGTGAGGCGATGTAACGCTCGGTGACCCTGCGCAGGCTGTCCTCATCGAAGTCACCCACCAGATAGACGGTGAAATCGCCGCAATCGGCAAACCGATCTTTGTATATTTCCAGTGTCCGGTCGATATCGGTTTGTTCTATTTCTTCCTTGCTGAGTCGCTCTCCTGCCAGTGGATGATGATTATAGACACCGGCAAAGATGGAGTCGGCAAACTCAAATTTTGGGTCGGCGGCGCGGTTGACAAGGCTGCTGCGCTGGTTCTCAAGGTAAGCTTTGAAAGCCAGTTCGTCTTTTTGGGGTGATGTGAGTCGCAAGTACAGCAGTTGCATGGCGGTTTCCAGGTCGCGTCGAGAAGTGGCACCCTGGAATCCCTCTTCGGTCTTGCTGACGAAGGTGCGCATTTTCACGTCTTTGCCGGCAAGAACTTTTTTCAAGTCGTTACCGGTGAACTCACCGAAACCTAGTGTGCCGGCGAGGGGACCGAAGGCCTTCAGTGTGGCGGCATCTTTGGGGCTATAATTTTGCGAGAGCCCACCCGGTCCGGCGCCTGCGATGACGATTTCATCGGGACTGATGCTGGTCTTTTTGACCCACACCTTGATGCCGTTTGACAATGTCCACAAACGAGCACCGAAGGCTGGCGCATCGGTCTCGGCCACGATTTTTCCGGGTTGGGGCTCGGCAAGTAGCAATTTGCTGGCTTTAAGAGTATCAACATAGGCCTCGACCATCATGGCGCGGCCTGCATGGAAGGCATCGATGAGTTGTTGCTCGCGGGGTACCTGTTCTGTGTCTTTTTCGGGAGCAAAGGTCGTGAGCACCACGTTGCGGTCGGTGGGACTGATGAGTGAGCGCAGATGTGCATTCACATCGTCGAGTGAAACCTGGTTCATGATGCGGCGCATGTTGGCGCAGTTGTCCTCGATGCTGGGAATGGGTTCACCTTGCAAGAAAGCGCGCACGAAGTCGCGTGCGTATCGGGTGTTGCTGTAGCGGTTGCGCTCGCGATACAGCTTGTCGAGGGCTGCTTCATAGTTGAGACGCGCGCGGCGCAATTCTCCCACGGTGAATCCATGTCGTGTGGCACGGTTCACCTCGCGAGCCATCCACAGCATGGCATTGACAGCCTGGTTGCTCTTGCTCACGGCAGTGAGCTGGAATGCTTGCCGTGTCTTGCTGATGAGGTAATTTCGGTCGGCTACACCGACGTGTGTGAAAGGAGCATCGGGCTGTTGCTTGAGATCGGCAAAGCGTGCGCTCAACATGTTTGCACACAGGTAATTGAGATAGTCGTGGCGCATCCATTCGGTGGTGCCTGCCAGTCCCTGGTCCAGGTCATCGTGTTTGAAAAGCAATCGCACGCTGGTGGAGGGTTGCTCTACATCGGTCTGTACGGTGGCAATAATGGTTTCATTGTCGGGAACTTCTATGGGAGTGACTGGCGAAGCGTTTTTAGGACTTTTGATGTTGCCAAACAATTCTTTGATTTTATTCACTGCGTTAGAAGGATCGATGTCGCCCACAACGATGATGCACTGGTTGCCTGGATGGTACCATTTCTTGTAGTAATTGCGCAGTTCTTTATGCTTGAAATTTTTAATCACACTCATCAGTCCGATAGGCATGCGTTGCCCGTATTTGCTGCCAGGGTAGAGTGTGGGCAAGGCTTTCTCTAGCATGCGGTTATTGGCCGAGCTGCGGTGTCGCCACTCGCCTTCAATCACACCCCGTTCCTCATCGATGTCCTTGCCGCGCAGCAGCAAGTCATGGCTCCAGTCGCTCAGTACCAGGAAGCAGGAGTCAAGGGCCGTGCGGCGCCCGGTGGGCACGTTGCTGATGTTATAGACGGTTTCGTCGGTCGAGGTGTAGGCATTGAGGTTCGCTCCAAACTTCACACCGATAGATTCCATGTAACTAATGAGCGAGTTGCCGGGGAAGTGCTTGGTGCCGTTGAAGCACATGTGCTCTAGAAAGTGGGCCAGTCCACGCTGGTTTTCTTCTTCCTGGATAGACCCCACACGCTGAGCGATGAAGAAATCGGCGTGATGTTCGGGAAAATCATTGTGCTTGACGTAGTAGGTCAGTCCGTTGGGCAGTGTCCCGGTCAGCACGCTGGAATCGGCCTGCACAAGTTCTGCCGCATTGCTCAGAAAGGTGAGTGCAACTGCAACAGAGGCGGTAAATAAGAGTTTTAACGTGTTCATGCGTTATGCTTAAAAAATGAATGATAAAGATGACATTAATTGATGGGAGGTTACTGTTGCCGTATATCGGCCATGCAACCAGTCAACTGCAGCGCGCAGTGCAAATCGCTTATTAAGAGCGACCGTTGTTTCCAGTCGTGCGTTGAGCGATGTGTGGTGATGTGCTTGCAGCGAGAAGTCGTGTTCCAGAATGCGTTGCAGCCCTGCCAATTCGCCCCTGGCATTAGGGAGCAGTAACTGTGTGCTGGTGGGTGATGTCAAAGTGACACCAAAAGTAAGTACAGAAAATGTGCGATTACTTTTGTAGGTTCCTTGCGCACGCATGGAAGTGGAAAGGTCATTAACTAGCCAGCGGCTTGCCGGTTCGGCGTAAATCATATTGTGATGATGATAGGCCAGGGCAGGCATTAGTGCGATGCCTGCTCGCTGCCCGCTTAGTTGCCAGCGGCCATCGAGCCCGATGCTGAAACGATTATCGTGAAACATGTCTAAGGCTGCAATTTGCGGGTAGACCGATGCCGCCGGATCGCCAAAGATGTTTTCTGTGCCTGTTCGGCGCGAGGCCAGTAGCCACGAGCGCACGCTCCATTGCCGCGCCAGCCATCCCAGTTCGGCCCGCACACTGTTGTGTGTTGCGCGAGCCATGGGCAATTTGTTGAGTGACTTAAGCACTTTGTCAAACGTGAATCTGGTTGCAGTCAATGTGGCGCTGATTCCGTTGTTGTCGACGGGGTGCCAGTTAAGAGTCACGTCCCACTGGTGGCCCCGGTAGAATGTTTCATCGCCAGCACCGGCAAAGCGTCCGTAGTCGTAGATGAGACCGGTGAGGTGGAAAATTTTGTCGCATCCCAGTTCACTATAAAAAGCGACTTCGTTGGTCTGCTTGTATTTACTATAACTAATGGCCATTGCAGCCATATATCTTGATGTGACTTGCCATCCTGCACCAGCTGTGGCATCGAGCCTGGCTGTGACATTACGTGGGCGCGGGTCCACATTGCGGTAGTGCAGACCTGCCCGGTAACTGGCTTCTACTCCCCAGTGCCAGCGTCCTCGATGATCGGCATATCCACCTGAGAAACTATAAATTTCGGTTTTCACGTCGGCCGTTTGAACACTGTCGGCCATGAGATAGGGATATACCACGTCGGGGTCGCTGGTCTCGTTCCAGCCTATGCCGCCGGTTTTGCCGTTATTGTAGGATGCGTGCCCCCACAAAGTGCTGGAACGATGCTTCATATATGTGCTTGCGTCGAAGCTCCAAGTGATGGAGTGGTCGCCTAGTTGCGAGCGCACGGGTTGTGATTCATTGCGCCACAGGTTGCTCACGGCCACTTTACTCAGCGAGTAGTTGTGGTGCCACTGAGCCACGGCCGGATTATGCCATGCCAGTTGCAAGATGGAAGCGCAATGGCCGGTTTCGGCCTGTGCTCGTTCCAGAATAGTAGAGTCTGGTGATACAGGTTGTGCCAGTGCTACAGCAGCCATGACAGCAAGAACTGTGAGAAACGTTGTCCTTATGTTCATGGTGCTTATCGTTGTTTGGGTTGAACACCATCCCAGGTGAGTGTTGTGCATGGATTTCCATTCACGTCAATGGCTGTTTCTTGTCGTTCAATCTCGCTGGGAATGCAGTAAGGGTTGAAGTCGTCGCTCGAATTGTTGGTGTCTTGCAGCACAGGGCGCCCTTCACGCAGATAGAGCATCTTGCGGCGCACACTGTGGAAGTAACGGCTTTTGTCGTGATCCATGGTGCCGCAATACGTCCATCCGCGATCCAGAGCCGGAGCCGTCACATTCCATGCTCGCTTGGCTTCCACACTGCAGTTCACGGCATCCACAATCCATTCGTTAGGTACTTTGTAGGCAGTCTGGCTCATAGGGTAGGTGCCTTGTGGCACAACCACCACATAGTTGTAGCGATAGAGGTATTTTTTCAAATATTCGTCTTTGTCGATAGGGATGCGTGCCAGTGCCCATGCGCGGAATCCTCGGTTATGCAGCACAAAAAACGAGAGGGTGTAGCAGTACCATTTGTCCAGATTGGGCACGGTGGGGCTGTCGATGTCCATGTGGGCGGGCTTGGTAGAGAGATCATACCACTCAAATGCGGCATTGCTCAGGTCAAATGAGTTGGGATTTGCCACACGGTGATCAATGCCCGTGTCGGCAATGAGCAGGCTCTGGCCAGGCAGCACAGGGTGGTCGTGCCCGCTGCCGGGAATGGTGTATAGTGCCTGCACCGTCATGCACTCGTTCATCACGTCGGGGTAGTAGTCATATTTGTCGGTAGTGACAAACTTTGATTCCAGCAGTGTGAGTCCGTCGGCATAGAGCACATGGTCGGTGTTGTTGTAGATTTTTATGTAATCGTCGCCATAATACTGGTTGCCCGAGGGCTGCAGTGAGCCCGTGAAGAAAATCTCTTCAATCACAAAGTCGTCGCTCTCCAGGTTTTCAAAAGCACGCATGTTGATGGCCTGTGATGGCCTGGTTACTTCCACGCTCTGCAGGTAAGCGGTGATGTGGTGCGTGTCATTGCCGTTCAGGGTCAAGGTGGCATCGTAGAGTATATCGTAGAGTCCGGCCTTGACTTCAATGTCGTTACAGGAAGAATAGGTGATGGTTGACCCTGTTGTGACATTCTTCACCTGCCATTTCTCACTGGTGATGGTGCCGCCGGCCAGTTCGTCGGGGAGTGTGACGGTGATGACGGGAGCGTAACGCATAGGGGCGTTGTCGAGTGTGTCGTCGCAAGCAGTCAGTGCCAATGCGGCAAGCAGAACCAATATGGTTTTAAGTAAGAGATTCATATTATATAGTTTACAGAGAAATATTCAATTCCATACCGAAATAGGGGTCGCTGCTGCGTCGCACCATCAACCCGTTACTGCGGTAATCGGGCAGGTGGTCGAGCAGGCGGTTGGCAAAGATGGCCACCTTAAAGTGCTTGCCAATGGTCTTTGTCGCTTTCAAGTTAATATATATGGCCATGGGCACTGTTTGGCGGCGAAACAAATCGTTGTTATACACTTTAACCAGGTGTTGCAGCACTTCGTCTTGCTGCATCTGTGCGGTGTAGGGGTGCAGAAGTCCGTCGTTTACATCAAGGTAGGATTCCGGAGTGCCGTTCTGCCACAACTTGCGAGTGCTCACATACCACATGCATTGCACGCTGGTGGTGAACACGAGGCCCCAGCGAGTAATCTGCGTGTCGAGCATGAAATTGGTGTTCAGTTGCTCGTTGACGCGTCCATCGTCCATGCGGTAGTAGCCTATATAACTGTTGCTCACGGCTTGCTCGTCGAGTACCACGCTCACCGGGTCAAATAGCATCTGCGAGTTGCTGTAGGTGGAGCGGAACCAAGCTCCGGTCACGGTGAGTGCGGTGCACAGGGGTTTCCAGCGCGCGGTGGTGAGCGTGAGTTCCACGCCCTGCTTGTCGAGCCTGCTGCCGTTGGCCGCCATGCGATAGCCGCTCAACTCTTTCACCTCCTCGCTGGGCAGCGATTCCAGCACTGGCGGAGCGGTGAGTTTAAGCGGCTCGATGGCATCGGCATCGTAGCGCGTGTAACTATAGGGTCGGTAGTGGCTGGAATAGCGGTAGCCACTCGTCATTTTTTCGTTGAAATAGGTGATGGAGAGTGAGTTTTTGCCCAGTTGCGCGCCCAGTCGCACTTCCCACTTGTGGTTGCGTGCGGCCTGCAGTTCATAGTTGGTAACATCGTCGATGTAAGTGCGCAGGCTGATGCGGCTCAAGTGCAATGGGTCGTTCACATCGTAGTAGTTGAGTTGGATGAAGTCGGTGTAATGCACTTGTGGAAACAGATAGGCTATGGTGGGCATCTTGGTGGTGAGTCCGTAGCCACCGGCCAGGTGCATGCGCAGTGTGCGACTGCCTATGTGGATGTCGGGCAGTGACCACTTGGCATTAACGCGCGGATCCAGATATACCTTGCCGCACAGCGTGTAGTGGCTGTCCAAGTGAGGCATCTGCTGGGTGCGCAGGCCCGCTTGCAGTTCCAGTCTGGTGTTGCCCAGCGGTGCCGTTAACTGGTCTTCGGCATAGAACGAGAGCACTTGCAGGGCAGGGATATCTTTGTAGGCACGTGGTCGGGTGGTCCACGATGCCGAGAGCGGTCGGGTGAGGTCATAGACTTGTCCGTCGCCATAGTTTTTCGACAGGGTCCACTCCAAGCCGGCTTTATAGGCATTAGTGACGTTGTGGGTGGTGATGCTGCCCTCGCCCTTCAACTTGACAAACACGTTGAGCGGCTTGCCGTCGCTCACAAAGTCGGCGATATATTCACTGAGCAGATACTGACCGTCGTTCACCCCCTCGTTCATGCTGGTGGGAGCCACCGATGCGCGCTGTGGAGCCACCTGCTTGTGGCGTTCCAGGCGGTCGTGCTGGTAACTGACGCTGGTGTTCACATTCACGCTCTTGAGCCAGCGGCACTGCTTGAGCGTGAAGGTGAGGTCGCTGGTGTAGGCCCAGCGGTTGTAACGAGAGCGGTATTCGTTCACCTTGTTATAACTCAGGTCGGGGTCGGTCTTGGCATTGTCAAACGAGCCGGTGTAGTCGATGCCCGTCACCCAGCCGGTGATGAATGCCGGCTGTTCCCAGCGCATGTTCAGGCGGGTGGACAGGTTCAGACGCTTGTAGTTTTCCAGATTGTTGCGAGGGTCAACTTTCGAGTCGAGGTAGCCTCCATCCACATTCATGATATGTCCCCAGCGGCCCAAGGCAAATCCTTTGCCCACCGAAACCAGCTTGCTGTATTCATCGGCCTTGAAGCGAGCTGTGAGTGGTGTGGATCGGCGAATGCGTTTGATATTGACCATGCCGCTGGTGAGGTTGCCATATTCAGCGCTGGGAATGCCTCGCACCACCTCCACACTCTCGATGTTGTCGGTGCTGATAGTGCGCATATCCACGCCCTTGTTGGTCATGTCGCGTCGGTGCTCGGCCGATGTCTGTTCGGCTCCCGGCACCTGCTGGATGTTGGCATCACCGTTGATGGGCGCTCCGTCCACCATGAAGAGGGTGCCCAGGGCCGAGATGTTGTAGTCGTCGCTGGCGGTGACCGTTCCGGTGGCTCCCAGGGTGCCCGTTTCGCGCAGTTTGATGCTGTTCACGCTGCCCATGTCGGGATCCTGGCTGATGTTGCCGGGCAAGAGTTCCATCAGGTCGGTGAGGCTGGTGGGTTGCAGGTGAGCCATCGCATCGCGGTCGATGCGACTGCTGGAGGTGAGTCCGGTAGATTCCTTGGCAGTGACCACCACTTCTTGCAATACTTGGCTGTTCTCTTCCAGCCTGATGGTGAGATGGCGGCTTTGCGAGAGTGATATTTGCAGTGAGCGGGAAGTGTAGCCCACAAACGATGCGCTCACCGTGTAGTTGCCCGGTGCCAGTCGCATGTGGAATTGTCCCTGGGCATCGGTCTGCACGGCTTTTCCACCAGGCTTTACCGTCACCGTGGCAAACTCAATGGGCAACCCTGTGCCATCGTCGAGGACGGAACCACGGAGTGTCGCTTCTTGGGCTCTACACAGTAATGTGCTGAAAATCAAGAGAAATATAATGATTGCTTGTTTCATCAACAAAGTCATTTTAATAATGTGCAAAATTACAGCCAGTCATGTCGATGCACAATCCCAACAATTGGTGAAAAGCAAATTGAAATTCACGCAATTTAGCGATTTTGTGTGCCGCAGGGCGGTTGTAATTTTGCAGCAGAAAATCAATAACTAAAATTGTTGTTTTTATGAAGAAAATTTCTACACTTTTAGCTGTGGCTCTAGCATCGGCGTCGATGCTGACCGCGCAATCGCTAAGCGAGACCCAGACGCTTTGGGCAAAATTTGTGACCAACAGTGAAAATCAGCAGTCTTACACCACACAGGGCAATAGCATGACCCTGGGAGTGGATGGTTGCCTTTATGTGGTGGGACAAGCCGGTTCCACATCTTCTGACCAGAATATCCTCTTCGGTGATGAGGTGGTGGCCAGTGGAATCAACTATACTGGTAACAGCGCTAATCAGGGATTACTGATGATGCGACTCGATGCCGACGGCAATGTGGAATGGAAATTGGCTCAGACCAATGGTGAAGCGAGCAACAACGAAATCCGCGTGGCTTCTACAGCCGATGGTGGTGCCGTGGTTCTCGCCAACCTTCGCCACACAGAGGGGCGTCTGGGAGAGAATATTGTAATCACCGACGGAGTGGGCGTAAACCACACAATCGACTGGACGGTGGAGAGTGAACGCAACTTCCGTGGCCTTGTTTTCAAGGTGAGTGCGCAAGGTGCCATCGAGTGGATGCGTGAACTGGTGATGAACACCACTGCCGATACCGAAACTTATCCCAAGTGGAGTCAAAGCAGTCGTAACATCGGTCAGGGCTTGAAGACCTATGCCCTGGATGTGGATAATGAGGGTAATATCTATGTGGGTGGCATCATGTGTGCCGCAATGACTGTGGATGGCGTTACCATCGAGCCACACAATGTGGCAACCTGGAACGGTAACGCGCAGACCACCATGGGTAACCTCTATATCATAAAACTGGACGCCGAAGGCAACTATGTGAAGCACCTCATTACCGAGGGCACTGCCACACAAGAGAACGTGCAGTCGCTCAATGTGGTGGGCAACAAACTCTATATGTTTGCATGGGTAGCAGGTGTGGCCGGCGAGCAGTTCTCGCTGGGCGGCGAGGCCGTGACTCCGTCGACTACTAACGGCAGCATCTGCCTGGCCGAGCTCGATACCGACTTGAATGTGAACTGGCTCAAGTTCCATGAAAGCACCGTGAGCGGCAGTGCATGGCAGATGCCCACTCTGGATGTGTGCGGAGGTAAACTCTATGTGATGGGCACGGCCAAGTATGGCATCAATATTGGTGAAAACAACTACACTAACACTCCTGCCAACAAAGCCCGCCAGTCGTGGCTGGTGCAGTTTGATGCAGCCAGTGGCGAAGCCTTGAATGCCAGTGTGCTGGCTACCGGCAAGATGCAGATGCAACATGGTTTCTTCGGTGCTTATGAGGGAACCGACGGCTATCTCTACGCCATAGAGCGCGGTTTGACTCCTGGTGCCTCTTTTGGTTCGGAACTTATCTTGTACAAATACAATCAGGAAACACTGTCGGTAGATGACCAAGTGCAACTGGCCGATGGCTCGTGCGATGGACAATCGATGGTGACCGACGGCAATCGCATCTATGTGATGAACCGATTTGCCAACAAGAATGAGGATTGCACCTTCTATAATAGCGACATCACTCACTCCAATGCCGCTTTCAACTGGGGCCAGTCGGCTTATCTGATGCCTGTGGGTGCTGTGAAGAGCATCGAAATCGATGGTGACGACGCTATCACGCTCAATGTGGGCGAAAGCGCTACTGTGACTGCAACGGTGGTTCCTGCCGAGGCTGCCAACAGCGACATCATCTGGTCGTCGAGCGATGAGAGCGTGGTGACGGTGGCTGGTGGTGTTATCACCGCAATCAATAGCACTGCTGCTCCCCAGCGCGCTCGCAAGGCATCTGGTGCCAGCAATGCAATCGTCACCGCCACCAGCGCCAGCAATCCCAACGTGAAGAAGAATATCATCGTGAACGTGGAGAGTGTCATCACAGCTGTCAGCGACCTGAATGTGACCGGCAATGGCATGACCGACAACAACGTATATACCATCGATGGTCGCCTGGTGAACCATAATGCCGGCAACTTGCCCGCAGGTATTTACATCGTGGGCGGTAAGAAAATGGTAGTGAAATAACTAATGCCATAATTAATTCACATTTACGATTAGCCTGACTGGTTCTGTCCAGCCGGGCTAATCGGTTAAAATCATAAAGACGATGAAAAAAACTATTCTGTTTGCATTGATGATGCCACTGGCACTCAGTGCTGTGGCGCAGTTGTCGCAAACTACTACACGATGGGCCACGCTGCTCGACGCTTGCCCACCCGACATGGGCATTGACTTCACCCTGAATGGTGACGCACTTTATTACTTGTCGTGCACCGGCTCTACCATAGGAGCGGGAGAATCGGGATTCCCAAAAGAGTATTCCGATGAAACGGCGTCGATTTATTATGACGGACAACTGATTGCCACCGGTGCCCCCTACGAGGGCGCTAGTTTCAACAACAATTTCTCGCTGGTCAAGACCGACCTGGATGGCCGCTTCCAGTGGACGGTGTATAGCACTAGTGCCGATGTGGCCTCCAACAATGGCGGCGTGGTGAATGCGCCCGACGGCGGCGTGTACGTGTCGGTGGTGCTGCGGCACACCGACAACATGCGCACGCAGCCCATCCGCTTCGTGGATGCCACCGGACAGGAAACGGTGCTCGACTGGACGTTGCCCAACGAGCAGGACAAGCGCTGGTATAACGGATTGCTCATGAAGGTGAGTGCCCAGGGTGCAATCGAGTGGACCGAGTGGATTGAGGTGAGTCATGCTCCCGTAGCCGCAGCAACAGGCGATCATGTGAATAATACGGGCACGGCTTTCTACATCACCGGCATGGAAAGTGATGCCCAAGGCTATTTCTATGTGGCTGGACGCTACGTGACCCCGATGACCATTGATGCTCAGACGTTCACTCCTCACAACACCGAGGGCTGGAACGGCGATTCGCAGCAGACGCGTGGCGATATGTTTGTTGCCAAGTTGGATGCCGATGGCCATCTGGTGCAGATGCTCACTACCACTGGCGTAGCCTACACTGAAAGCAATGCTTCACTCACCATGGCGCAGGGCGACCTGTTCCTGACGATGACAGTGACCGGCATTGCTGATGGCTCTTGCCGCATAGCGCTTGATGGGCACGATGTCGTGCTGCCCGACGACCAGCAGACCGTGGTCATTGCGCGTCTCGGCACCGACCTGAAGGTGAAGTGGCTGCGGCAGTGGCGGGGAGCCCAGGTGCAGAACCGCAATGCTGTGATGCAGAGCGGGCGCATTGCAGTGGCCGGCGACGACCTGTTGTTTACCGGCCAATTCAACGGCAGTTTCTCCGATGGCACCCACATCATAGCCTCCTCCACGGGCAACATACGCGAAGGCATCCTGGTCAAGTGCAGCGTTACCGATGGCCGGTGGCTGGCTGCAACAACCAGCAAAATCGCCTTCCCGGCAATGAAAAACGGGATTCAAGGCTATTTGGGAGCGTTTGAAGACGTGGCGGGCGACCATGTGTGTGTCTATGGCTACACCTTCGGTGGCGAGTGCGTCACGCTCATGCGCCTTGATGCCGCCACGCTCGCAGGCGAGGAATATGTCACGCTCATCAATGGCGGAAGCCAGCCCACGGCACAAAAATGCCTGGCCACCGGTTCTGCTCTCTACACCATGAGCCGAGGCCGCGACAGCTACATACCCATGTATCAGCTGCAACCCATCAACAGCGACATCAGCCTCGCCACCAAGGAATGGGCTGTGTGCCTGGCCGCTTTCACGCTGCCGTTCGACGTGAAAGAGGACACCGCGCCTGCTGCGATAGGCGATGTGGACGGCGATGGCAAGGTCGATGTTTCCGACGTGAACGCCGTGATCAATGTCATTCTGAAAGTTGATGCCGGAAACCAACCGTCAACCGCCGCCGACGTGGACGGCGATGGCAAGGTCGATGTTTCCGACGTGAACGCCATCATCAACATCATCCTTACGTAATGATGAATTAATAATGGCGCAATGCGCAGCCCGCGGCAGGCCGTGGCTGCAAGTATAGACTATAAGAGCAATAGATTTATAAGCGCGGTGAAGTCGTCGCGTCGCGCTCATGTTTCGTTTTGCTCTTGTAGTCTTAAAAAATGATGAGGCTGTGGTGGCTGGCGCAATGCGCAGCCCGCAGCCGCATTTTAAACTCCAGGCGTGGAGCGCAGTCTAATCACCAAAATGCAAAAACAAATGAAGATGAGAACCATTAAACTCATGTTGCTGCTGGCCATCATGGCCGCGGCGGGCAACACGGTGGCGCAGGCTCGCACCTACACGAGCGAGACGCTCAATTACAACATCGTGTATCAGTGGGGACTCGTGTGGAAGCACGCCGGCGACGCCACCCTCAGCATCAGGCGCAGCGGCGACGGTTACAAGGCAGTGCTCACAGGCAAGACGCGCTCGTGGGCCGACAAAATCTATCCTGTGCGCGACACGCTCAAGTGCACCATGAGCGGCAAGATGGCACCGCTGCGGTACGAGAAACTCACTCACGAAAAGAGCTACTATGCCCGCGACGTGCTCGATTTCACCTACAACTACAGCCACACCACAGCGCACGCCACCCGCTATCGCCCCAGCGGCACCACCACGGTCACGCTTAGTGCCAAGTGCCAGGCCTACGACATGCTCAGCGTCTTCTACATGCTGCGCAACCTCGACTTCGACGAGCTGGCCAAGGACAAGCGCTACACCACCGTCATCTTCTCGGGCAAGGAAAAAGAATACCTCACCATTCGCTATCGCGGTGTTGAAAACGTGAAACTGCGCAATGGTGTCAAGCGCCGGGCTCACCGCGTCACCTTCAAGTTCACCCAGCAGGCCGGCAAGAAGTCGAGCGACGACCTCGACGCCTGGCTCTCCACCGACGACGACCGCATTCCGCTCCTGCTCGTCGGCAAGCTACCCGTCGGGCAAGTCAAATGCTACTACACAAATCCTTGATTACAGGCCCACCGGAATGTCATACCCTACCAGCCTAAACGCCACTTTGAACGGAGTGGCGTTTTTTCGTGGCGCAGGGCCTGCATAATAGTAAAACGTGTGTTGCACGTCGAAGGTTTTCACCTCGGCCATGCGGGTTTCTCCGGGATTGAGCGCGATGGGTACTGTCACGGTGCGCTCATGAATCATGCCACCGTCGAGCGTGCTGTAACGCAGAGTGATGCGGGGGTTGGAAATGCGGTGGGAAGCGTTGTTGGTGATGAGAAACGACTCGCGTGCATCGCCCTTGCGCTTGTTGAAGCCGCGCAGGGTAATCAGGTTTTGATCCACGCTGGCTGTCGCCGACGTGGCGGTTGAGTCGGCTACAGTGGCTGGAATCGGTTCTACCAGGATGTGAGCGGTGCGCAACCCGGCCTGTGTGGTTTTTGTGCGTGCGGTCACCATTGTGGCCATGAGCAGCGTCAAGAGCAATATGACATATTTGTGGTTCATAGGTAGCGAATGTGGGTGGGGCGCGACGAGGGCATTTCGGGGTAAATTTTGCGGAAACCAACGGGTAGCCGTTCCTCAACCTTTTCGGGAATGATGGAAACACCACGGAAGATAGATGGCAGGAAGCGGGCAAAGTTGATGCGCACTTTCACGTTCCAGTGTGGTCGGTCGAAGGTGATGGTCGTACATTCGGCATTGAGTGTAGCCACGGTTTCCATGGGGCGACACAAGGTGAGCCGGTCTCGCTCGCTGTAGAGCCACAGGCGCCACTTGTTGCTGCTGGCACTGGCTTGAAGATAGCCTATCACAGTGCCTGGCAGCAAATGAATGTCATTGCTGGCCAGCATGATGATGCGGTAGCGCTCATCGTGTCCCTGTGTGGCGGCTCGCTCTATGCCCAGGGTCATTTCCTCGTCGGGATAATACCAAATGCCTTCCATGGGCTGCACGTCGGTGTGCTCAAGGCGCACACGCATCGAGTCCTCGTCGAGCCCCGGGAAGAACTCCGAGCGGTCGGGTACGGTAGCGGCCAGCAGAGCTAGCGGCCACATGAGCATCCATATAACAAGCGTGCGCGGCATGATTGTCGATATTAGTTAGTGGCGAATTTATAGGTGATGCCGAAAGAGAGAATTTCCTTGAATTGCCAGTGTTTCCACTGGTGATGGCGGGGTCGCGACTTGTCGTAGCGCAGGTGGGTGTAGATCTGTGTGTTGAGGTAGCGGGTGATGGAGAAGTCGAAGGTGTTTTCCCAGTCGCCCTGCACGTAGTGATAGTCGGTGAAGGCAAACAGGCGCGAGAGCCACGTGATGGAAGGGTGCAGTTTCCACGAGAGTTTTGCCTCGACGTTGCTGCCGAAGCTGTGCTTGGTGTGGTGCCCGGCGTCGATGCCGAAGGTGGTGGGGTCCAGGTCGTGGATGTTGCGGCAAATCTTCAGGTTGTAGGACAGCGGCGCGATGGCCACGGTGATGGTGCGGTTGCCGTCGGGCGTCTTGTGGTCGTAGGTCATACCGAGACCCAGGTTCAGCTCGGCGGGCGAGAGCAGTGCGGCGGTCATCTGGCGCGTGTTGCTCTTGTAGTTGTTGAAAAACTGGGTCTTGAATTGTAGCATGGCGCTGTAGTACCAGTGCTTCACGGCCTTGTAGCCCAGTTGCGAGGTGTAGAGGAAGTTGTCCTCGTTGATCATGTATTTGCGCAGTGAGTCGCCGGGTGCGGTGGCCACGCCCAGCTTGTAGGCCACCATGTTGTTGAAGAGCCACTTGGGATGCTTCTCCTGGTTGAGGTTGCACTCCCACTTGAGGTCGGCCAGGATGTTGAAGTTGTTTTCACCGCCCTGATACCAGTTGTCGCTGATGTAGGCTTGTGTGAAGTGGAGCGAGCTTTGGAAGGTGTGCAGCCAGTTGCGCACGTTGACAGGTGGCTCGGCAATGGTGGTTTCCACCGGCTGCGCCACTTGCGGCGGTGCGATGGTGAGCATGCCCTGCGACGGGTCGGCGGTGAGCTCATACTCTTCGGGTGGCTCGGGCAGCGAGTGCTCGTTGTAGGCCACGAGTTGCGGGTGAGCCATCATGGCGCGATAGCGGGTGGCATGGATGTGGCGCGAGAGCTGCTGTGCCTGCTTGAGCCACTGGTCGTGAGCGTCGAGCTGGTAGGCGTCGGCTTGCTCGGCCTGCAGCGGTGGTGCCGTGATGGATTCGTCGAGGGTCTGCTGCTGTTCAAAGATGAGCGGGAAGAGCAGATAGTCGGCCTGGGTTTGTGCGCAGGCCGCTATTGCTGTGATTGCCATGCCGGCTAGAGTTGGGAGTATCTTTTTCATGCTGGTTGTGTCTTTTTTGTGTTGAATGATTATTTAGGCATCATAGAGGGGGCCTTCGTCGCGGCGTGGCGTGGCGGGCTGTTTCTTTTCTTGTTTGTTCTGCCTGTCGGCCTCCTGTTTCGACTGCACGCGCTGGCGCTTCTTCTCGTGGTTGGGCTGCTGTTTTTTGTTTTCGGCGAAGCTCTTGATGATGTCGTCCACCACCTCGCGGTTGCCGTAGAGGTAGTTGATGGTGATTTCCACAATCAGGTTTTGCTTTTTGGAGATAAGGTCGGCGATGATGGCCCGCGAGCCGTCGGGCATGGTGCCGGAGATGTTCAGTCCCTTGAATCCTTTGACCTTGCTCTTGCCTTGCTTGAGGTCGTACATGTTGTAGCTCAGCGCTTTGCGTTGCAAGTTCTCGCGCAGGAATTTGTCGTCGCTCTTGTCCTTATTATACAGGTGCACCGTCATCACCATTTCGTCCCACTGAATCTCGAATCGGGTGTTGGAACTATAGGTGACGAATCCGTTGTCAGGCACCTCAAAGGTGAGGTTGTATTTGCTCCAGGTGTAGATAGAAGCCTGAGCAGCCAAGCTGCAAATCAGCAGAGCGAGCAGAGAAGATAATTTTCGTGCCATAGTCGTTGATAATTAGGGATTCAATTGAAGTGAATCGAGCCATTGATTCCATTCTTGCTTGGAGCCCATGAACACGTTGAGGTCCACGTCGCCCTCCACGCCGTCGATGGTGCCCCAGTGGCTGTACTGCTGTATGCGGTGCCCCACGTGTTGCATCTTTTCGGGCTCGTTGAACGAACTGAGCCACAGGTCGTGGCCGTCGAGCGCGGGCAGGTAATAGGCCTTGTGTCCGTCGCCATTGGTGTAGATCATCACCTTGAATCCGTGTCGCTCGAGCGTGGAAACCATGTCGGTGAGCCGCCGACGCGTGGTGGCCTCGTCTATGCCCCGGTCTCCGTTCCAGTCTTCCACGTCGACCACCAGCGGCAGGTCGAGCTGGAGCCTGGCCACCGAAGCGATGAAGTGTGATGCCTGCGCCACGCCGTCACGGTTTTTGCGGAAGAAGTGGTAGCAGCCCACCATCAGTCCGGCCTTGCGGGCTCCGGTGTATTGCTGATGGAAGTGCGGATTGGTGTAGGATGCGCCTTCGCTGGCCTTGATGTAGACAAATGTGATGCCGCTTTGCGCCACCGCGTTCCAGTCGGTGATGGAGTTATGTCCCGACACGTCGATGCCCTTGATGGGGTATTTGTCTACGTTCACGGTGGGGTGCCACCAGTAGCGCCGGGCTAAAAAACCAACGAGAACTACGATAATCGCCGCTCCCGCCACCAAGGCCCACTTGATGTAGTCGGGCCTTGGTGAAGAGGTGCTTTTTCGGCCTGCACGCGCCATCAGAACAGTGGCATCGTGGAGGTGCTGTAGACGTATTTACGCTCAAAATCGTCGGATTTCATGGTCATCATCAAGATGCCCTGGATGAGCGTGAGAATCGACCAGCATCCGCAGGTGACGCAGGAGAGCAGGATGCACAGGAAGCCACCACCGGTTTTGCCCAGGTAGAAGTAGTGTACTCCCAAATAGCCTAAGAGGATGGCGAGCAGGCCGGCCACACCGCGGCTCTTGCCCGACGGTCCGGCATCAAACACGCCGATGTCGGCCGGTTGCGGGCCATAAGCCATCTGCGGCCCGTACTGGGGCTGCTGGCCATACTGAGGCTGGCCGTACTGAGGCTGCTGACCGTACTGTTGCTGCTGGCCGAATTGTGGCGGTTGCTGACCCGGTTGACCCGTGATCACTTGGAACTCGTTGCCGCAATAGGGGCAGCGAACGGTGTTCACCTGCTCGGCTGTGGTGAACTGGCTGTGACATTTAGGACATTGATACTGTACCATAACTGATGTGTATTAATTGTTACTAAAATCGTTGTCGTTGACAATTCATGCAAATAGTGTGCCAATCATCGACGCGCTTTGCTCTTGCCTCCCTTGCGCTTTTCCTGTTCGCGCAGCATGGCTTGTTGCTGGCGCTGAGCTTCCTCGAGGCGAGCCATGAAACCACTTTTCTTTTTGGGCTTCTTGCGATTCTCGGCAATCTGGGCACGCACTTTGTCTTCGCTCACAAACAAGCGGCACAGATAGGTCTGCGCGATGGTGATGAGCAGTGAGATAAAGTAGTAGTAACTCAAGCCCGACGCGTAATTGTTGAAGAACACGAGGAACATGATGGGCATCAGATACATCATCCACTTCATGCCGGGCATGGCGTTCTGCTGGCTCTGCGACTGCATGGTGAGATAGGTGTAGATGATGTTGGTCACCGTCATGAGCAAGCAGAACAGGCTGATGTGGTTGCCGAAGTAGTTGGTGATGAACGGAATTTGTCCGGTCCACTCCACAATCTTGTCGGGAGCCGAAAGGTCGTTGGCCCACAGGAACGACTGTCCGCGCAGCTCGATACACGAGGGGAAGAACGTGAACATGGCAATGAGGATGGGCATCTGCAGCAGCATGGGCAGGCAGCCGCCGAAGGGGCTGGCACCGGCCAAGCTGTAGAGCTCCATGGTCTTCTGCTGGCGCTTCATGGCATCCTCCTGATTGGGGTATTGCTCGTTGATGGCAGCCACATCGGGAGCCAGAATGCGCATTTTGGCTTGCGACATGTAGCTCTTGAACGTGAGCGGCGAGAGCACGAGCTTGATGAGAATGGTGAGCAGCAAGATGATGATGCCGTAATTGCTGATGAACTTGCCCAGCCAGTTGAACACGGGAATAATCACACCTGTGTTGATCCAGCGGAAGAGCTTCCATCCCAGCGGGATGAGCTTGGTGAGTTTCAGGTCTTCGCCGGGCGAGAACTTGTCCATGACCGAGAGCGTGTGGTATCGGTTGGGACCCAAGTAGAAGTAGAAAGCCGCTGGACTGGCCTTGTCGCTCGCATAGGGGATGGACGTGCGTATGGTCATGTCCTTGAGATACTTCTGATACTCTTCGGTGCCCTTCTGCATTTCCTTGCTGGTGAGTTGAGCTCCGCTGAAAAGGCTGTCGGCGATGAGCACGGCGCTGAAGAACTGGTTCTTGGTGGAAATCCACTTGAGTTTGTCTTTGATGTCCTTCTCGTCGTCGCCGCTTTCCTTGGTATATTCCACGTCGCCGTCGCCATAGTACTTGTAGTAGATGGCCGAGTTGCGCTCCTCAAACATTTTTCCTTCTTCGTGGCGTGCCATCTTTTGGTGCCAGTTGAAGTCCACGCTGTTGATATTGAGCGGGATGATGCTTTGCATGCCGGTCTGCTCCATGGCCATGCGCACCATGTAGGACTTCGGTTCCAGGCTGTAGCGCAGCGACCACTTGGCGCCGCCGCCCAGGTCCAGACTCATCACCACACTGGTGTCGGTCACCTGTTCGGGAGTGAAATAGAAGTCTTTGGTTTCAAATCGCTGGGTGTTGTTGCTCAGTGTGAAACTGTAATTGTTTTCACCCGGAGTGAACACTTCTACCATGGGGGCGTTAAATGCCTTGTAGGCTTTGAGTGAAGCGCGAGAGATTACGCCTCCCTTGGTGGATACTTCCACCAGCAGAGAGTCATTTTGCAGTTTCACAATTTGCTCGGTTCCACTCAGAAAGTTGGCAAACGAGCCGTTCTTCAAGTAACTGTCCATGGCTTTCTTGACGGCAGCCACAGCCTGGTTGTGCAAGACAGGATTGGCGCTGGTGCTGGAGAGCACCTCGTCGAAGTTGAGCGTGGTGTCGGCCAGTGCGATGGTACCGGTCAAGTCGTTGCCAGCCAGTGAAACCTTCACGCCCTCGCGGTCGATGATGGCCTGTTGTCCGGTGGAGTCGGCCTTCATCTGTGCAAGCACATTCTTGAGTTGGTTCACCTCGTCGACATTGAGCATGTCTATGGTGGCGCTGGCGGCTTTGGTTTTAGCCTCTTTTTGCACACGGGCAATGGAATCCTGCTGTCGCTGCATCTCGGCTCGCTCGGCCTCGCTGGGCGAGTTGAGCCACATGAAGCCGAAAATCACGGCGCACATGAGCAACATTCCAGTGATGGTGTTTTTATCCATATATCAATATTACGGTGTAAAAATCTGCTCCGGCCACGTGCCGGAGGTTCTTGGTTATTACTTGGTTTCTTTTTCGTTTTGATAAGCGATGGCAGCGCGGATAAAGTCCATGAACAGTGGGTGCGGACTCACCACGGTGCTGCTGTATTCGGGATGATATTGCGTACCGATGTACCATCGCTTGTCGGGCACTTCCACCACTTCCACCAGATGTGTCTGCGGGTTCTCGCCCACGCATTTCATGCCGGCGGCCTCAAACTGTGCGCGGTAGTCTTCGTTGAACTCGAAGCGGTGGCGGTGGCGCTCCTCGATGTCGAGCGTTCCATAGGCTTTTGCAACCTTTGTGCCCTCTTGCAGGCGGCAGGCGTAAGCTCCCAGTCGCATGGTGCCACCCATGTTGGTCACGCTCTTCTGCTCTTCCATCAGGTCGATGACATTGTGGGCGGTGGTGGGATCCAGCTCCACGCTGTTGGCATCGGGCATGCCCATCACGTTGCGGGCATATTCGATGACCATCGACTGCATGCCCAGACAGATGCCAAAGGTGGGCACGTCGTGCTCGCGGCACCACTTCAAGGCCACGAATTTGCCTTCGGTGCCACGTTGCCCAAATCCGGGTGCAATCACGATGCCGTCGTGCGAGCTGAGTAATTGGTCCACGTTGGCCTCGTTGAGGCGCTCGCTATTAATATAGGTGATTTTCACCTTGTGGTCGTTGTAGGTGGCCGCTTGCAGCAGGGCCTCGTCAATCGACTTATAGGCATCTTGCAGTTCAACATATTTTCCAACGAGGCCGATGTGTACCAACTCTTTGGCATTGTTCAGCTTGTCAAGGAATTGGTTCCACTTGGTTAGGTCGGGTTCGCCGTGGTAGGGCGTTCCGGTCTTCTCCAGAATGATGGTGTCGAGATGCTGGTCGAGCATCATCAAGGGCACCTCATAGATAGTGGGAGCGTCGATGCTCTGAATCACGGCATCGGGGCTCACATTGCAGAACTGGGCCACCTTGCGACGCATGCTGGCGGGGATGTCGTGCTCGGTGCGCAACACCAGCACATCGGGCTGGATACCCACTTGCTGCAACTGCTTGACCGAGTGCTGTGTGGGTTTAGTCTTAAGCTCCTTGGCGGCTTTGATGAAAGGTACGTAGGTGAGGTGCACACACACGCACTTGTTGCCCAGTTCCCAGCGAATCTGTCGCACAGCTTCGAGGAATGGCAGCGACTCGATGTCGCCCACGGTGCCGCCAATCTCGGTGATGACGAAGTCGTATTCGCCCTTTGAACCCAGCAACTTCACGTTGCGCTTAATCTCATCGGTGATGTGAGGAATAATCTGCACCGTTTTGCCCAGGTAGTCGCCGCGGCGCTCTTTGTCGATAACACTCTGATAGACCCGGCCGGTGGTGATGTTGTTGGCGCGTGTGGTCTTGATATTGGTGAATCGCTCGTAGTGCCCCAAGTCCAGGTCGGCCTCATGACCGTCTACAGTCACATAGCACTCGCCGTGCTCATAGGGGTTGAGCGTGCCGGGGTCGATGTTCAGGTAGGGGTCAAACTTCTGGATGGTGACTTTAAAACCTCTCGAAAGCAGCAATCGAGCGAGCGATGACGAGATGATACCCTTGCCTAGGGAGGATACCACACCGCCAGTTACAAAAATATACCTTGTT
Source organism: Muribaculaceae bacterium (assembly GCA_017940245.1). Classification (GTDB taxonomy): domain Bacteria; phylum Bacteroidota; class Bacteroidia; order Bacteroidales; family Muribaculaceae; genus Sodaliphilus. Next base: position 57,370 of record JAGAYZ010000025.1, on the reverse strand, counting down.
TCCACGTGAAAAGTTGTTTACAAAAAATTCAACCTGCAAAATTACGAATAAGCGAGCGAAATGCCAAATATTGAGCAAGGTGAATGCAAAATTAAACAACATTTAATTTTTGCTGAACCGCCGCCAATATTATCAAAATTTATTTGAGCATTTCCGAGCGGAAGTAATTTCGACCGAAGGTCAACATGACGAATAAGCGAGCGAAAAGCCAAATATTGAGCAAGGTGAAAGCAAAATTAAACAACATTTAATTTTTGCTGTAGAGTCAACAAGCAAATGCATATTATGTTGCAAATTTACAGAAAATGTTTGAAGAACTCTTTTAGAGGTGTGCTGAAATCAAGTTTTTTTCTTGGTCTTGAGTTCAATTTTCTTTGTATTTTATGTATAGTGGCGTTGCTAACGGCGTCAAAATCAGTTCCTTTTGGTAGATAGAATCTTACAAGTTTGTTTGCATTCTCCACGTTGCCCTTCTAGTTAGGCTGCGTTTCGGAAAAATCAAAGTAAACTTTGCTTTTTCGCTCGATTTGCACTAACGTTGGCCTGTCGGCCCAAGTTAGGCGGCGTTTCGGAAAAATCAAAGTAAACTTTGCTTTTTCGCTCAACTTGCACTAACTTTGCAATCCATTTCGGGCAATGGGCACTCAAGTGGCTCATTGCCAGGGAAATTTAATGATGTAAAACCATGGATTATCAGAAAGTTTTAGAGAAAATATATGAGGGTGCGCTGCCGCTGATGGGTGTCGGGAAACAGGCCGACTACATTCCGGCGCTGGCCGAGGTGAACCCCGACCAGTTTGGCATCTGCATCGTGCCGGTGGGCGACGATGCTGTAGCGCAGGTGGGCGAAGCGCAGACGCGCTTTTCGGTGCAGAGTATCACCAAGGTGTTTATGCTGGCCATGTGCCTGAGCATGGAAGGCGACAACCTGTGGACGCGCATGGGCAAGGAACCGAGCGGCACTTCGTTCAACTCGCTGGTGCAGCTGGAATATGAGCACGGCAAGCCGCGCAATCCGTTTATCAATGCCGGTGCGCTGGTCATGGCCGATGTGCTCATCAGCCGCCTGAGCAACCCCGAGAAGGAATTTATCAGTTTCGTGCGCGAAATGAGTGGCAGTTTTGTGGACTATGACCACGAAGTGGCGCGCAGTGAGGAGCGGCAGGCCTATCTGAACACGGCCATCGCCAACCTGCTCAAGCATCACGGAAACATCCGCAACCACATCAGCGATGTGCTGCATTTCTATTTCCTGTGCTGCTCGGTGGAAATGAATTGCTGCGAGTTGGCACAGGCGTTCCGCCCCTTTGCCGACCATCGGCGGCCGTTCAGCTTTGCCGGTGTGGAACTCACTGTGTCGCAGGTGAAACGTATTAATGCCATCATGCAGACGTGCGGCTTCTATGACGAGGCGGGCGACTTTTCCTATCTGGTGGGCCTGCCCGGCAAGAGCGGTGTGGGTGGCGGCATCGCAGCCGTGAACCCCGGCACCTACTCGGTGGCGGTGTGGAGCCCGCGACTCAACGCTAAGGGCAACTCGGTGATGGGGCTTAAAGCGCTGGAACTGCTCACCACCGAGACTGCCGAATCCATTTTCTAGCCATCTTAAATAAAACGCCGAATATGAACCGAATGAATTGGGACCGACTGATTTGTGACAAGCGGCTGGGGCAGGAAGACCGCCACGACAGTAAGGGTGGTGTGCGCAGCGACTTCGAGCGCGACTACGACCGGCTGGTGTTCTCGTCGCCCTTCCGCCGGCTGCAGAACAAGACGCAGGTGTTCCCCCTGCCAGGCAGCATCTTTGTGCACAACCGCCTCACTCACAGCCTGGAAGTGTCGAGTGTGGGCAAATCGCTGGCAGGCGAAGTGGCACTGCGGCTCAAGGATAAATATGCCGGTGAGCCCTGGGCCGAGCGACTGCGCGACATTACCGAGATTGTGGCCGCGGCTTGTCTGGCACATGACTTGGGCAATCCGCCTTTCGGCCATTCGGGCGAGAAGACCATCGGAGCTTACTTTAGTGAGGGTAGGGGACTGGAACTCAAAGACCAGCTCACCGCGTCGCAGTGGAACGACTTGATTCACTTCGAGGGCAACGCCAACTCGCTGCGCACGCTGGTGCACCGCTTCAACGGGCGCCGTGCCGGTGGATTCGCCATGACCTACTCCACGCTGGCCTCCATTGTCAAGTATCCATTCTCGTCGTCGCAAGCTGGTAAGAAAGGAAAATTCGGCTTTTTTACCACCGAGAAGGAAGTCTTTGAGCGCATCGCCACCGAGCTGGGCCTCATCAGGCTAGGCGAGGAGCGGTATGCCCGCCATCCGCTGGTGTATCTGGTCGAGGCCGCCGACGACATCTGCTACCAAATCATGGACATCGAGGACGGACACAAGCTCAAGATTATCGGCACCGACGAGACCATCGACCTGCTGCTGGCATTCTTCCCTGCCGAGCGCCAAGAGCACATGCGCGAGGTGATGGATACTGTGGCCGACCCCAACGAGAAAATCGCCTATCTGCGCTCGTGCATCGTAGGGCTGCTGGTGCAGGAATGTGCCGCCACCTTTGTGGAGCATGAAGAGGAAATCATGCAGGGGCGCTTTGAGGGATCGCTCATCGACCACATCTCGCCGCTGGCCATTGCCGGCTACGAGCAGTGCAGCCACCTGGCCTATGAGCGCCTATATCGTGCCAGCTATGTGGTGGATGTGGACTTGGCAGGTAACCGCATCATCAACTTGCTGCTGGAAAAGCTCATCGATGCCGTGTTGCACCCCGAACGCAACTACTCGCAACTGCTGCTCAACAAGTTCCCGCAGCAGTACGACGTGCATGCCCCCACGCTGTTTGAGAAAATTCAGGCCGTGCTCGACCACATCAGCGCCATGACCGACATCTACGCGCTCAACCTCTACCGCCAGCTCGACGGCATTGCCCTGCCCACCGTGTAACCCACCATCATTCCCCGCAATCATTTCCAACATTCAAGTTTATGAAACAACTACTCTCTTGCTTGCTGGCACTTGTCGCCATCACAGTCGGCGCTCGCTCATGGGATAGCGACCGGCTGGGCGACCACATCGTCATCGACCTGTGGCCCGATGGCGCTCCCACCCACAACGGCGTGGACTATGCCCATCTGGCGGCCGACAACGATCGCGACGTCAAGCCCCAACTGCATGTGTTCCTGCCTGAGCGTGGCAAGCCGTCGCGCGCCGTGGTCATCTGCCCCGGCGGAGCCTATGGCGGACTGGCCATGTATCACGAGGGATTTGAGTGGAAAGAATTTTTCACCAGCCGCAACATTGCCGCGCTGGTGCTGCTCTACCGCTTGCCGCACGGACACCACCAGGTGCCTGCCGAAGATGTGCTGGAGGCCATCCGCCTCACCCGCCAGCATGCGCAGGAGTGGGGCATAGATCCGGATCAGATAGGCATCATGGGGTCGTCGGCCGGTGGACATCTGGCCGCTACCGTCGCCACCCATGCGCCCGAAGCATTGCGCCCGGCGTTTCAAATCCTGCTCTATCCGGTCATTACCACCGACGACTCGTTCACGCACCACTGGTCGTGCCGTAACCTCATGGGCGAGCATCCCAGTGCCGAGCTGAAGCGCTACTACAGCAACGAACTGCAAGTGAGCAGCGACACGCCGCCCGCCTTCATCGCTGCCAGTGCCGACGATGGTGATGTGCCTGTGCTCAACTCGGCCCGCTACTACGAGGCGCTGGTGCGCTGCGGCGTGCCCAGCGCCATCCACATTTATCCCAGCGGAGGCCACGGCTGGGGCATCAAGTCCAGTTTCCGCTATCACCTGCCCATGCTTCAGGACCTGAGTGACTGGCTCGCCCGTTAACCCCCGGCCTAGTGATATTTGGGGAATTTGGCAAGCGATTTTAACCAAATCTCAAAAAAATACCGACATTTGGGGAATTTGAGATTATTCAACGAGGGTCGTGTTTTACTTTTCTTATTATAGAACTCGCCTGTAGTTCAACTCCATCAAGTCAGCCTTCGGGCAGCACATGGATTTTGGTATGTTTTGAGCTATAACTCGATTTTTTTTCGGGTTATAGCTCAATTTTATTTCATTTTATTCGATTGCTTAAATTAAAATTTGTACCTTTGTTCCCATAAATCTTAAAGGTATGATACGGAAAATCATCGGACGGAAAAAAGAACTAGAAAAGCTGAGTTCAGTATTCAACTCAAATAAGGCAGAGCTGGTTGCTGTGTATGGACGTAGGCGTATAGGAAAGACTTTTCTTGTAAAGGAATTCTTCAATGAGAAGTTTGATTATTATGCTACAGGCATCTTCGAAGGCAGTAAGCAAGAAGAACTGGATGCTTTCTGTGATATGCTCCGCCAAAATTCCAAAGATGGCAAAGCTATACCTCCCATTGAAACATGGATGGATGCTTTCACCGCTTTACGTGACTACTTAAAGGGGTTGCGAAAGAAACGCATCATTGTTTTCCTCGACGAATTGCCTTGGTTCGATGTTCCATCTGGACAATTCCTGAAAGCATTTGAATGGTTTTGGAATAGTTGGGGATCTACGCAAGACAACCTTAAGATGATTGTTTGCGGAAGTGCTACAACATGGATGACAGACAAATTTATAAGCGGTAAGGGTGGACTTTATAACCGTACAACTGAGCGTATTTATCTCGCTCCATTTAATCTTCATGAATCAGAAGCTTTGCTAAAATCGAATGGCGTGGATTGGGATCGTTTTCTTGTTCTTGACGCTTACATGGTATTTGGAGGAGTACCTCTTTACCTGAGTATGTTGAAAAAGAATCTGAGTCTTGATGCTAATGTTGACGAAATGTTTTTCCGTGAAGGTGCGCCACTTCATGATGAATATGAATTCCTCTTTAGGTCGTTGTTCAAGGATTCAGATTTCTATATACGTATAGTAGATGCCATCAGTAAAAAGAATATGGGCATTACTCGGCAGGAGATTGTAGCTCAAGCCAAAGTGAGTGCAAATGGGACACTAACCAAGGCTCTGAAGAATCTTGTAAATTGCGATTTTATCAGAAAATATAGTGCATTTGGCAAGAAGGAGCGTGATGCATTGTATCAACTCACAGACTTATCCATTCTTTTCTACAAAAGATTTGTGGAAAGGTATAATGGCAAAGACGAACACCATTGGACAAATCTTATTGACAGTCCTTCAAGACGTACCTGGACTGGTATCGCATTTGAGCAAGTGTGTCTGTTGCATGTTCCACAAATCAAACAGGCCTTAGGCATTGCTGGCGTACAAACAGAGGTGAGTTCATGGCGTTTTGCTGGTGATCAATATACCACTGGTGCACAGATAGATATGCTTATAACCCGTCGTGACAAAGTAATAAATCTCTGTGAAATGAAATATTCAGCATACGACTATGAAATTACCCCAAAATACAATAAGGAACTTCGTGAACGTTGTTCTACGTTTCGCAGTGTGACGAAGACTCGATATGCCTTGCACATGACCTTAATAACACCATGGGGATTAAAGCTTAATGCCAATGCTGGAGTCATAGATCAAACGGTGAACTTGGAACATTTATTTGCGGATAAATTGTAGGGATTTGCAGATATGACCCCGAAATGTTCTTGGCTATAAGCCATAAAAAATGGGTTATAGCTCAATTAATAACAAGCAAAATGATATAGTTCTTCAAAAAGAGAGAAGATTTTCAGGGCTATTGAAATATTGGTAATTTGCTGTCTTACTGACATTCATTTGGGGAATTTAGGTATAAAAAATCCCCAAATCTCAAAGAAATATCAAGATTTGGGGAGTTTGAGATTATTCGGTGGGGGTGACGTGCGCCGCCACATGAATACTCACTTCGTAAAGCGCATACATGGGCACCGTAACCAGTACCAGCGTGAGTAAATCGGGTGGGGTGATGATCGCTGCTACCAGCGCAATCAGCACCAGTGCATGACGCCGATAGTGTGCCATCATTGCGGCATCGACAATTCCCATCTTTGCCAAGAAAAAAGTCACCACCGGAATTTGAAACACGACACCCATTAAAAATGTAAGCGTAGTAAAGGTGGTGATATAGGAATCCAAGTTGATTTGGTTCACCACTCGTGCATCCACTTGATATGTGCCTAAAAAGCGGAATGCAAATGGAAAGAGCGCATAATAACTCATGAGCACACCCAAAATGAACAGGGAATAAACCGCTATTGCGATAGCTACGCTGTAGCGCCTTTCATCGTCGTAGAGTGCCGGAGTGATGAATCGAAACAATTCTACCACGATATAGGGCGATGCGCCTAACAGAGCCAGATAGATTGAAGTGGTGAGGTGCGTCATGAATTGGCTCGACAACTCGGTGTTGATGAGAGCCACGTTATAGGGAGCAAAGTGGAAGTTGATGCCCACGGCTGCACATAGTCGCTCGATGAACCGATAAGTGACAAACTCGCTGTTGCTGGGCGCAAACAGAATGCTGAAGGTGGTTTCTTTGAAACAGAATATCACCACTGCCAGCATCAGTGTCACACCCAGAATGCGAAACATCATTCGGCGGAGCACCTCCAGGTGCCCGCCGAATGTCATCATTTGATCATCGCTCATGCCGATGGTGTGTCTTTGGTCGATTCCGAAGTTTCATTTTCCTCCGATTGTTCCGTGTCTTCGGCAATCGGTTCCTTGATGTCGTTCACTCCCTTTTTGAACTCGCGCACCCCTTGTCCCAGTCCACGCATCATCTCGGGCAGTTTCTTTCCGCCAAATAGCAGCAGAGCCAGTCCGCCAACGAGCAGCAGCTCGGTGGTTCCAATCATTGCAAGTGTCATACTTCGGGCGTAACTAAAAAGATTTCACAAGTGTCGAAGTTGATTTCCCAGTTGCCGTCGGGGATGCTTTCCCAGCTATATTTCTGGGCCATCGTGTCCCACCATTGCTGGAACTTTGTGCCTGTCTCGCCCATATCGGTTACCAGACGCTCGTATAGTTCCGCATTATCGGCCGTGAGAATCTTGGCCAGTTCATTCAACCCATTACGGCGTTCAAATAGCCGCTGAATCTCGTCGCGCTCGACAGGTGTTACCTGTCCTACTTTTTTCTTTGCCATACTATTTGTTTGTTATTATGATTAATTCTTGATTTTGTCAAATGGATCTAGGTAATCTATCTCAGTAATCTCAGGCTTGTCGGGCAAGAAAGTGCCCTTTTGCCTGATGCTCGTCAGCAGTTGGCGCGATGCGTTGCGCTCTAAGTGGGACATCACACATTGCTCGCGGCCGGGCGTGTTCACTTCCAGCGTGAGCTGTCTGTTGAGCCACACGCATCGCTTGCAGTGCCATGCGTCGCACTGTCGGCATAGTGGCGCATAGTCCAACTTGTAGAGTTGCTTGTTGGGGATGTTGATGCCATTTTCCAAATCACCTACGCTTTCATCGGGATTTTCATAGTAGAAAGCCGGGCACACGTAGAACTTGCCGTTAGGAGCCAGCGTGATGCACGTGTCGCCGGCACCGCAGTTGTTCATGGCGCTGAGCATCATGCGGTCGGTGAGCAGATTCAGTTGAGGCGAAGCTCCATTCACATATAGTTTGTCAATGTTTTCACCCAGCAGGTTCAAGAAATTGCTGTATGCTTTTTGGTCATCGTCGGTGAACGAAGCAACATCGGTAATGACGATATTCAATCGTGTTACGGTTGCAAGCCACTTGCTCACGTCTTCGCCATGCTGTAGCAATTCGGCCAGCGTGGTGCGTATCACAGCCACGCCACCTGCCGGCGGTGTGCTGTTCCACCCGTCGGTGACAACCACATCGGCATCATTGTGGTTTAATGCTATGGGAACGATGTCGCTATGGTCGATGGTGTTGATCAACTCTTTATATTCTTGAGGCAATTCATAGTCGGGATAGACCATCTGCACGTTCAGGTTCTCGATCATGGCCAGACGTATTCCGGCTCGCAAGTCATCAAGGCTGATCAGGTGTCGCTCTGTTTTGTTCACTTCATAGTGGCAAAACGAAGTGCTGGTATCGTCCAGCAGGATAATCATATACTGTAACATGGCATCAACAGATTACATCGTTAGACTCCGGTTTGTTCTTCTCCCATTGTTCACGCTCCCCTTCCAGTTCCAGCTTGCGGAACAAGCGGTTCCAGTAGTAGTTATTGGCGCGCACTCGGGCTTTGTGCATCAGGCAGATGGCGGTGGCTCGCTGATAGACGGTGGGCGTGGCAGCCGCGTCGTAGTTCTCGCCCTGGCACCAAGCACATCCGCTGGCCACCTCGCAGTCGATGCACTCACGCGGACTTTGCGTCAGGCGGTCGAGCGTGAGGAAGGGGCGCAACTTGTTCTTATCGATGCCGTCGCGCACGTTGCCGATGATGATGGGACGTTTCTCACGCAGCGAGTAGGCCGCAAAACGTGTGCAGGGATAGAAGTTGCCCGCCGCATCCACGCTCAGCATCTTGCCTGCACCGCACCAGTTCTGATTCTCCAGCTCAGGGTCGAGCGGCTTGCCGATGTGCTCGCTGAAAAACGAACAGGCATAGTCTTGATAGTAACCGCCGTCGATGATGGCATCGGCCAGTTGCATCAGTTGGTCTTCAAAGCGCTTGTCGTCACCCTCGCTCCACACATCCTCAAATACGCAGTTGATGTTCACCTCATGGATGCCTAGGCTGTAAAGGTGCAGCACGCTCTCGCAGATGTAGGGAATGTCGGCACTGCTGATGGTTACCTTGGTGCCGCCGCCGGGGAACTGCTCCAGCCACAGCGGGATGTTGCGCACCACGTCGTCGTAGGAGCCGCGCTCCGGTCCATCGCCTTTCCAGATGCGGTTCAGGTCGTGCTTGCGGCGTGTGCCGTCGATGGTGATGCCTATCGACAGGTGCGTGTGATTCTTCTTGATGAAATCCTGCACTTTGTCGGTGTGGTAGTTGATGCCGTTGGTCGAGAACGAGAAGCGATAGCTGTCGAACCAATGGTGTCGCAAGCGGAACATTTCCGTTTTCAAATAGTCGCAAATCTTGTCGATCAACTCAATCTCAAGGAATGGCTCGCCACCGATAAAGTCCCACACCACGCTCGCCTCCGGGAAGTCGGCCTCGTGCCCCAGGATATAGTCAATAGCCGCCTTGGCGGTCTCCCACGACATTCGCTCCTTCTCGTTCTTGCCCACAAGGTAACAATACTTGCAGGCCAGCTGGCAGTCCTTCGTCACAATAAACGTAATGTTCTTGGCAACTCCCCCCTGCCAACCAGGGTCATTTTCTTTAAAGGGTTTATTATCTTCGTTCATACCATTCATTTTAATTTTATGGAATCGGGCTTAGCGACTTGACTAGAGTCAGTTTTCATTGCATTGCTTCCCATGCAAGTTGACTTACAACCGTTGGCACAACGTCCACAGCAACAGGCCATACAAGAGCTACCATGACCACATGTTCTTCCGCACGTATTTGCACAACCTGTACAACCACCGCGGCACATTCCGAAGCACATTGCTCTACACGTATCGCGGCACATTCCGATGCACATTGCTCTACACGTCTGCTGGCACGAACTGTTGCAATTTGTCGGCTTTATTTGTGCTGAGACTATCAACGGTGAATTTAATCCCACAGTTATGCCAACAAGTATCGGCAATAAAGAGCCTGCCGCTTTTCGTAAAAATTGTCTTCTGTTCATAAGCAATAATAAACTAGTAATACATAGAATAAAAGCAAGAGCCAAAGCAAGTTCCCATGCATGTGCCTAAACAACCGGAACACGTGTTTTGGCATCGACCGACGCAAGCCCAGCCGCAGTTGCCACCGCAACTCCCTTTGCAAGTTCCCTTGCAAGCCTTCACACATTCACCCTTACATGTCGTGTCGCAACTGTCTTTGCACCCCTTGTAACATGAACCTTTGCAAGTGGTGTCGCAGCTGTCTTTGCATCCTTTTTTACAGGTCTTTGAGCAAGAATGATTACAGTCTTTGCAGTTTTTGGCCGCATCGGATGTCCCATCGCAAGTATAAGTGCAATCGTCGGCACATGCCTGAGTGCAAAGAGAATCGCATGATTCCACACAAGCTCTATCACAAGTATACATGCACGAAGTCTCGCAAAAGCCCAAACAACTATTTTGGCATGAGCCTCCACATGATCTATAGCAATCTCCGCTGCAAGTTCCTCCGCAACCGGTGGCAGAGATGCTCTTTGCAAATAGAGATTGCCCAGGAATCATGAGAAATCCTAGAATAGGGAGAATCTTTTGTGATGCACCTCTCAAGAACTCTCTCCGAGATTGTAATTGCTGATCTTTTTTCATGGGATTTTATATTTGCTTGTTGCAGTTCAAAGGCTCCACCCCACCAAAGTGGAGCGGAGCCTTTAAAGGCGATACTATTTGGAACCTCGAATACATGAGGTTTTGCATGTGCCGTGACATGTCCCAGTGCAGTTCCCGCCACAATTTCTTTTGCAAGTTCCAGTACAATTCAGGCGGCAGTTATCTCTACACATACCACTACAATTTAGTCGACATCCCATCTCGTTTTGGCTTTCTTGGGCATGGGAGATGAATGGAATCTGGCTCAGAAGGGCAGCTCCAAGAATGGGCAGTGCCCCCTGGGCAGCACGCTTGAAAAACTGACGGCGTGACTGCACATTTTCATTAGTTTTGTTCTTTTCCATAAGAGTAAAATGTTGAAATTTGATTATTAAATTGTCTTCTTAAAGACTTTGTTTAAGTTCCAATAAACTTTAGACATCAATTATTCTTGAGTTGTTGATAACAACCCAATTGACAAGTTGTTGAGCAGTTATTTTTGCACGCTGCGCCACAACTAGAGCAAGCGACCTTTGAACTAGAACTGCACATTGCAGAACAATTATAACAAGCTCTATCACATCCACCACCACAACTCACTTTACAGTCATAATAACAACCGTTGTCACAACCTGTTTCACAATTGCTGGCGCACTGCCTCGAACAGTCAGAACAATTACTTGTTGCGTTACTGCTACAATTCGTGCCGCACCCGTTGCCACAAGAAGAACATGGCGAGGATGTTGCGTTACTGCTGCAATTCGTCCCGCACCCGTTGCCGCAAGAAGAACAAGAAGAGCCACCATTATTGCCTGCTAATGCTCTATTGAGAGGTTCATCGTCGGTATCACATGAAAATAGGATGGGTCCTAATGAAATACCTGCAAGTATGGGTAATGATTTGCTCGCCAGATTCTTAAAGAATGCACGGCGACTTTGTAATAGATTATCCATGCTATTTTAATTTAAAATGGTAAGATAAAGTAAGAATAGCTCCCATATTTTTTAATTCGACAGGGGCGTTATCTGTAATATCGGCGAATCCATAGTCGTAAGATCCACTCAATTCAAATCGTTTAAACCGAAATCCTACAGCACCAGAAAGTCCATAATCCATTCTTGTATTATAACGACCAATACTGCCTGAAATCGGGTATGCGAAATATCCTCCGGCTTTAACAAAAACACCTATTGAGTGCTTAAAAGAATAAGTGTAACCGATGGGTTGAAAATGAGTAGAAATATAATCGATGGGATAGGCGTTTGAGCCACGATGAGCATACTCAACAGTCAAGTCGCCAAACAACCCAGAAGGGATTTTGCGACTGAACAGATTGTACTTGTATCTTAAACCGACACCGCCACCATAGGCTATTCCATATTTTGGTGTAGTCCCGGACCACGAGAAAGATGTCATTCCGGCGAAACCAGACACGAAAAGCGACAGTCGATCTTCATCGTCATCATCATAGTATTTTTCTTGTGCCTCCTGATTTCGGGAAGATGAACGTGGTGGGATTTCATCATTAGTTTTTTGATAGCTATATGTTTCTGTCTTGGCTGGTTTTTGTGTGGGCTTGGATTCATCTTCAGCCGCTGAAATCAGAGTGAGATATTTTGCACTCACATAGCGTTCCTTGGACTTGTACTTGATTAAAGCCCAACCATTGGCGATGGATTTTACCATTACCAAGTCACCTTTTTTTAACGACCCTATGGCCCGGGCTTTTACAGACGGTGAAACTCTTACATTTAGTTTTGTGGTATTTACACGATATTTCCCTTGCGCCATCAAGAATGCAGGCACAAATAATAATATTAATAAAGTTATCAATTTAAGCTTCATAGTGAATATATAGTTTTGTTTTAATCTGATTATTAATCAATCTCCAATCGTGAGTCTTACAACTGGGTTAAGCGATTGTTATTCTTTATGACTCTTCCAGTTGCAGCCGTCCAAAAACAGATTTTGGAACACAAGAGATTCATAAAAATTGAAATTCTCAGCTTCTCTCTTAACTGAAGCTGGTAATTCTTTTAGTTCTTCAGAGCTAAAAAGGCTTAGTGGAGTAATTAAATAATATATCCCATTTTCTCTCGTGATTAAATCACTAGACAAATCGCTTATTGATATGTAACCCTTATCATCTATAGCATTGAAATCAATGCATTTCAGTTTTGTCCCATATTTAAAAAATATGCTTGTAACAACATGCTTATCTTCTGTATTATCAATTAGCAATACTGATTCTTGAGTCCTAATAACATATTCTTGAGAGGGGATAAGTTTATCGCGCCCAGATTGGTATTGCCCCACAACAATTTTCACTTTAGAATCCTCGATGATATCAACGCGTATGACCTGTGGCAGCTTTTTTAGATTACTTTTATCCATTTTGCCGTCATCTTTGATAGGAGTCATGCATGACGATAAAAAGTGAGTACGGTACACACCATCATCAACGTCGGCAGCGCAGACATCGAATAGTTTTGAAGAATTAAGAATTATGAGGGCTAGAACCCATAACTTCATTAAGAATCTGTTCATTTTGAGTAAGTTGTTAAAAATTAGTAGATTGTTTTAAATGATGAAAGATTGGTTATGTCATGTCGTGTCTTTGATATATCTCGATTATTCTATTCTTGAATAACCGATATACAACCAGTCGTTGCCATTTATTTTCTTTTTGGAAATAACGGCAAGCGTGTTTGTAGATTCTTTGCAATACACATTAGCTCCGCTGTATTCGCCTAAATGTGTATATGTTTTTAGTAAAGATTCTAGTGCTTCTAGGGAAACTTTGTCGGCGCTGACGGTAACTAGCGACGCGTCGAGTTTCCCATCAACGAAATAATAGGAAATAGCATGTTCCATTCCGCCTCCTGCGTAATACAAATTTTGAGCATCACTATCAATTAACTCAAATTTCTGCATCTTTGACTCTATGGCATCCATAGGAGCGCCCCATGTCAAATCAGGTTGATTAATGAATACTTTTGACATCAATTCAGAGTCGTCGCCGCACGATAACAGGCTTGCAAATAGAATTGCGGAAAATATTATTACATATAACCGTTTCATAGTTTTACTTATTTAGAGGTGGGTACTTTGTTGATGGTTCTATTTAAAAGATTATTGACGTTGTTGATTTTATTCTGAATCTTAGAAGACGTCAATCCGGCCGGCATCTCAATTACAGTAACTTCGCATGAAGCCGATAAATTGTTGGCAGTGGTAACAGTGATGGTAGCTTTTCCTGCGTTTTTCCCTGTAACTTTTCCGGCTGTAGATACAGAGGCTATGTTACTATCGCTGGAAGACCATTTTAATGTGCTCTCGGCGTCATCTGGCGCAAGTGTCACGTCAATAGTCTTGGTGACCGAGGTGTATACCGTCAATGTTGGAGGAATTTTAATTGAAGTAGGCTTTTCAGGGGCATTCTTAACGGTAACATCACACGATGATGTCTTTCCATTATGAGTTGTAACCGTAATTTTTGCAGTTCCTTTAGATTTAGCAATGAGTACACCATTGGATACTTCAACAATCCTGTCATCGCTTGATTTCCATGTGAGCGAAGTTGTGGCTCCTGGTGGTTGAATGCTTGGATATAGAGTTTTCCGGTCGCCCACTATCATTGTTCCCGGGCTTGTAATGCTGATTGATGTGGGATCTTTAGAATTGATGGTGATTTTGCATCTTGCTGTCAAGCCATTGCTTGTTCTCACATTGGCATATACTACACCAGGTGCTTCACCGGTCACATTGATTACGCTTTGTTGGCTTTGTGTATAGAAAGCATCTCCATCGACTTTGTCTAACCACCAGTCAAGAGTTGTAGATGCGTTACTTGGGTAAATCGTGGCCTCAAGTCTGGCTCTTTCACCCACGAATATGCTTGTGGAGGCTGGTGTGATTGTAACGCTAGTTGGGTCATTTGCTTTGACATACACATACCAGTCCTGATAACCTGATCGCTGGTATATGTATCGCCCACTGATAGGATCTAGCTCATTGTATTTGTATTCGCAGTGAATAATACAAGGAGAAGTTGTGTCTAATGGCCTTACTGCTTTAATTGTTGCAGATGTCGCATAGGAGGCAGGGGTGGGGTCGAAAACGACATCAAAAGGATGGCTACTTGTCCAAATGCAACCAGCCAGGTATTGTGGAGGATTGCTTAAATACAATGTAGTTCTCTCACCAACCTTGAGCTCTATTGCGCTTAACTGAAACGAGGTGAGCAGAAGCAACACTAACGGAACAAAATATATTCTTTTCATGGGCATGAAAGATTTGCGTCCCGCAACTCCCCACGCGTGACTGTAAAACGTAAGCCTTTGTAACACAAATAGAAAGCGCGGGAGTCTGTACTTGTTACTCGTCCCACGTATCAAGGCTCTCGCATTGCCTATCGAAGTTGAACGAGCAACGCAGAAGCCCACGCATGATATGTATTATGAGAAAGACCAAGGGTCACTCATAGTATGTACATATCCCACATTGGACATCTACTGTTGCCTCATTCTTGACTTCGATAATAAAGAATTTGCGAGATTCTGATACGTCAAGAACAAAGCGTCAAGTAAACGCCATCTAATCTATGTTTTCCCTACCATAGCCCCACCTCCTGTGATGAGACTTCTGCTAGGAATGTGCAAAGTTACGTATAAGTGAGTAAAAAAACAAAAAAAACTGGTTTTATTTTGTTTTTGTCGAGCGATGTAACTTCGACCGAAGGTCAACGTTACGGAAATTGTTGTGAAGAACAAAAAATGTGCGTTTTTTTTGATGAAAATATTACTTGTAGGTTCACAGAGAGATTAAATGACAATTTAATGTGTCGGAACACAGATAATGTTGAAGTTCCTCTTCGAGGCACTTGCAGCGACCGATTGCTGTGGCCAAGCTGCGCACCCCGCTGGGGTTCTTGCATGGTCTTTAACACAAAGTGGGGTCTTAGACCCACAACGCCTCTTCGAAGCACTTTGTTTTACCATTGAGTGACTGAGCTGCGTGCGACGTCGGCGCAGCCATCACCCCAAATTTCGGAAGAGGCAGCACAACCCATGTGTCGAAAAATAGATTTGGCGTAATTCTGCCTATAATTATTGTTATAACTGAGTGGTCTCTACAGCATTAAGGCTCTGGCATATTTCGTCTGCCATAGTGTTGAGAGCCACACACTCAGCACGACTGATATGGCGTTTACCCTCTTCATAGAGCCAAGGGCTGAGAATGAGCAAGCGGCCTGCGGCACACGCTTGGAACAGGGCATCTGAAGGTTTGTAATATTCACGAAAGCCATTGTCGGCAAGGAGAATGACTGGATGCCCTTCCTGTAACAGCACCTGCATCACTCGCTTCTCCTGCGGTGAGATAAAGGGAGAGACCTGCACCACCCCTTTGCGAGCCATGAAAACACGGCTGTTCATATAGTTGCGTAGCTGCTGGTCGTCGCCGTGTTCTGCAGCCTTCACCATCGTGCTCCGCACATGAACCGTATCAAACCTTTGTTGCATCAGCAGTGCAACATTACCAACGGCATCATATCTTCGCGAGCCAATATATATTCCATTCTGCACACGGAAAAAGCCCGGCTTTAGGCGTTTGGCGGCCAACCGTTGAGGGTTCATCTTGACATAATGAATCATTGTATGCAATTGTCTGCGACGTGACAAGGGACGGATGAACGGGCGTTCAGTGAAAACTGGGAAAGGATAGCCAACAGGTCCTTCGTTGGTTGTTTCCGAATTTAATTCGGAAGCAACAGACAAAGTATAGGCTCTGCCATGCTTCTTCACTCCTTGCCAATAGCCCCGGACAACGCTGCGGATGCTTGTTTCCATCGCCCGGGTCACATGAATAACAGCGTGCAAGTGGTCGGGCATTAAACAGAATTGTAAAATGCGTATTTCGGGGTAGTGATTGCACATCACATAAAGCTCATTAACAACGGCATTTCCCAATGGCGTACGCTCTACCCTGGCCTGAGAAGGGTCATTCTCCGGGAGCACCAAAGTACCGAGCAATGGCTCACGCGAGGGCACCGTCAGCGTGACGTGATATACCCCGGCACCCCTCCATGCCGTTCCCTCCTCCTGCCAATGCCATTGCTCACGCTCCTCCATATAATACTTGCTTTTTGTCTACAAAGTTACGAATAAGTGAGTACAAAAACAAAAAAACTGGTTTTGTTTTTGTCGAGCGATAGTAACTAAATGGAATAAGTGGGTGAAAACGGTTACTTAAAAACGGAATAAGTGGGTAAAATAAGGTCTTAAAAAATGGAATAAGTGGAAGAAAATTAACGTTAAAAAACGGAACAAGTGGATTTTTGTTTACGTAATTCGATGTAAATGAGTCGGTTTGAGTGTGGTGTCAGCGGGCGAAGATGCGGCGGTAGATGCGGTAGAGGGGCAGGTGGCGGTCCATGTAGGTGTCGCGGTAGCGGCTGGAGGCATGGCGGCAGGCGGTGGGGTAGTCCCAGCGTGGTTCGGGACTGGTAGGCCCGGCGCCGCGCAATGCTCGTGGCATTTCCACGTCGGGAGCGATGCTGCGCACCACGTCTATCACGGTGCGCACCACACTGGCCGGCGACGTGATGCACTGCCGCTCGCTGAAGCGCAGTACGATCCATCCGGCCTCGGTGAAGTGGCGGTTGCGCCGGTCGTCTCGGCCGGCAATGTGGGTGGGAACACGGCGCCCCAGGGTGTAGGGCTCGTCGTTCTCAATGTCGATGAAGATGCCGCGCTCCACATCGATGTAGGCCAGGTCGGGCTCATAGCGGTGACCGCCGACGCGCAACGCCTGATTGTCGTAAAAGTTCTTCAGCTTGTGCCGTCTGATCCAGAGTCCCAGCCACTGCTCGCCCGGTCCACGCTTGCAGCCTTTGCCGCGCGCGGGTGCCACGATGCGTGTGCCGCGCTGTGGTGCCAGCAACTGCGGATAGACCGCCTGATCGCCGTCGGCCAAGTTGTAGTTCACGATCTGTGGGCCGGGCTTGCGCAGATCCAGCCGCTTGTTGAGCAACAGCGGCACCTGTAGTTTCATCAATGATTTGAGTGTGTCGGTAAGCATATTGTCCAGTATGGCAAAAAACGTGCCAGTAGAGTCGTGAAAACGTGGAAAAAGAGTGAAAAATTTGGCGATGCCGATATTTCGCTCTAAATTTGTGGCATAAATGGTTGTTTGACCGGAATTAACCTTCGTTGAAATTTCGATAAAATACAAAATAGGATGAAACAGATTATTCAACACTTGACCGACAACGACGCCTACACGTTCAGTTGCCTGTACTACATCTTGCAAAAGTACCCTCGCGCCGAGGTGGAATACACTTTCTTCGACCGCAACCACACGCGCTACCCGCAGGGGTTCGCCCAGTTGCTGCAAGAACAGGTGAACTATATGCCGGGCGTGGTTATTACCGAAGAGGAAATCGCCTTCATGCGTCGCAAGATGTACTACCTGCCGGAATGGTATTTCACATTCCTGCGAGGCTATCGCTTCTCGCCCGAGGAGGTGAAAATCAGCCAGGATGCCGAGGGCTTTCTCGACATCAACATCCGCGGTAAGTGGTACTCTACCATCATGTGGGAAATGGTGCTGCTGCCGTGCATCAGCGAGTTGATGCACCAGTTGCAGGGCGACATGGACAAGTATGACGCAGCGCTGGAACAGCAGCGCACCCGCGACAAGGCCGTTCGCGCCCTGGCCGGCGGGCTGGCCATCAGCGACTTTGGCACGCGCCGCCGCTTCAACTTTGAGCATCAGGACATGGTGGTGCGCGTGTTTAAGGAAGTGGCCGAACAAGGTGGCTATACCGACGAACAAGGCCAGTACCACAAGTTCACGGGTTCATTCCCCGGCACGAGCAACGTGTATCTGGCCATGAAATACGACCTCACCCCCATCGGTACCATGAGCCACCAGCTCATCTCGTTTGAGGAGAACGTGAGCGGCCTGTTTGAGTGCAACTTCAATGTGATGCGCAAGTTTAGCGACGTGTTTGACGGCGACAATGGTATCTACCTCTACGACTGCTTTGGCGACACGGTGTTCTTCAACAACCTGAGCAAGCGCATGGCGATGATGTACAAGGGACTGCGCGTGGACAGTGGCAAAGAGGAAGAGCAGCTGGAGAAGATTGTGGCCAAGTATGAGTCGCTGGGCATTGATCCGGCCACCAAGCAGATTGTGTACAGCAACGCGCTCAACATCGACCGAGCACTGGAACTGCATGCGTTCACGGCCGGCCGCATGCAAGACAGCTACGGAATAGGCACGCATCTGACGTGCGACATCAAGGATGTGAAGCCCATGAACATCGTGATTAAACTTACACGCATGCGCATCACCGAACTGCGTGAGTGGCACGACTGCGTGAAACTGTCGTGCGACAAAGGCAAGACACTGGGTAATCCCGACAAGTGTGCTTATTTGCTGAGTCAGATAGGCGTGTGATGTGTTGCGCCAGCCTCAGCTGGCCGAATATGATATAACGAAACAGGCAGGATACCGCTGTGATGGCGGTGCCCTGCCTGGTGTTTAGGGGAGTGTTGGCGTCAGTTGGCCGGTTCTACCACGATGAGGTCGCGCTTCGACGTTCCACCATAGTAGGACTCGTCGTCGTAGGTACCCCAGAAGCGATACACGCCATTGGGCACGCGTTTACCGTCAAGTCCGGTCAAGTTCCACGTGCAGGGGAACTGGCTGGCGGTTTTCTGCCACACGATTTTTCCGGTGGCGTCGGTCACCTTGATGGTGAGTTCAGGCAGTACGGGCAACGCATTCTTTGCAACATTGAAAGTGGCCTGGTGGGTTGCCGGCAATTCGGCTACAGCCAGTTCCACGCTCGGCGTTTCGGCCACTTTGAAGTCGATGAACTTGGTGGCTACGTTGCCTGCCACATCCTGCAGAGTGAACGTGAGGGTGTGGTTGCCGGCTTGCATTCCGCTCATGGGCATCACCACGTCGAGGTACTTACCGCCATTACTGAGCGTACCGCAGTTCTTTATCAAGAAGAGCGATTCGGAACCATTGTCAAGCACCAGTTTCATGCTGCCCGAAGTCCCTGACCCCATATTCAGCGCCGTTTCATCGGTGGCCGAGATGTGGAGGATACCATCGGGAGTGGTGGTCTTGTTGTCGGCAAATGTGGCCTCGTCGTCGAAATACATGGCTGTAATCACCGGAGCCTGGTTGTCGGTCACGGGAGTGCTGGTATTGGCGGTGTTCACCGTCAGGTTGTCAAAGCGCCCATTGACCATCTGGCTTGTGCCGGTTTTGTGGGCATACAGGCTCAGACGCATGTTGCCTGTGGTTATGCCCAGGTCGCGCGGCACCAGTAGTCGTGCCTTGAGTTTCCCGTTCACCACTTTAGCATCGACCTGTGCCAATTGCTGCCGTGGATAATTGATGTCGTAATACATATACTGCAGTTTCACCGACTTGTAGAAGCGCTCGGCATCAAACAATGTTACCGTGGCATCGCCGGTGAACGAGTTGTCGGGCGTCTCCCCGTCGTCACTCATCACCTGAGCCTCGATGTCGAGGTATTGCATCGGAGCAATAGCCACTGTGATGCTATCTTCGATGGCTGTGCCATTTAACTTTGTGGTCTTGATCAGAGGCAGTGGATAGTTGATTCTGATAGCGGGGTCGCCCAGCAACAAGAACATCATCTTGTTGTTGTTGGCCGAGGTGAACGACTGCTTGGCCTTCATGGTCACCTCTCCCAGGGTGGGCATGACTCCATTTGTGTTTCTGGTGAAGAACGCATTGGTGAATGCGTTGTTCAGCGCATGATTGTCGTTGGCATACACTGTGCGTGATGCGGTGAGCAATGCAATGGCACCGCCATCGACCTTGTTAATCATGTGCTCGGCAATGCCGCGCACGTTGGAATCGAAGCGAGCCACATCGCAGCAAGCGGTGGTCATGATGGGCAGATGCGTGTAGGCTGTCTTGGTGACATCCGAACTGAGCCACATCTTGGCCTTAGACGTGAATCCGCCATGATAGGCATGGCCCACGTAGGATGCAAAATACATTCCACGGCTCAAGGCGTCGGCCATGTATTGAGTGGTGGATGGTGCCGAGCGATTGCTCTCGGCTGCCATCACTTCATCGACGGCTTTGGGGAAGAAAGGCACATAGTCCTTATATTGATTCAGCAAAATACCGTTGGTGTTTTCCATCGTGTAGATGATGGCCTGAGCCTGGGATATGTGCAAATCGTTGTTACCTTCATCGGCCGCGATAAAGGAATTGTTTCGCCACGGTCCGTAGTTGGGCTCTGTGACATATTTCGATACTTTGAGCACGGCGGCTTCGGCTTCTTCTACATTCTCGGGAGTGAGACGGCCTACACCTAAACAGATGCGCTCGCTGGAAATCTTTGAGCCGGTGCCATCGCCCAGGATGCCATAGAAATCGTCGCTGGAATAACTCTGTGCCTCATCGTCGCTATTGTCGGTTTCAAAGGTGACAAGGGTGCGTTCTTTCTTAGAGATCAACTGTCGATTATCGAATGTGCCCTGGCCGAACATGAGCAGGTACTTGAATTTGTTGGGGTTGCGGTCATACAGCATTTTGCAGAACAGGCGCAGCGCCATAGCGTCGGGGGTGCCCGACGAAAACTCGTTAAAGACCTGGTCTTGCGTCACAACCAGCACGTCCATTCCATCGTGTGAGCGGTGTAATTGAGCCAGTTGCTCTGCAGCGTCAACAAATTCTTTACGTGTAAAAATCAAGTAGTCGGGGGTTGCCAATGCGTGCAGGTTTTGATTACCGATACTTTCAAAAGCCGTAATGCGACGCAGTTTTTTATTCGGGTCAAAAGCTACAAAATGTGCACCACGCCCGATAGTGGGCGAGGTAAACATCGCTTCGTTGGAGCTGTTGTTGAGGCGTTGCAGGCTCACCGGAACAGGTCCGTCCAGATTCCACACCATGGCCGTGCTCGAAGCGTTGCGCAGCAAAATCGTGTCTCCTACTTCTATAGTTGGATAAAACATTTCCAGCTGGTTGTAGTTGTCGGACGAAAGAGAGTTGTGCTGCTCATAGGTGATTATCACGTAATCCAGATAGGAATTTGAGATGGTTGCATCGGCTCCGTCGGGGCTAGGCACCACGTTGTTGACTCTAACCTTGCCTGAAGGCAAGATACTGGGCAGAGTCACGCTGGCTACTGGTCCCTTGATGTGATATCTTTCCAAAGAATTTGGTTTGAGCCGCGGAATCAGCGTGGTAGAATAATCCAAAGGCAGGTTTTGGCCTCCGGCAATAACCGATGCGCTAGCCGATGCCCCGATTTGGTTCGACGCAGAGGTGATAACGGCGGCCACACGGGTGAGCACGGTGAGATTGGTCGAGGCCAAATTGGGGAGGTTGTAATCAACTTCGGCTGGTACGTCGAAGAGCCTTTCACCCAGCAAGTCTTTGCCCGAGCGTGAGATTGAGTTCAATTCCTGTTCATGCAAGAACCAGTTTAAGCTGGTGGCATGACATGTGGCTTTTTCATTGTTTACCCATTTAAAATTGCGTATGCGCGATGGGCTCTCACCATTATTCTCGGTTAAGAAGTAGTAACCATTTCGCGAGTAGGTGTTAAGCGTGCGGTCGAAGTATGGCATCGCGCTTGCGGGGTTGTTGAGGGTCGTTTCCAATGCCCCTTTTGCGTAAAAACACAACTTGTTGCCCACTTGCAGCATGGGCATCTGCTTGAGGTCATCGGTGTGTGTGCCGGTAAGCACCTCGTTAAGCATGTGCCCGCCGTAGCCATAGAGCGCCACGTTATTGATGTCGTTGAAGCCCATTTGAGCCAACTCATCGCTAGTGATTTCATACACACCATCCTCGGGAATCTCAATTTTCACCCATTTACCCGATGACAAGACCGAAGATGTGGAATAAATGTTCGCCTGAAACGACCATGCTGCCAATGCCATTGAGCATGCCATGGTCAATGCTAGTGCCAGTCGTTTATTGAATAATTGTGCCATAATTGAAGAGTCTAAAGAGAATTTCGCTTGTGGTGGATGTTATTTAATTGCCCGCGATGGGGTCAATCACTATCAAGTTGTCGATGGAGGTGCCTCCATAGTTGTTGCCGTTGAGGTAGGTGCCGAAGAATTTGTAGAGTCCGGCCGGCACGCGCTCCCCGTTAGAGCCTTTTAAGTCCCAGGTCACGGGGAAGGCATCTGTGGTGGTGCTCCACACGAGATGGCCCTGTGCGTTGGTGACCTTGATGTTCATCGAGGGTGTAGACGTCAGTGACGAGTTCATGAGATTGAACGTGGCTTTTTCCACAGCGGGAACTTGCTCAACGGCTAGCGACACGGCATTGTTGCGGTCAACCAGGAAATTAATCGTTTGGGAAGTGGAGTTGCCTGCCACATCCCACACCATGAAGGTGAGTGTGTGGTGTCCTGTTGCCAGTCCGGTCAGGGGGAAGGCAACGTTCACTTTGCGGCCTTCATCGCTGCATGTGGCATATTGCTTGACGGTGTTGTAAATCGTTTTGTTGCCGTCAAGCATGAGTTGCATGGCCTGTCCCGGAGTGTTGTTCTGCATGTTGATGCTCACGTCGTCGCTCGCTGTGATGTAGAGCATGGCATCGTCCTGCACGGCACTGTTCTGCGCAAAAGAGGCTTCGTCGTTGAGGAACATGGTTTCAATCACGGGCGATTGTGAGTCGGTTTCGGCCAGTGTGGCGTCGTATTCACCCAGATTCAAGTTGGCAAACCCGCCATTGACCATTTCCTCGGTTCCGGTCTTATGTGCGTAGAGTAGGAGTTGCATCGGTTCACTGCTTTGTTCGTAACGCGGAACTGTGAACGACCCTGTGAAGTGGCCATTTTCTACGCGTCCTTCCACTTGAGCAAGAAGCGGGCGTTCCAGATACAGTTTCACGGTCTCGATCCAGCCACTGATTTTAATGTTGTAGGACGTGTAGTAGGTCTCAGGTCCGTAGAACGAGAAGGTGGCGTTTCCGGTGAACGACTCGTCTATGCTTTGTCCGTCGCGTGTCATCACGCAGCCTTCGAAGGTGACGCGCTGCATGGGGCTGATGGTGATGGCATCATTGGCCACGGTCTGGCCGTTGATGGCAGTGACTTTCATGAGCGGACGCGGAAAATTGAAGCGTATGGCCGGGTCGCCCATCAAAAGGAACGACATCTTGTTGGGTTCTTCGGTTTTGCCTTTATATTGCTTGGCCTGCATATAGGCTTCGCCCAGTGTGCGGAAGTTGCCGTCGGCATCGGGAGTGAACATAGCCGTGACAAAGGCGCGGTTAAGTTCGTCGTTATATTGTGCCTTCACACTGCGTGATGAAGTGAGCAGGGCGATGGCGCCACCATCGGGCTGGTGGAACATGGTCTCGGCAATGCCGCGAGATGGTGAATCATATCGTGCCACATCGCAGCAGGCGGTGGTGACGATGGGCAAATGGCTGAATTTGTTGCTTTGCACATCGCTACTGCGCCACAATCGGCTGTGGCTGGTAAACACGGTTCCACCGGCATGCCCCACATAGGTCATGAAATACTGGCCCGCATTTAATGCTTCGACAATGTGCCGGCGGCCGTCGAGGCTGGTGCGGCGTTTCACATCGGCTATCGAAGTCTCGGTGGGATCGCGGGGGAACATCTCGACATAAGATTTGTTTTCGTGCATGAAGGCATTGTGTTGACCAAACAGGTTGCCGATGCCCTCGGCCTGCGATGAGTGTAGCCCGATGTCGGAATTGGTGCCCGTTATGGTGCCTTCATCGGCTGTGAGCAGGAAGTTGTTGCGCCACACGCCGTAGTCGTTGTCGGTGAGGTATTTCACCACCTTATCGACATCGCTTTTCGCTTCGCTCAACGATGAGGAAGTGAATCGACCAACGCCTATTCTGAGTAGGCACTGATTCAGGCTTGCTCCGGAATTGTCGTCGAGAAAACCGTAATAGTCGTCGCAGGCGTAACTGGTGAGCTCGTCCTTGCTTTCGGTGCTTTCAAAAGTAATGACCGGGTAAGTCTTGCGCTGCACCAAGCCGCGGTTGTCGTAAGTGCCCTCACCAAACATGATCAGGTTCTTGAACTTGCTGGAATTGCGGTCGTAGAACATCTTGCACAACAGTCGCACGGCAGTGGCATCGGGAGTTCCTGAAGAGAACTCGTTGAATACTTGCTCTTGCGTGACCACAGTGGCTGTGATGCCGTCATGCTCATGATGGAGGCGAGCCAGACGCTTGGCCTGTTCTGCAAAGGCACTGTTGGTGACGATGAGCAGGTCGGGCACTTCCAGGCCATGCAGGTTCTGGTTGGCGACGGCTTCATATCCCGACACTTTGAGTTGCTGGCGGCTAGGTTGGAATGCAATCATTTGGGCAGTGTTGGCCGTTCTTGTTGAAGCAAAGTAGAGGTTGCCGTCGCGCAGGGTGGTCTTCTGGTTGACAGGAAGGCGGTTGTCGGTCAAATCCCAAACCATGACATCGGCATCTGCTCCGGGAAGAGCCACAACATCGGTCGATTTCAAGGCGCTAAACCACATCTTGAATTGCCCTTCCTCGGGTGAGGCAAAGGCATTGTTGCGGTTGTAGGTCATAATCGCGTAGTCGAGTTTGGCCGTTGTTGGGGGAGTGCTCAATGCCGGATCAATGCGCACAATCATTTTGCCCGATTCGGCTTGATTGCTCATAGTGGCCTTTCCGTAGGGCATGGTGATGTCGTATTTCCATCCGATTAGTCCGGAGATAGAGAATAATTTGGAATCGCTTAGCGAAAACGACACGGCTTTTGTCTCAGAGCCGGAAGCCAGGTTGCAGATGATGTAACTGCTGTCGGTGGAGGCTGCCGCTGCGCGCACGCCCACGATAATGTTGCCGTCGGCGATTTGTGGCAGTGTGTATTCGAGTTCGAGCTGATTCAGCAAGTCTTCACCCAGCAAGTCTTTTCCTGTGTGGCTGATAGAGCACAATTCGCGCTCATGATACCAGTAGGCCAGCGAGGTGGTGCGCGGCGAGGTGATGTTGGCGGGGATGTTTTTAGTTGTAGACCCCACGCGTAGGGGGGCGTCTTCTTCGGTCAAGAAATAGTGACCTAGTAGCGAATAGGCATTAATTGTGCGCTGGAAGGCCATGCCCACCAGTGAGTTTTTTTGCGCCAGGTTGATATTGACCGCTCCACAGCCATAGAAATATAATTTGCCGTTGATGAGCATCGATGCCACCGGTTTCAGGTCATCGGGTGCGCTGCCATCAAGCACTTCGCTCATCATGTATCCTCCCGAGCCGTAGATGGCCACGCGGCTGATGTCGGAAAAACCCATGCCGGCAAGTTCGTCGGCCGTGAGTTCGTAGATGCCGTCGGTGGGAACCGAAATCTTCACCCATTTCCCCGTCGACAACTTTGAGGTGGTTGTGAACTGCTTGGAGTTCAAAGCCAGAGCAGTGCATGGTATGGCCACACACAGAGCCACTATGGTGGCCAGTCTAAGAAGGGTCTTATTTTGCATAATTACATCTATTCTTCGTAACGAATTACTTGATTCTAATCGATAATATTTCTTGCTCGTTTATTTTTCCAGTCAGGGTGTCGCCTATAGCGATGTCGCGTGGCTGTCCCAGTTTCAGGCAAAATATATCGCCCATTTTTATGGTCATGCGCTCGCTGGCGGCCACAATGGCTTTGTTTACCAGCTCTTCGAGCGACAATGAAGGCAATGTCCACACTTGGCCATTGAATCGCACCTCGGGCTTTATGATGGCAGGGTGTTGCATCTGTACCCACTTGCCCTGGGCGATGGCACCGTCAAAGGCTTGCGAGAGCGCGTCGTGCCGTTGGTCGTCGGTGCTTGTGGTCACCAGGCACATCGTTGCTGCGTCCCAGTAGCGGTGGGCAAATCGCAGGGCGACGTGTTTTCCCAAACGGCAGATTCTTACCCCCAAAGCCACTTGTGTAGCGAAAGCCTTACTCCAGTCGGGCAAAAACAGCGGCTTGCCTGAGGTAATCACCGAAGAGTCGGTATAGAGCACCGCTGTGCCTGTTCCCATTATCTCTTCGCTCTGTGCGTTGAATGTCAAAATCTTCATTGCTCGCTAAGCATTGTTGTTGACACTCATGCGGTTGTATATGATGGCCAGATGCGCATAGATCGACGTGTTGGCAATAGCGATGCGTTCGGGAGCCTTGATGCGCACGGGAGTGAAGTTCCACAAGGCACTGATACCGCTGTTCACTACCAGGTCGGCCACTTGTTGTGCGTGTTCTACAGGCACGGCCAGGATGGCAATGTCGGCATGATGCTGGTTTTGCCAGGTGGCCAGGTCGTCGATGTGATGCACGGGAATGTCGCCCACGTTGCGTCCCACCAGCGCCTGATTGATGTCGAAACCTGCCACGATGCTCAGCCCATATTGCGACAGACCCACGTCGCTGAGCAGTGCACTGCCCAGACTGCCCACGCCAATGACCACTGCGCGGTGATGCTGCGTGAAGCCCAAAAAGTCGGCCAGGGTCTGGGCCAGGCTGTGTACTTCATAGCCGATGCGTGTCTTTCCCTTGATGTTGAGAAACGACAAGTCTTTGGCTATCTGTGACGAATCCACACTCAGCGCCTTGGAAATCTGTGTTGATGACACGTGAGCCACTTGCTGGCCATCGAGCATCTTCACATAGGCCAAATACCACGGCAGCCGCCTGAGCGTGGGCTCAGGCAGTGCTTGACGCTGTATGGTTTTCGCCTCAGTCATTCTGTCCATATATATTTAAGCACGCAAATTTACATCTTTTTTTTTAATGTAGCAACATCATTCGGCAGTTATGGCCAATTTCTTTGCTTTGGATGCTTCGTGCTCGCCATCGGTGGAAATCGTTGCCCGGTAGATGTAGATGCCGCGTGGTGCGCGGTTGCCTCCAGTCATGTTTAAGTCCCAAGTGATGGGGAAGGTCATGGATTGGTTGCATTTTCCGCTTTGCTGTGTGCTCCACACCATGCGTCCCATCAGGTCGAAGACTTCGATGCCCACGATCATTTGTGCGTTGGGCCGGTTGTGCTTGACATAGAATGTGGTGGAAGTCCTGGCCGGATTGCTGGTGGCATAGACTTCTGCCACCTCGGGCTTTAACCCGCGTGAAACGCTGAAGCGGATGGTCTTCTCGCTCATGTTGTTGAGCACGTCCCAAGCGCGCAGGCGTAGGGTGTGTTCGCCATTGTCGAGTTCGCTCAGCGGGAAACTCAGCGAGCCCAGTGTGCCCTCATCACACGTTTGCGGGGTGTAGTAGGGCGTGAGTTCGCTATAGGTCTTTGTGCCATCGAGCACTAGAGTCAGGTTATGCCCGACACCGGCTGTGGAGAAATTCACACCGCTCTCGTCGCTGATGGTGGCCAGCACCAGGGGCGACTCGTTCACGGCCGAGCCATCGACAAACTCTGTTGTGTTCAGCCCGAAGAATGAGATTTCCGGCCCCACGGTGTCGGTCGCTTGGCTGTAGTCGTAGCCGTAAATGTAGAAGTCGCTGTTGCTGCCTGTGGCCTCAAGGTTGTTAACCTTGTCGTAGGCATAAAGGTTGATGAGCGATGGGCTGAAGTTCTCGTAGGTGGCCATCAGTTCTGAAGGAATGGTGATCTTGATAGAGAAATCGCCGCTTGTAACAGAGTCGATGGTCATGGCCAGTTTGTTGGGGCGTTCCAGATAGGTGAACGGTTCTCCGTTTCCATAGCCGTTGGTGGTCACGCTCTGCTCGCTGTCGAAGAGCGTGGACTGAATGTGGCCGTTGAAATCGGAGAGTTTCTGTCCTTTGCGGTCAACGATTGAGCCTTCGAGCGTTATCGTCTGTCGCCCTTGGAATGTAGGCCGGTTTTCACTGCTTATTTCCTGGCCATTGATGGACTTGATGACGGCGCGATTCTCGGGCAAAGCCAGTCGCAATGCCGGGTCACCAAAGAGAAAATACTTCAACTTGTTATTCTCGCTTTCGATGTCGTTTTTTCCCATGCGCAGAATGTCGCCGATGCGGTAGGGGCGGCCGTCTTTGTCGCGCGCGTAGATATATTTTGCCACAGCCTTGTTGAGTGGGCCGTTGTTGTTCATGAGCACCTCGCGGGCTGCCGAGATGGCGGCGATGACCCCTCCACGCGGATTGAGCACCATGGTTTCTGTGCCTGATTCTTGCAATGCGTCAAATTTGGCAAAGCTGCACGTGGCGGCATAGAGCACCGGCAGGTGGTCGTAGTAGAGGTTGTCGGTGATGTCGTTGCGGCGGAGCATGCCCTCGGCACCCCAGTTGTTGGGACTGGCGTGACCGGTGTAGTTCCACCATAGAACACCCTCTTGCAGCTTATTCATCATGAGGGCCTTAGCCTCGGGGAATGTGCGGGCTGCGCCCACCGAAGTGACGGGGAACGCATCGATAAACACATGCGTGTAAACCATGTCTTGGCCGCCATATTCACGCGATGTGGCGATGACGTCTTCGGCTTGCGACATGTGCGTGCCTCCATTTTGGTCGTCGGCGACGATGAGGGCGTTGTTTTTCCACGGGCCATAGTCGGGCGTGCCCATGTATTTAATGAGCTTGTCGACCACCGTCGATGCTTCGATGAGTGTGCTCACGGGATAGCGCCCCACGGCTATGTCCATTTTGCCACTGCGGAAGTCGGCGCTTGCATTATCGGCCAGAATGCCAAAGCAGTCATCGGTTGAATATGAGCCATTCTCGGTGCTGCTGTTTTGGGTCTGCCAGGTGAGCAGACTGTATTTGTGCATGCTGCGCACTTCCTGTGTGAGCAGTTTGTTGTCGTAGGTGCCGTCGCCCATGAGCAGCAAGTATTGCAAGTGGTGTCCGGCGGTGTCCACACCTCGATCCCACATCATTTTGCACAGCATGCGATAGGCCATGGCGTCGGTGATGCCCGACGAGAACTCGTTGTACACCTGGTTGGGGGTGACCACCATCACCTTTATGCTATCGTTTTCGCGATGGAACTTGGCCAGTCGGTTCACCGGGTTTAAGTATTGAGTGGGTGTGATGATAATCATGTCGGGAGTCTCGGAACCGTGCAGGTCCTGATGGCTGGGATTGCCCTGATGTTCAGCCGTTTCAAAGGTGCCGTTCTCGTCAAAGGCGACATATTCGCGGTGTCCGCTCTGCGATGGGCTGAACGTGAGTTTGCCGTCGGCATAGCGGGTGTTCATTTCGATGGGAGCATAGGGCACAGTCACGTCCCACACATGCGTGCTGTCGGTGGCGCGGTCTATCACATATTGCACATCGGTACCGGTAAATTTGTTTTGTGTAAACCGGAGTTGGCCATCGGTCATGGCCAGTTCGCGCCGATAGTTGACGGTGATGTAGTCGAGATTGGCAAAATTCAGTGTTCCCGACTTTTGTGCTGTCACTGTGTAGTTGAGTTCGTTGGTGCCTTCGAGGTGGAAGGTTTTAGCCACTTCCAAGGTGTCATAATAGTTGGAGTTGGCGCTCGTTAATGAAAAAGAGTCGTTTCGTGTCGATGGCAATTCTTCATTGTTGAATTGGAATTTAAGCCCGAATGACCCTGAGAGTAATTTCGAGCCCGCGCGAGTGCGCACAGTGATCTCGCTGCCGTTCACCAGTCCTGGCAGTTCAAATTTCACGGTTACCGAGCCGGTGCCGTTCATCAGGTCTTCGCCCAGCATGTTGCGGCCCGTCTGGCCCGGATTCACCATTTCTTCCTCATGGTAGATATGCTCAATAAAAGAGTTCACCGGTGTCCCGATAATCTCATTGCCGGCTTGCTGAGGCTTGATGTCGGGGTCGCCAGATTGTTCGGTGACAAAATAATAGGCTTCGGTGGCATAGGGGTGCAGTTGCTGGCGAAACTCGTTGGTGTTCAGCGAGGTCCATGTGGTTAATCCCTGAGCATAGAAAAGGATGCGGTCCTTGAGCCTAACGACGGGCACCTGCGGCAGGTCGTCGGCAATATCGGCTGTGAGCGACTCGCTCAGCGGTGCACCGCCGGCACCATAGACCTTCACACTGTCCATGTTGTGGAACCCCATCTGAGTCAAGTCGGCGTGGGTTAATTGATAGATTCCGCTTTCCCACACTTGCACGCGTGCCCATTTCCCCGTCGCAAGCTTTGACTGCGAAGCGTAATGACTTGTAGGAAATGCGTTTGCAAGCCATGTACCGGCCCACAAAATCAGCGTGAGCAGGGTCGTTATTCTGTGTTTTTGCAGTTTTATCATGATGGTGTATGCATACTTTTTTATTATAGAGAAACGAATAAAATCCTCATTTATTGTGTGGCCACGTTTCATAACGTAAATTTCACCATTTGCAATTATCCGCATCACCATTAATCGGCAAGAGATCATTCTCGT
This sequence comes from Muribaculaceae bacterium, assembly GCA_017940245.1. Classification (GTDB taxonomy): domain Bacteria; phylum Bacteroidota; class Bacteroidia; order Bacteroidales; family Muribaculaceae; genus Sodaliphilus. The sequence continues at coordinate 26,706 of JAGAYZ010000025.1, read as the reverse complement.
TTAGCCCCCCTCAATATGAGACAAACGGATGCTGATGCGAACTCTGGAAGAAATATTAGGGAGAATATCCGGGCGTAAGCCCGCCACAGTCGTGCCGGTGACAGTCGTGCCGGGGTGAGCGGAGTCAAATAATTCATCATTCATCATTCATAATTCATAATTAATTAGTAATTTTGTCGGTTAAAACGAGAACGACATGGATAACGTGGAAGTGAAAATAGTGAATAAAGGGCCGCATGCCCTTCCGCAATACGGCACGCCGCTGAGCGCCGGCATGGATTTGCGCGCTTGGTTGCCCGAGCCGGTCACGCTAGCCCCGCTGGAGCGAACGATGATTCATACGGGTGTTTACATGGCTCTGCCAGAGGGATATGAGTGCCAGGTGAGGCCGCGTAGCGGCTTGGCCTTGAAACGTGGTCTGACCGTGCTGAACACGCCGGGCACCATAGATGCCGACTACCGTGGCGAGGTGTGCGTGATACTGGTCAACCTGAGTGCTGAGCCACAAACCATTGAGGACGGTGAACGCATCTGCCAGTTGGTGGTGGCCCGCCATGCCACGGTGCAATGGCTGCCAGTGACTGCACTCGACGAAACAGAGCGCGGTGAAGGCGGATTTGGACACACGGGCACCAAGTAATCAATCCAGACCATGAAACGATTCAGAAACATAACGTTGCTCGTGCTGGCCTTGCTGCTGGTTGTGCCTGCCATGATGTGGGGAAAAGGCGACGAAGCCGCGCGGCGCAAGTCGAGCTATATTTTCCTTGAGGCGCAAAACGAGAAGTCGCGCGACCAGGCCGATGCCTATTTCGATTTGGTGCGCTATGCCTACGAGCTAGACACGACCAACACAACGGCGGCCTTTTACCTGGGCCACTGTCTGCTCACCATGCGTGGCGCCAATAAAGATCGATATGAGCGTGCGCTGTCGCTTATCAAGAAGCATTTCGACGCGCATCCCGATGATTTTTATGAGACCACGTTCTATAGCGACGCTTGCATGATGCTTGGCCACACCGACGAGGCCTTGACGGCTCTTAAACGATTGTGTGCCAGCAATCCCGAAAAGCTGGAACTGCAAGCGCGCCTTGCCGAAGCCTATGCGCGCACGGGCGACTATGCGCGCTCTACGGCAACGCTCGACACCATCGAGCTGCATCACGGACAGTCGTTCCAGCTCACGAGCAAGAAAATCAATAATTATGTCGCGCTCAACGACACGGTCCAAGCCATCGCCGAGATGCGCCGCCTGCTCGACACAGCACCACGCAACGCCCGCTACAACATGGGCATGGCGGGAGTGATGCAGCAGTTTGGCAAGAGCGACAGCGCATTGCACTACCTCAATGTGGCGCAGGAAGTGGAGCCCAACAATGGCTACACTTATTTGGCCAAAGCCGAGTATTTTCAAGAAATTGGCGACACAGTAGCCTATGACCAGCAAATTTACCATGCGCTCACCAGCGAAAATCTGGAAGTGGAGTCGAAACTGGGCGTGCTGGTGACTTATATTCGCCAGCAGATGCAGAATGGTGATAGCGCACGCCGTGCCGTCCAGCTGTTTGACGTCATGCTCAGTCAGCATCCGCATGAGGCCGACATTCATCAGCTCTACTGCGAATATCTCATGGCACACGACGACTACAAGGCCGCGGCCGAGCAGCAGAGCTATGCCCTTGACATCAATCCTACCGATGCCAACGGCTGGCGCCGACTGATGATTATAGACATGATGGACGACAATTATCCTGCTGCCATACGTGCTGCCGAGCGTGCGCTGGAATACAATCCCGACAGCCTTGACCTGTATTCCTACATCGCCCCGGCCTATTACCAGATGAAAGAGTATGACAAGGCACTGGATATATACCAAAAAGCACTGGCCATGACCGACAGCGCCGATGTGATGACCCGCAGCGACCTGATAGGCGGCATGGGGGATGTCTACTTTGAGCGTGGCGATACGGTAAAGGCTTTTGAGGTCTATGGACAGGCACTGGAATTGAACCCACTCAACGCCGGCGTGATGAACAATTATGCCTACTTCCTGTCGCTGAGCGGACTGCGACTCGACGAGGCAGAACGCATGGCGGCCACAGTCATCAAAATGTATCCCGATAACGCTACCTATCTCGACACCTATGCTTGGGTGCTATATAAAAAAGGTGATACAGCAAAGGCACTGGAATACATTCGCAAAGCCATCGCCAACGACGACTCGCCCAGCAGCGACCTGCTGGAGCACTACGGGGATATACTGGAACGCGACGGACAACACGACGAAGCCGTGAAGCAGTGGAAGCGCGCTCTGGAACTGGATCCCGACAGCAAAACGCTTAAGTCAAAAGCAAATCAGTAAATTTTAGAGTATTCAACATATATAACTATTAACCATCGAAATGTATAATCCTAAATCGAGTCACGCCGAAGAGTTTATCGACCACGGCGAGATACTGGAAACGCTAGAGTGGGCGGCGCAGAACCGCAGTAATCGTACTTTGATAGAAGACATCATCAACAAAGCCGCCACATGCAAGGGGCTCACACATCGCGAAGCGGCTGTGCTGCTGGAATGTGACCAGCCCGACCTGGTGCAACGATATGAGGAACTGGCACGCGAACTCAAACAGCGCCTCTACGGCAATCGCATTGTGCTGTTCGCACCGTTATATCTGTCCAACTATTGCATTAACGGCTGCGTCTATTGTCCATATCACGGAAAGAATCACACCATTCCACGCAAGAAACTCACGCAAGACGAAATCCGCCAGGAAGTCATTGCGCTGGAGCGGATGGGGCACAAGCGCCTGGCACTGGAAACCGGCGAGCACCCCGTGCTCAATCCCATCGAATATGTGCTGGAATCCATCAAGACTATTTACGACACTCGCGAGGGCAATGGTGCCATTCGCCGTGTGAACGTAAACATTGCAGCTACCACTGTGGAGAACTACCGCCGCCTGAAAGAAGCCGGCATCGGCACCTATATCTTGTTCCAGGAGACCTATAACAAGCAGAACTATGAAGCGCTGCATCCCACCGGTCCCAAGAGCGACTATTGCTATCACACCGAGGCCATGGACCGCGCCATGCAAGGCGGTTGCGACGACGTGGGCATCGGTGTGCTCTATGGCCTCACCACTTACCGCTACGACCTTGTGGGACTGCTCATGCATGCCGAGCACCTTGAGGCACGTTTCGGAGTGGGACCGCACACCATCAGCGTGCCACGCATCTGTCCGGCCGACGATATCTCGCTCGATGAGTTCCCCGATGTGTTGCCCGACGACATCTTCTGTCGCATTGTGGCCATCATCCGTCTGGCTGCCCCCTACACGGGCATGATTATCTCCACGCGTGAGTCGCAACGCGTGCGCGAACGTGTGCTGGAGCTTGGTATCTCGCAAATCAGCGGCGGCTCGCGAACCAGTGTGGGCGGCTACACAACTCCCGAACGACACGATGAGACGGCACAGTTTGACGTGAGCGACCAGCGCACCCTCGACGAGGTGATAGGCTGGTTGCTCGACAACGGCTACCTGCCCAGTTTCTGCACTGCTTGTTATCGCGAGGGCCGCACAGGCGACCGCTTCATGAGCCTGGTCAAGCGTGGCAAAATCAGTTATTGCTGTACGCCTAATGCGCTGATGACCCTTAAGGAGTACCTGGAGGACTATGCGTCGCCACTCACTCGTGAAAAAGGCGAGGCTCTTATCCGCCGTGAACTTGAACGACTGCCCGACGACCGCATCCGCAACCTGGCTTCGCGCCATCTCGACGACATCACTCATGGACAACGCGACTTTAGGTTTTAACAGCGCCCCACAAGCCGTGAGGCGACACATTGCCATCTTTGGCCGGCGCAATGTTGGCAAGTCATCGCTCATGAATATGCTTGCCGGTCAACAAGTGGCTATTGTGTCGCCTCAGGCGGGCACCACAACCGACCCCGTAAACCGTGCCATCGAGCTGCATCCGCTCGGGCCATGTCTGCTCATCGACACGGCCGGCTATGACGACGATGGAGAGGTGGGACTCTTGCGCAATGAGCGCACACGCCAGGTCCTGGATCAGGCCGACATGGCGCTGCTGGTGCTCGACCGGCAGACCGACTTGACACTTGAAAAAGCCTGGGTCGAAGAATTGAAGCGTCGTGAGATTCCATTTGTGGCCGTGCTCAACAAGAACGACCTTCTCCCGGCCACGGCTGCCGAGACCGATATGGTGAAAGCTGCCCTGGGGGTGAGCCCGGTAGTGGTGAGTGCCCTCAATGGCCAGGGTAAAGATGCGTTGATACAGGCAATGGCCACGCTGGTGGGCGAGGATAAGCCCCTCAGTGTGACCGGAACTCTAGCCGCTGCCGGCGATGTGGTGCTGCTGGTCATGCCTCAAGATGCTCAGGCCCCTCGCGGACGTCTTATTCTGCCACAGGTGCAGACCATCCGCGACTTGCTCGACAAGGACTGCACCGCGGTGTGCTGTACGACCGATGGCCTGCCTCGTTCGCTGGCTGCACTTAAAGCGCCTCCCAGCCTCATCATCACCGATTCGCAGGTGTTTCCGCAGGTAGCGGCTGTCAAGCCTCGTGAGTCGCGGCTCACCTCATTCTCGGTGCTCATGGCCGCTCTCAAAGGCGACCTGGAGGTGCTCTCACGAGGAGCGGCTGCCATCGATCGTCTCACGCCGCACTCGCGAGTGCTCATAGCCGAGGCTTGTACCCATGCACCCATGAGCGAGGACATCGGCCGTGAAAAGCTGCCGCGCATCATCCGCGAGCGGGTGGGCCAGGGAGTGTCGTTCGACGTCAAAGCCGGCAAGGACTATCCTGCCGACCTCACGCCCTATGACCTCATCATCCATTGTGGCGCGTGCATGTTCAACAGGCGCATGATGCTCTCGCGCATTGCCCGTGCGCAGGAGCAGGGAGTTCCCATCACTAATTATGGGCTGGCGCTGGCTCATCTGCATGGAGTCGCATTATAATATAATAAGGTGTAAATGGGGCGAAATCGACAAAATGCGTTTTTTTTTGAAAAAAAACGTCGGGTTTGTTTGCCAGTTCAAAAATTCGTTGTAACTTTGCACCCGCTAATGAGAACCAACCCCTAGTTTGGGCGTTCAACTAAGCAAATGTTGCCTCTTTAGCTCAGTTGGCCAGAGCACGTGATTTGTAATCTCGGGGTCGTTGGTTCGAATCCGACAAGAGGCTCAAAATGTTGGGTAGATTCCAGAGTGGCCAAATGGGGCAGACTGTAAATCTGCTGCGTCATCGCTTCGGTGGTTCGAATCCATCTCTACCCACTTAAAAAAGTTGCGGAAGTAGCTCAGTCGATAGAGCATCAGCCTTCCAAGCTGAGGGCCGCGGGTTTGAATCCCGTCTTCCGCTCAAAAGAAATTTTGCCTATGTAGCTCAGGGGTAGAGCACTTCCTTGGTAAGGAAGAGGTCGCGGGTTCAAATCCCGCCATCGGCTCAAGTTACATATCATTCGCTTCGCCTCACTAATGATAGCGACAGGTATCAAAGGGGGGCGAAGAAAAATATGTAAATATGCAATGACTAACCGAAAGTTAATCGTTAAATTAAAATACTAAGTTATGGCAAAAGAGAAATTTGAAAGATCAAAACCGCATGTGAATATCGGTACGATTGGTCACGTTGACCACGGTAAAACCACTCTGACCGCCGCCATCACCACCGTGCTGGCACAGGCTGGTCTGTCTGAGGTTCGTTCGTTCGACTCGATCGACAACGCTCCCGAGGAGAAAGAGCGTGGTATCACTATCAACACTGCTCACGTTGAGTATGAAACTGCCAATCGTCACTATGCACACGTTGACTGTCCGGGCCACGCCGACTATGTGAAGAACATGGTTACTGGTGCTGCACAGATGGACGGTGCAATCGTTGTGGTTGCTGCTACCGACGGTGTGATGCCTCAGACTCGCGAGCACATCCTGCTCGCCCGTCAGGTAAACGTGCCTCGTCTGGTGATCTTCCTGAACAAGTGCGACTCTCCCGATGTTGACGAGGAGATGATTGAGCTGGTTGAAATGGACGTTCGCGAACTCCTCAACGAGTATGATTTCGACGGTGACAATACTCCCGTTATCAAGGGTTCTGCTCTTGGTGCTCTTAACGGCGATCCCAAGTGGGTTCCCTGTGTAATGGAGCTGATGAATGCTGTTGATACTTGGATTCCTCTGCCCCCGCGCGATGTTGATAAGCCCTTCTTGATGCCTATCGAGGACGTGTTCACCATCACAGGTCGTGGTACTGTGGCTACTGGCCGTATCGAGACTGGTGTTATCCACGTGGGTGACGAAGTTCAGATTATGGGTCTGGGTGCCGAGATGAAGTCGGTGGTTACCGGCGTTGAGATGTTCCGCAAGATCCTTGATGAGGGTCAGGCTGGTGACAACGTAGGTCTGCTGCTCCGTGGTATCGACTACAAGACTATCAAGCGCGGTATGGTTATCTGCCATCCGGGTATGGTTAAGCCTCACGATCACTTCCGTGCATCTATCTATGTGCTGAAGAAAGAAGAGGGTGGTCGTCACACTCCGTTCCACAACCACTATCGTCCTCAGTTCTACATCCGCACGCTCGACGTGACTGGTGAGATCATGCTCCCCGAAGGTGTAGAAATGGTGATGCCCGGTGACAACGTGGAAATCGACGTTAAGCTCATCACTCCGGTTGCTTGCAGCGAAGGTCTGCGTTTCGCTATCCGTGAAGGTGGCCGCACCGTGGGTTCGGGTCAAATCACTGCCATTCTCGACGACTAATTCGTTAGATCGCGATAGAATAGATTAAAAAAATAGCCGGTTGCTACGGTGACCGGCTATACATACGGGAATAGCTCAGTTGGTAGAGCGACGGTCTCCAAAACCGTAGGTCGTGAGTTCGAGCCTTACTTCCCGTGCAAAGCGATAATTAATATGAAGAAATATAAAATACTTAGGGATATCGAGGAATCTTATAACGAACTTGTTCATAAGGTTTCTTGGCCAACAGCGAGCGAGCTGGCCAACAGCACGGTCATCGTAATGGTTGCTTCCATCATTCTGGCGATTGTGATTTGGCTGATCGACCTGGGTCTGAATGAGATTATGCACTTGATTTACAATATTCCGTCGATGTGATAGAATGTTGTTCGCACAGCGATGTGTGACACAAGTGTGTGTGTTTTTCGTCAATTTTCAATGTAGCAGAATCAATGGCTGAAGATAGTAAAAAATGGTACGTGTTGCGTGCCATCTCTGGTAAAGAGTTGAAGGTTAAGGAAATGGTTGATGCAGCATGCAAAAACAACGCAGAACTTAACCGCCATATCTCGCAGGTGCTGGTTCCTACTGAGAAAGTCTATACGACGCGTGCCGGCAAGAAGGTGCTCAAAGAGCGCATTTTGTTGCCCGGTTACATTTTTGTCGAGGCTGAGCTCAAGGGCGATGTTGAAAATTTCCTGCAAAACACTTCTAACATTATTGATTTCGTGCGTTCGCGAGACGGTGAAAAACGTCCGCAGCCGGCAAATGCCGACGAGATGGCGCGCATGCTGGGTGCTGCCGAGGCCGAGGCCGAGGTAACCGAAGATGCTGCCAACGATTATATCGTCGGTGAGTCGGTGAAGGTGAACTACGGTCCCTTCAGTGGTTTCATTGGTGAAATCCAGGAGGTGAACCGCGAGAAGCATGAACTCACTGTGATGGTGAAAGTGTTTGGTCGCGAAACGCCACTCAAGTTGGACAATTCCCAAGTAGAACGAGGTGAATGATGCCGGTCTCCCTGTTACAAGACTGGAATCGGTAGCCCCTATTGTGTTTTTAACTAAATAAAAAACAATTACAATGGCTAAAGAAATTGCTGGACAGATCAAATTGCAGATTAAAGGTGGAGCAGCAAACCCTTCGCCCCCTGTAGGCCCTGCACTGGGTTCTAAGGGTATTAACATCATGGAGTTTTGCAAGCAATTCAATGCCCGTACCCAAGCCAGTGCCGGCAAGGTGCTCCCTGTGGTGATCACCTATTATGCCGACAAGAGCTTTGACTTCATCGTCAAGACCTCTCCCGTGCCCGTGCAGCTCATCGACGCTGCTAAGGTTAAGGGCGGCTCCGGCGAGCCCAACCGCAAGAAGGTGGCTTCCGTGACCTGGGATCAGGTAAAAGCAATTGCTGAAGACAAGATGCCTGATTTGAACTGTTTTACACTAGCCTCGGCTATGCGCATGGTGGCCGGTACAGCAAGAAGTATGGGTATAACTGTAAAGGGTGAATTCCCTGAAAACATTTAAACTTCAATTGAAATGGGTAAACTTACAAAAAATCAGAAGATAGCCGCCGAGAAGATTGAAGCTGGGAAAAGTTACACTCTTGGGGAAGCTGCAGCATTGTTAAAAGAAATCACTTTTACAAAGTTTGATGCTTCTGCAGATATCGATGTACGTCTTGGTGTAGATCCCCGTAAGGCTAACCAGATGGTGCGTGGTGTTGTTTCGCTGCCTCATGGAACAGGAAAACAAGTGCGCGTGCTTGTGCTTTGCAGTGCCGATGCCGAAGCTGCTGCAAAAGAAGCCGGTGCCGACTATGTAGGTCTCGACGAATATATCGAGAAGATCAAAGGTGGTTGGACCGACGTTGACGTGATTATCACTCAGCCCCAAATTATGGGTAAGATTGGTCCTCTTGGACGCGTGCTGGGTCCCCGTGGCCTGATGCCCAACCCCAAGAGTGGTACAGTGACCCCCGATGTGGCAAAGGCTGTGAAAGAAGTGAAGCAAGGTAAGATCGACTTTAAGGTTGATAAAGGTGGTATTGTACACACCTCGATTGGCAAGGTCTCGTTCACGCCTGATATGATTCGCGAGAACGCCCAGGCGTTCATCCAGACGCTTATCAAGCTGAAACCGGCCGCTGCCAAGGGTACTTATATCAAGAGCATTTATCTTTCGAGCACAATGAGCAAGGGTATCAAGGTTGATACCAAGTCGATTGAAGCTTAACATTTAAATTGGTATTCAAAAATGAGAAAGGAAGATAAAGGTTTATTGATTGAGAAAATCAAGGAAACAATCAAGGAGTACAGTGCAATTTATCTTGCTGAAACTACTTCGCTGAATGCTGAGCGCACCACTGCTCTGCGTCGTGCCGCCTTCAAGGCCGGTGTGAAGATGATGGTGGTGAAGAACACTTTGCTCAAGAAGGCTTTTGAGCAGTCGGACATCGACTACTCTGGTCTTTACGATTCCCTGTCGGGTGCCACCACGTTGCTGCTGAGCAACACGGGCAACGCACCTGCCAAGCTGATCAAGGACTTCCGCGAGAAGAAAGAGACTATCCCCGCTTTCAAGGCCGCATTTGTTGAGGAAACTGTCTTCGTTGGTGAAGAGAACCTCGCAGCGCTGGTGGCCCTCAAGAGCAAGAACGAGCTCATTGCCGACGTTGTGGCTCTGCTGCAATCTCCTGCAAAGAACGTCGTTTCGGCTCTCCAGAGCGGTGGTGGCAAGCTCCACGGAATTCTGGAAACACTATCAAAGAAAGAAGAAAAATAATTCAAAACGTACAATCACAATTTAAATTATACAACAATGGCAGATTTGAAAGCTTTTGCAGAACAGTTAGTTAACCTTACAGTGAAGGAAGTTAACGAACTCGCTCAAATTTTGAAAGATGATTATGGTATTGAACCCGCCGCTGCTGCTGTAGCAGTTGCTGCTGGTCCCGCCGCTGGTGGTGCCGCTGAGGCCGAGGAGAAGACTTCGTTTGATGTCGTTCTGAAGGCCGCTGGTGCTCAGAAGCTCCAGGTGATCAAGAAGGTGAAAGAACTCGCCGGTCTTGGTCTGAAGGAAGCTAAGGATCTCGTTGATGGTGCTCCCAGCACTATTAAGGAAGGTCTGGCTAAGGCTGAGGCTGAGGGTCTCAAGAGCGAGCTCGAAGGTCTTGGTGCTGAGGTTGAACTGAAATAATAACCCCTGAATATCAGGCGGATAGGTTAAGAATCCCCCGTCAAAGGTCGATTCTTAACCTTTTTGTGTCAAATTTCGATTTCCGGCTTTTCAAGACCGATGTTCGGGTTTGACGCAAAGGGCGAAAAAATGAAATTGCGGGTATGCGTATCTGCAGGATGAGAAGTGTCCTGCAGTGCGCAGCACCCGATTTTCGCCAGATTTCGAGAGGCATTTTTTCCTTTGAGTTCACTTAATCCATTTTTCAATGTCAGTAACAAAAGAACCAAGAGTAAATTTTGCACGAGTCAAGAATCCTTATCCTTATCCCGATTTCCTTGACGTGCAGTTACAATCATTCAGAGATTTTCTGCAATTAGATACTCCGACTGAGAAAAGAAAAAACGAGGGACTCTATAAAGTGTTTTCCGAGAATTTCCCCATTGCGGATACTCGGAACAACTTTGTGCTTGAATTCCTTGACTATTACATCGACCCACCGCGTTACACCATCGAGGAGTGCCTCGACCGCGGGTTGACCTACAGTGTGCCCCTAAAGGCAAAACTCAAGCTGTATTGTACCGACCCCGATCATGAGGACTTTGCCACAGCAGTGCAGGATGTGTACCTGGGTGCGATTCCCTATATGACCGACAAGGGCACATTCGTCATCAACGGTGCCGAGCGCGTGGTCGTGTCGCAGTTGCACCGTTCGCCCGGTGTATTCTTCGGCCAGAGCATGCACACCAATGGTACCCGTCTCTATTCGGCGCGCATCATTCCCTTCCGCGGCTCGTGGATTGAGTTTGCCACTGATATCAATAACGTGATGTATGCCTACATCGACCGTAAGAAGAAATTACCGGTCACCACGTTGCTGCGTGCCATCGGTCTGGAAACTGACAACGACATTATCAAAGTGTTCGGCCTGGCCGAAGAGCTCAAGGTGAACAAAACCAACCTCAAGAAGGCTGTGGGTCGCACCCTGGCCGCTCGTGTGTTGCGCACATGGAATGAGGACTTCGTCGACGAGGACACCGGTGAAGTGGTGTCGATCGAGCGTAACGAGGTAATCATCGACCGCGACACTGTCATTGAGGAGGACAACATTCAGGAAATCCTGGAGTCGGGTGTGAACTCTATTTTGGTGCACAAACCCGATGTGAACACCAGCGAGTATCAGATTATCTTCAACACGCTGAACAAGGATACCTGTAACTCAGAGAAAGAAGCCATCATTTATATCTACAGGCAGCTGCGCAACGCCGAGCCACCCGATGACGCTACAGCTCGTGACGTGATCATGAACTTGTTCTTCAGTGAGAAGCGTTACGACCTGGGTGATGTGGGCCGCTTCCGCATCAACCGCAAGCTGAACCTGGACACGAGCGACGATGTGCGTGTGCTCACCAAGGAAGATATCATTGAGATTATCAAGTATCTTATCGGCCTGACCAACAGCAAGACCGATGTGGACGATATCGACCACCTGAGCAACCGCCGCGTGCGCACCGTGGGCGAACAGCTTTATAACCAGTTTGGCGTGGGCCTTGCCCGCATGGCCCGCACAATTCGTGAGCGCATGAATGTGCGCGACAACGAAGTGTTCACCCCCATGGATCTGATCAATGCCAAGACCATCTCGTCGGTGATCAACACCTTCTTCGGTACGAACGCATTGTCGCAGTTCATGGACCAGACCAACCCGCTGGCCGAAATCACCCACAAGCGCCGTATGTCGGCTCTGGGTCCTGGCGGTCTGTCGCGAGAGCGTGCCGGTTTCGAGGTGCGCGACGTGCATTACACTCATTACGGCCGTCTGTGCCCCATTGAGACCCCCGAAGGTCCCAATATCGGTCTGATTTCGTCGTTGTGTGTGTATGCAAAGATTAACAACCTGGGTTTCATCGAGACGCCTTACCGCAAGGTGACTGACTCGAAAGTGAACCTGAACAACGATGAGATTGAATACCTCACTGCCGAGGCCGAGGAAGGCCAGATTATCGCACAGGGTAACGCCCCTGTGAGCGACGATGGCTCGTTCCTGAGCAACCGCATCAAGTCGCGCATGGATGCCGACTTCCCCGTGGTGACCCCCGACCGCGTGAGCTACATGGATGTGTCGCCGCAGCAGATTGCTTCGATTGCCGCTGCGCTGATTCCGTTCCTGGAGCACGACGATGCTAACCGCGCTCTGATGGGTGCCAACATGATGCGCCAGGCAGTGCCCCTGCTGCGCAACGAAGCTCCCATCGTGGGCACCGGCATTGAAGAGCGTCTGGCCTACGACAGCCGCACGCAGATTCAGGCCGAAGGCCCGGGCGTGATTGAATATGTCGACGCCGATGTGATCCGCATCCGTTACGACCGCACCGACGACGAGAACTTCGTCAGCTTCGACGATCCCGTGAAGGAGTATCGTCTGCCCAAGTTCCGCAAGACCAACCAGAGTACCACCATTGACCTGCGTCCCATTTGTGACCGTGGTCAGCGTGTGGAAAAGGGCGACATCCTCACCGAGGGTTATTCGACCCAGAATGGCGAGTTGGCACTGGGCCGCAACCTCAAGGTGGCTTACATGCCCTGGAAGGGTTACAACTATGAGGACGCTATCGTGCTCAACGAGCGCGTGGTGCGTGAAGACATCCTCACGTCGGTGCACGTAGATGAGTACTCGCTTGAGGTGCGTGAAACCAAGCGAGGCATGGAAGAACTCACCAACGACATCCCCAACGTGAGTGAAGACGCCACCAAAGATTTGGACGAGCGTGGTATTATCCGCGTGGGTGCTCATGTGGTGCCCGGCGATATCCTCATCGGTAAAATCACTCCTAAGGGTGAGAGCGATCCCACTCCCGAGGAGAAACTGTTGCGCGCCATCTTCGGCGACAAGGCCGGCGACGTGAAAGACGCCTCGCTCAAGGCCAACCCGTCGCTCAAGGGTGTGATTATAGGCACTCGCCTGTTCTCGCGTGCCATGAAGAAAAAGACTCGTGGCAAAGATCCTCAACTGGAGGCTCTCGACAGCGAGTACCAGGTGCGCCAGGACGACCTGCGCGAAATCCTGCTTGACAAGCTCACCAAGCTCACCGAGGGTAAGAAGTCGATGGGCGTGAAGGACTACCTCGACACTGAGGTGGTGGCCAAGGGCCAAATCTTCACGGCCGAGGCCATCAAGAGCATTGAGGACTTCGAGTCGGTGAACCTGAGCAAGTGGACTTCCGATGCTCACATCAACGACATGGTGCGTGCCACGGTAATGAATTACCTGCACAAGAGCAAGCAGCTCGCAGCCGAATTGCAGCGTAAGAAGTTTGACATCACCATCGGCGACGAGTTGCCTTCGGGCATCATGCAGCTGGCTAAGGTGTATGTGGCCAAGAAGCGCAAAATCGGTGTGGGTGATAAGATGGCAGGTCGCCACGGCAACAAGGGTATTGTGTCGCGCGTGGTGCGTCAGGAAGACATGCCGTTCCTGGCCGACGGAACACCCGTTGACCTGGTGCTGAACCCGCTGGGCGTGCCCTCGCGTATGAACCTGGGTCAGATTTTTGAGGCCGTGCTGGGCTGGGCTGGCAAGGAACTGGGTGTGAAGTTTGCCACCCCCATCTTCGACGGAGCCACCCTCGACGACCTGAACGAATGGACCGACAAGGCCGGTCTGCCACGTGGTGGACGCACACAGCTCTATGATGGAGCAACCGGCGAACCCTTTGACCAGATGGCCACCGTGGGTGTGACCTACTTTCTGAAACTGGGTCACATGGTAGAAGACAAGATGCATGCTCGCAGCATCGGTCCGTACTCCCTCATCACGCAGCAGCCTCTGGGCGGTAAGGCACAGTTTGGTGGTCAGCGTTTCGGTGAGATGGAGGTGTGGGCTCTGGAAGCCTTCGGTGCTTCGCACGTGCTGCAAGAGATTCTCACTGTCAAGAGCGACGATGTGGTGGGCCGCAGCAAGGCCTACGAAGCCATTGTCAAGGGCGACACGATGCCCACTCCGGGTATTCCCGAGTCGCTTAATGTGCTGCTGCATGAGTTGCGCGGATTGTGCTTGAGCGTGAAACTGGATTAATAACCTTCTTTTTAGAACACTGAAATATGGCTTTTAGAAAAGACAACAAGATAAAGAGCAATTTCTCGCGAATCTCCATCAGTCTGGCATCGCCCGACGAGATTCTTGAGAATTCTTATGGTGAGGTTCTCAAGCCAGAAACCATCAACTATCGCACCTATAAGCCCGAGCGCGATGGCTTGTTCTGCGAGCGCATCTTCGGTCCGGTAAAGGACTATGAGTGCCACTGCGGTAAGTACAAGCGCATTCGTTACAAAGGCATCGTGTGCGATCACTGTGGTGTGGAGGTGACCGAAAAGAAGGTGCGCCGTGAGCGCAGCGGACACATCCAGTTGGTGGTGCCCGTGGCTCACATCTGGTATTTCCGTTCACTGCCCAACAAAATCAGTTACTTGCTGGGATTGCCCACCAAGAAACTTGATGCCGTCATCTACTACGAGCGTTATGTGGTCATCAATCCCGGTGGCCAGAGCCGTTACGATGAGGCTAAGAAAGAGATGATTCCCCTGGAGAAACTTGACTTGCTCTCGGAGGAAGAATATAGCGAGGTGATGAAGAATGTGCCCAAGGACAACTTCATGTTCGAAGACACAGATCCCAATAAGTTCATCGCCAAGATGGGCGCCGAGGCCATTTACGACCTGCTGTGTGAAATAGACCTTGACAGCCTGGCCAACGAACTGCGCGACAAGGCTTACAAGGAGACCAGCCAGCAGCGTAAGACCGATGCCTTGAAACGCCTGCAGGTGGTGGAATCGTTCCGCATGTCCAAGAACATCAACCGCCCCGAGTGGATGGTGCTCAAGGTGTTGCCGGTGATTCCGCCCGATTTGCGTCCCCTTATCCCCCTGGATGGCGGCCGCTTTGCCACCAGTGATATCAACGACCTTTATCGTCGCGTGATAATCCGCAATAACCGTCTGAAACGACTCATCGAAATCAAGGCTCCCGAGGTGATTTTGCGCAATGAGAAGCGCATGCTCCAGGAAGCCGTCGACTCGCTGCTCGACAACTCGCGCAAGTCGAGTGCCGTCAAGAGCGATGCCAATCGCCCGCTGAAGTCGCTCAGCGACAGTCTCAAGGGCAAGCAAGGTCGTTTCCGTCAGAACCTGCTCGGTAAGCGTGTTGACTATTCGGCACGTTCGGTGATTGTGGTGGGTCCGGAGTTGAACATGGGCGAGTGCGGTATCCCCAAGGATATGGCAGCCGAGCTGTATAAGCCCTTCGTGATTCGCAAACTCATTGAGCGCGGCATCGTCAAGACGGTGAAGAGCGCCAAGAAGATTGTGGATCGCAAAGAACCCGTGGTGTGGGACATTCTGGAGAATGTGATGAAGGGCCATCCCGTGTTGCTCAACCGTGCCCCGACACTGCACCGCCTGGGTATCCAGGCATTCCAGCCCAAGCTCATCGAGGGCAAGGCAATCCAGTTGCACCCGCTGGCATGTACGGCATTCAACGCCGACTTCGATGGTGACCAAATGGCTGTTCACCTGCCGCTGGGCAACGAGGCCATCGTGGAGGCACAGATGCTCATGCTTGAGCCCCACAACATCCTCAATCCCGCCAACGGTAGCCCCATCACCGTGCCATCGCAAGACATGGTGCTCGGACTCTACTATATCACCAAGTTGCGCAAGGGCGACATGGGCGAGGGACTGCGTTTCTACGGCCCCGAGGAAGCCATGATTGCCTATAACGAGGGCAAGGTGGCCATGCACGCCATTATCTCGGTGATGGCCGAGGTGATCGACGACGACGGCAAGCTCACTCGCAAGATGGTGGAAGAAACGTCGGTGGGTCGCATCATGTTCAACAACTGCGTGCCCAAGGAGATGGGTTACGTGAACGAACTGATCTCGAAGAAGTCGTTGCGCGACATCATCACCAAGGTGATACGCCGTTGCGGTGTTCCCCGCTCGGCCAAGTTCCTCGACGATGTGAAGAACATGGGTTACTACATGGCCTTCAAGGGCGGCCTGTCGTTCAATCTCGACGATGTGCTCGTGCCCATTGAGAAAGAAGGTTACATCAAAGACGGTGAGGCTCAAATCGAGGAAATCCTCAACAACTATAACATGGGCTTCATCACCAATAATGAGCGTTACAACCAAGTCATCGACGTGTGGACCAACGTCAACAAGAAACTCACCGAGACGCTTCTCAGTGAGATGAAAGAAGACAAGCAAGGTTTCAACTCGGTGTATATGATGCTCGACTCGGGAGCTCGTGGTTCGAAAGACCAGATTCGTCAGCTCTCCGGTATGCGTGGTCTGATGGCCAAGCCGCAGAAGTCGGGTGTGGAAGGTGGTCACCAGATTATTGAGAACCCCATCCTCGCCAACTTCAAGGAGGGTCTGTCGGTGCTGGAATACTTCATCTCTACCCACGGTGCCCGTAAGGGTCTTGCCGATACCGCTCTGAAGACCGCCGACGCTGGTTATCTGACCCGCCGTCTGGTGGATGTGGCTCACGATGTGGTCATCACCGAAGAAGATTGCGGAACGCTGCGTGGCCTGGTGTGCCGCGAGGTGAAAAACAACGACGACGTAGTGGCTTCGCTGGGCGAGCGCATCGTAGGTCGCGTGTCGGTGCACGATGTGGTGGATCCCACAACGGGTGAAATCATTGTGCAGGCCGGTGAAGAAATCAGCGACACCGCTGCCGAGCGCATCAACAACTCGGCCATTGAGTCGGTAGAAATCCGTTCCGTGCTCACCTGTGAAGCAAAGCATGGCGTGTGTGCCAAGTGCTATGGCCGCAACCTGGCTTCGCATCGCATGGTGCAGAAGGGCGAGGCTGTGGGCGTGATTGCCGCCCAATCGATCGGCGAGCCCGGTACACAGCTTACACTGCGTACGTTCCACGTCGGTGGTGTGGCTAGCAACATCGCTGCTGTGAGCAACATGACGTCGAAATACGATGGCGTGCTCGAGATTGAAGAGCTCCGCACCGTGAAGAACAAAGATGGTGTTGACATCGTTATCGGACGTATGTGCGAAATGCAGATTATTGATCCCAACACCAAGATGGTGCTTACCTCGGCCAATATCTCCTATGGCTCGAAACTCTTCTTCAAGAGTGGCGATACTGTGCAGAAGGGCGACGTGATATGTGAGTGGGACCCCTTCAATGCCGTTATCGTGAGCGAGGTGAGTGGTACACTCAAGTTCAACAACCTCATTGAGGGTGTGACCTACCTGAAAGAGATCGACGAAACATCGGGCAATAGCGAAAAAATCGTCATCGAGTCGAAAGACCACACTCGCATCCCCGAGGCTCAGTTGTTCAATGCCGAGGGCGAGTTGGTGAAGACCTACTCGCTGCCTGTGGGTGCCCACTTGATGAAGGACGAAGGCGAGGAAATCACCGCCGGCGAATCGTTTGTGAAAATCCCGCGCACCTCTTCGGGTGGCGCCGGTGACATCACGGGCGGTCTGCCCCGCGTGACCGAGCTCTTTGAGGCACGTAACCCGTCTAACCCCGCTATCGTGAGCGAAATCGACGGTGAAGTGACCTTCGGCCGCGTTAAGCGCGGTAACCGCGAGATTATCGTCACCAGCCGCATCGGTGAGGTGAAGAAATATCTCGTGCCACTGGCTAAGCAGATTCTGGTGCAGGAAAACGACTATGTGCGTGCCGGTACGGCCCTTTCCGATGGCGCCATCACGCCAGCCGACATCCTGCGCATCAAGGGTCCCACGGCCGTTCAGGACTACATTGTGAACGAGGTGCAGGATGTGTACCGCTTGCAGGGTGTGAAGATCAACGACAAGCACTTTGAGGTGATTGTGCGTCAGATGATGCGCAAAGTCAACATCCTGGATCCGGGCGATACTCGATTCCTCGAACAGCAAGTGGTGGACAAGCGCGACTTCATGGAAGAGAACGACCGCATCTGGGGCAAGAAGGTGGTCACCGATTGTGGCGACAGCACCGAGGTGCAGAATGGCCAGATTATCACGGCTCGCAAGTTGCGCGACGTGAACTCGGCTCTGAAGCGCCGCGACCTCAAGGTGGTGAAAGTGCGCGATGCCGTGCCCGCTACCAGCGAGCAGATTCTGCAAGGTATCACGCGTGCAGCATTGCAGACGTCAAGTTTCATGAGTGCAGCTTCCTTCCAGGAAACCACCAAGGTGCTCAACGAGGCCGCCATCAATGGCAAGGTGGATACGCTGCAGGGCATGAAGGAAAACGTGATTTGCGGTCACTTGATTCCTGCCGGCACTGGCTTGCGTGAATATCAGACTCTTACTGTTGGTAACAAGAACGAACTGGCTTTGGCCGGCATCCTCAAAGACGATGAGGTGCTAGTCACCGACGGTGCCGTGCTTCGTTAACCACATGCCATAACGACAAAACGGGTGCATCCACTCAACGGATGTGCCCGTTTTGATTTTCTGCCGGTGCCGTTCCCTTTTTTTCGTGGGGAAAATTTGCATAATTGACGAAAATGTCGGAAATTTGTCCATGTTATCCAAATACTAATGTGTGCCTTATGAAACAACTGTTTTTATTTATTCTTTTGATGATGATGATGCCTCAATCGATGAGTGCAGAGACCGATCATGTCGCACGCTTTTATTTTGATGATGTGGAGAAACTGATGGTCGACCACTATGAGGCCGATTTCAGACAGCGTGCCGCAGGCTCGCGTGTGCTTCCCTTGAAGCGGAACTTGCTAGGTAATGAGGGGCATTGCTGGAGCGATGGGGTAGGGCTGATTGTCACGCTCTATCTTGAAGATGAGCACATCATCGTGGTGTTTCGTGAATATGCCAACGATGTGTCGCATCCCACCGAAGTCATAGATACACTGCGAGTGCGCGCTGGCAATGTCACGCCTCTGCATGATTCCACGGTTAAGGTCACGGTGGAGCAAGTGGGCAATTACAAGATGCTTGTTTACCGCAATGCCCATGGTGTACCCGTCAAGTCGTTCTACAGCATTTCTAACGATGAGATGAACAACGGCTACTGGTCCATCTTCATGCACTATGTGCTGGATGGCAATTATCTCACAGGAAAAGAGGGGGAGCACGCTGTATTTGGACCGAAAATGTCGTTCTACGAAGGCGACCGCTATGATTGCGACCCAGGCATGTATGCCTTCCGCGACGAAGATACCTGTCTCACTATTATCTATGGCGGTGGCCGAGTGAATCATGGCGACCCCAGCAGTCCCAAGTATGGCAAGATGCCTGGCGGAGGTGGGGCAGGAGCCCTCATGGGACCCATGGAGTGGCAGGTGGCTCCCACGGTGGAAGGAGTCAAAGTGAAAGTGACCCGAGATGAAAAGTTTGTCGATCACAATCCGCGTGTGGCCGATGGTGCGGTGCTGACCAAGGTGAAGTGCCCCTACGAACGGCTTGATGGCAAGTGGGCTTTTGCCTCGGTGATTCCACTCACTGCGGGCATGCTCAAGTTTTTCCCTCGTGAAGTGCTCACGCTGATGCGCGGTGAGATATATGCACGCTATGGCGATACCTTTGCCGATCCCGCCACGCAACGTTACTTTGATGATCAGCCGTGGTACAAACGCGGCAGCCACAAAGTGCAGCTGACCGACCTGGAGCGATTCAACTATGCGCTCATCAAGCAGGTGGAAATGCAGAAGAATGTGGGTGGAAAAGTGTGGAAAAAATATAACCAAAAGTAAGAATACCAGTCCTGGCAATGACTACATTCTTGCTGCTGGCATTCGTTTTACCGATTCATTCTGATTTATGAAAGAAATATATTTTGCCGGAGGGTGCTTCTGGGGAACAGAGCATTTCTTCAAACAGATGGATGGCGTGATCGACACGCAGGTGGGTTATGCCAATGGCAAGACCCAATCTCCAACCTACCAAGACGTGTGTACCGATACCACCGGCCATGCCGAGACGGTGCGCGTAGCCTATGATGAGAGCCGAATAGCACTCAGCGACCTGCTGGAAATGTATTTTAAAGCCATCGATCCCACCAGCGTGAATAAGCAGGGTGAGGACGAAGGCACGCAGTATCGCACCGGTATCTATTATGTCGATGATGCCGACCGCCCAGCGATTGAAGCCCACATGGCAACCATGGCGGCCCTCTATGAGGAGCCGCTGGCTGTGGAACTGGAGCCACTGCGTTGCTTTTATCCAGCCGAGGACTATCACCAAGACTACTTGGACAAGAATCCAACGGGATATTGCCACTTGCCGCTGTCGCTCTTCGAGATGGCTCGCCGCTATAAGAGCAAATCATTAACCGACAAAAAATAAATACACGATGAGAACACGCCAATTTCTTTTAGCCATAAGCATGCTGACCATTGCTCTCACTGCCATAGCGCAGAGTGGTGTTGAGGCTCGCTTGAAAGTGATACGCGACGCTTATGAGGCGCGGCTGGGCATGATGGCCAATCAACCCTACGACGACGGTGTCGAGGTGGAGCAGTTGACTGTGAACTATAATCGCATGTACCCCGGGACCGGTCTGTACCGGCACACCGACACCTATTACTGGACCGACGACGAGAACGAAGAATACATGCTGCTCCCGCAACTGTATTTTGTCACAAAAAGGTATACAATGAACAGCGGTATATATCGCTATTATCGTGAATATCTCTTCGATGTTGAAACCGGCGAACCGATGTTCTTGCTCATCGCCACCCAGCTGGGCGATGATGTCGGCACCAAGAAGGAATATCGCTTCTATTTTGATCAAGGCAAACTCATCAAGCAGATACCCGAGCGCATCGTTGTTGATGAGCATGACTTACTCACTCTCGACTTTGAAGTTGACGACAATGGCCGTGCCGGTAATCTGATACCGGCATTTAACAGCGTGAAGGAAACCTTTGATGCCATAGTGCCCACCTACGCCTGGTGAGCGGTGGCTCCATCATGCACAGTGCCGCGATAGCTCTTGTTGCTATCGCGGCACTGTGTGCTTTGTTTGATGTTTTTAGTAGGAGACGTTGTAGTACTCCTTGTAGAGGTTGATGTACTCCATCACGATGTCGATGGCCTCCTGGCGCATGTCGAGCTTAAGGGAGCCGTTGTGCGTGACATCGGCCACAACTTTATAGACCATGCCCCAGTCATCGTCGAGATGCACCTGTGCATCGATGAGCGATGCGATAAAAGCGACCGAAAAGCTGCCTTCCTTGTCGCGGTTCACAGCTTCGTGAGCCAGTTGCTGAGCCTCGTCTACCACGAAATAGTTGCTCATGGCCTTGGCATAGGCATAGACGGCCAGTGTCTTGGCGTCGAGTTTCTTGATGAGTTTTTCGGTGTCTTTGACTTTGTAGCGCGTCATGAGGTATTCATGAATTTGCTTGCCTGAATTTTTACCCTCGAAGTTCCACCCTATGGCGTTGACCACTGCCAGCCGCAAATCGATGGGAGACTTGTCGTCGGCAATAAAGTTGAGTAGTGTCACAGGGATGTCCACTTCGCCTTCATCGGCCAGTCCCAGGGCCATGCTCACCATGGGGTGAGCGCTATAGGCTTTAGCAAAGTCGCACGACGTGAGCGGCGAGTCGGCCCACGTGAGTGCCCATGTCATGATGAGCACAAGAGCAGAAATGATTCGTTTCATCGTTTAAATTATTAGAGGGTCAAACAAAAACTTTACTTCAATTAGACGTATCAAAAGAGAAAACGTTTAACCAAAGTATCGATTTAGACGTAAGACTGTTAATAAAAACGGTCGGGACATTGCGCCCCGACCATATTCGCAGTTTCTTATTTGAAGGTTCACACCTGGGTGTGGAGAATTAGAGTTTGAGAATGATGTTGATAATCAGGTTCACGTCGGCCACATCCACCTTTCCATCGTTATTGAGGTCGGCGGCGAGGTCGGTGTCGGTCACCTTGAGAATAATGTTGATTGCGGCGTTCACATCACTCACATCTACACGGCCGTCGCCATTGATGTCGCCACGCTGTGGGGCTGTAGTGTCTTCCTCAACAGCGATGTCGTCGATGGTGAGCATCATGTTGTCGGCATCGCTGATGGCATGGATGCCAAAGCGGTAGTTGCCCTCGGCAGTGACGCGCACTGTGCCCTGGAACGGGGTGAGGTCGCCGGTGGCTACTTCGGTAGCGGCAATCACTGTAGTGGTCATGGCCTCGGCGGTAGCATCGGTGCCCATCATCACTTCCATGCGTTCGGGCATAGATGCGGTGAAAGAGCGTGCCTTGACGGTGAACTTGTAGCTCTTGCCGGCCTCTAGGCGGATAGCTGGCGTGATGAGCCACTCGTCGGCAGCATTGGTCGTCGACCAGTTGTAACTCACGTTACCGCTCATGTTGTTATATGCCCAAGTGGTGCCGTCGCCGTTGCCATCGATGATGGTAAAATCGTTCATCGATGTGCTGGAGCCAAACGACTCGCTGTAGGGCACATCATAGGCTTCTCCACTCTTTGACAAGGTGAGGGTGAAGTCGCTGATGGCTTGCATCAAGTACACCGTGTTGCGGCTGGCGTTGAGCAGCAAGAACTGTGTGGTGTTGCTGAACGTTCCGTTGGCTTCGTCGTAGGTGAAGACCAGGTCTTGGATTTCGCTGGTGTTCATGCGGTTCACGGCCGTCATGTAGACGGGCTTTCCCGCCAGCAGGCCCAGATACTGGTTGCTGGCAAAGGTCACGGTGTTGCCATTGCGTGTGCCTTTGATCCAGGCGTTGGGCATGTCGGTGAGAATGCCCTGGATATAGACATCATTGCCGTCAAAGCCCACCTTGGTGTTGTAGTTCAATTCGCCGCCCTGGTATTCATTGCCCTTGAACTTATATACGGCAGTGGTGAGTCCTGCGGGCACTTCAACAGTCACGTCGGTGATGGCAGGAGTGTAGACGCTGCTGTAGTCGGCAAATCCGGCCCACTCGTTGCTGGTGGCCCACACGGCTCCGATGCAGGTGTATTTGCTTGTACCGTTGAGGGTGATTTTGTCATCGCCTATGGTGTAAGTCACCTGGGCGTTGTCGAGCACGGTCATTTCCTCGGTGTCTTCGTCAAACTCCACCATCTTAATGGCGATGGGCTGCTGCACCTCGGTGTCGTATTGGATATTCTGCCCCATGGGCAGTGTGATGGTAGTGCCGTCGTCGCTCAGTGTGCCTTCCACCCAAGTATTGACAATGAGTTTAG
This sequence comes from Muribaculaceae bacterium, assembly GCA_017940245.1. GTDB lineage: Bacteria > Bacteroidota > Bacteroidia > Bacteroidales > Muribaculaceae > Sodaliphilus. Next base: position 3,560 of record JAGAYZ010000025.1, on the reverse strand, counting down.
ACAGCGGGTCCTTGAGATATACCTTGTTGCCCTCGGCAAAGACAATGTCGATAGTTCCTGTCTGGGCACCGCGGCGCACATAGTCGTTCACTACATAATAGGCATAACCTGCGCGGTCGTAGGTCTTGAGTTCACCTGCCGGTTGCTCGGTAATCACTCCATAGTCGCTCAGTGACTGTGCGTAGCCAACCACTGCGGCAAGCATCAACAAAGCTGAAAGTATTAATTTTCTCATAATGGTTAATTTGATTTGGTTAATTGCCAGATGCAAAGTTATACATAATTTTGTTACCTCTGTGAGCCGTTAACACAACTTAACCCGTGAAGCGGTCGCTGCAACATTTTTTCTTCAAAGCGAAAAAATGAACTGGTGCCCACTACTGGCATTCAGTAGGTTTAGATTTATTAAAAGATTCCGCAATGAAATGGCGGATTTTGCAAAAATTGTTGTACCTTTGTAAATGTTACACTTATGAGAGCAAAAGAATACCTTTTATTGCGCTGTTAACCAGGACCTTTACGCTTTGTAGCGAAAATGAATTTATTTTTCTTAAGCATTATGAATATCAATTTTAAACAAACAAGATGGATTTATTCCGTTTTCATGGCACTCGCAATGCTAGGTGCCGCATCGTTGTGCAGTTGTGACGAAGATAAGGGACAGCCGTACTACGACGAGAATTCGCTCGATGTGCCCTACGCCTTTACCGAAGGGTACAAAGACGAAATCCAGTATCCGTATGAGCTGGCCGCGCCGATTTCCGACTGGTTGTCGCTTGTGCGTGACGATGTGAAAGTGTGTAAGCTCAGTATTCCAGGCACTCACGACACCATGACCGGCATGGGCTTCTACACCCCAGTTGTGAAGTATTTCTCCAACATTTTGGCAATCAGCCACGTCTCGACCTTTGCCGAGCAGATGTCGTGCGGTATTCGTTTCTTTGACTTCCGTCCGGTGGTGGCTATCGACACCCTCGCCCAGAAGCCCGAAGACAAGCAAATCTTGCGCCTTGCACACGGCTTTACCGAGGTGAATGTGTCGTTTGAGAAGTCAATCGACTGGATGCAAGAGTTCCTCAAGTCGCACCCCTCGGAATTCTTCATTGTGAAGATACAAGCCGATAATGGCATGGAGAGCCAGCAAAACTGGTCGATCTTGCTCAATAAGGTGCTGTCGATGCCCAAGTATGAGGGCCTGTTTGTGGAGAATTGGCGCCCCGACATCACCGTGGGCGAGATGCGCGGCAAGATATTGTGGCTCAGTCGTTACGACCTGCGTCCAGTCAATCCCGCCTTCCACTATCCTGTAGCTTATTGCGACTGGCCCGATGAGGACCCCGATGTCGATGAGGCGGTGCATCCCGAGCAACAACGCAGTTGCGCCATCTACAACATGGAGGATGCGAGTGTCAAAGCCACACTTTATAAGCAAGACTACTTCAAGACAACTAGCGAGAAGCGCATGGCAATCAAGATTGCCACAGTGCTCGACATGATGAAGAGCGCGCGTGAGGCCACCGCAAGCGACGAGAACATCTGGATTGTGAACCACTGCTCGGCCTATACCGAGCCCTCGGCACGAGGATATGTTACCAATGCCTCAAACCTGCACCCCAAGGTGATTGAGAATCTGCTTTCCAACGAAGGTACCGTGGGTATTATGCCCATCGACATGTCGTGCCACGACTACGTGCACTGTATCATCAATGGCGGCACGCCCTACACCAGCGATTATCTCTATGGGTTCTATCCGCGCAGCCAGTCGCTGACCAACCTACTTATTAAGTCGAATAAGAAATTTTTTAAATAATCAACATGCTTTGATATCGTCATGAAACAGTATAGAAACTTTATATCTCAGTTTTGCCGTGTGGCAGCGGTGGCTGTGGCAATCGCCCTTTTGGCTCCTGCCACAAGCGCACAGGAGAACAAGAACCTGAAACTTCACAGCGAGAACGGCATGTTGAATCACCTTGCCGTGGGACTCCAAACGGGCATGGGTGGCACCGGAATTGATGTGGCGATGCCCCTGCACCGCTTGGTCACCATGCGTGCCGGCATCGTGGGCAACGCAATTGGAGACATTAAGTTCAAAGCCATCAACACTGTAGACCAAGTCACGCAAATGCAACTCGTAGAAGACGATGCCATCAGGCAGGCCAAGATGGTGGACAAGGTGGAGCTAGCCATCAAGCCACGCTTCTGGAACGCATTCATCATGGCAGAGGTGCACCCCTTCACGTCGCCATTCTATTTTTCGGCAGGGCTTTTTGCCGGTAACCGCACGTTCCTGCACTTCCGCAACACCAACGACGGAGCGCTAGAATCGCTTTACGATGCCAATAAAAAGGTAGAAGACTACAACCAACAGTTCCGCACCAACTATCCGCCGGTGGGACTCAAGTTTGGTGATTACGTGTTTACGGCCGACGAGAACTACAATATCGACGTGAAGATGAAGACCTGGGCCGTTAAGCCATATCTGGGCATCGGCTTCGGGCAAAGCATGGCGCGTTACCACCGCCTGAGTTTCGCTTTGGATGCGGGTCTCCTGTTTTGGGGCAAACCAAGTTTCGTTTTCAACAACGGAAAGAAAATCAAATCGAGTTCAAAGGAATCGGGCATCACCCACTTTATCTCGTGGTTCAGTGCTTACCCCATGATACAGATACGCCTCGCCTACAAAATTTTCTGATGTGATAAAACTTCTCGGCTACCCCTCGGCAGAGTCCGGTTTGAACAATGCTGAGGCGTAGCCGAGAATGATGTGACACACCCGCAGGCGTTGCCGCCGGGTGTTGCACTGATATTAGAACTTATATCGCAAACCTGCCACGAGGAGGCCTTGCTCGCCAAATCCCAGTTCGGCAAACCCTCTGAAAGCACCGCCGAATTCGGCTCCCACAAGCGAGGCTTGCCAGCCAAATGAGACTTTTGTTTTATCGGTGTTATCGCCGGTATCGATACCTATGAGAACGCCGATAGCGGCTTTTGAGTACATGCTGAAGTGGTCGCGTTGTAGCCAGTTATACTTCACGGCCGGCATGATGCTCAGGTACTTTGTGCGCGCTTTGTCGCTGTCGTTCCATTTGCAAGTGCTAAACGTGCCCACGAGACCCACGCCGAGTGCCGTCTTGGGACGATGGAAATATTCTACGCCGAAAGCGCCGATGTAGTTGGTTTGCTTGCCAGAGAAGATTCCTTTGAGATAAGACGAACTCAAATCGGTAAATGTCCCAGGTCCATAGGAAATACTAATTTCATTTTTCCACTCATTTTGGGCACTGAGGTTCAGAGAGGCTACCAAAGCAGTGACCAAGCAGATAAAAAACTTTTTCATAGTGCAATAACTTATTGTTTAATGCTTTTTTGGTTACTAATATTGCAAAACGCAATTTCAAGGCGCAAAAGTAAGCATTTTTTGGGACACCCGCAAAAACCTGTGTGTTAAATTTTATTTACAGTCTCAATTAGAGTGAAAATATGTACCTTTGCGTAATAAAAAACGCAGAGGATATGGAGAACGCCTATAAAAAACTGCTGGGCTATATACTGCCCAG
>JAGAYZ010000024.1 GCA_017940245.1 Muribaculaceae bacterium | reverse complement strand
CACTGGGCAGTATATAGCCCAGCAGTTTTTTATAGGCGTTCTCCATATCCTCTGCGTTTTTTATTACGCAAAGGTACATATTTTCACTCTAATTGAGACTGTAAATAAAATTTAACACACAGGTTTTTGCGGGTGTCCCAAACAATGACGCATGCCTACGAGCGACCCATCCAAGTGAAAAGCAAACTGGTAGAGCCCGACCAACCTGCACCGAAACCTAAGCCCCAAGCTCCCGAGATTCCTGTGGTGGAAACACCCGAAGGCGAGCAACTGAACATCGTGCTGGCCTATGAACCGCGTGAGGTGAAACACTTAAATACCACCACATTTTTCCCGGTGCTGGTCAACGACAGCAACTACTATCTGTATTTCACCTACATGACGCGTGGCGACGACACCGAGTGGACCACACGCTTCCACGGCATGGTGGAGCCCAACATACAGGTGCAACTGGATGAATTCGGGCACAACGACCTGAACCAGATGACGCACATAGCCGTGCAGTATATCGCCTTCAAGCAAGACCGTCACTTCAAGCTCAAAAATCCTGCACTGGTCGAGCAGCGGTTGGATGTGACCAAGTTCTATAAACTGCACTCGTTTCATGCTACCGACTACTTCGACACGCCGGTGCTGAGTGTAGACATCGTGCGCAACGACCGCCCAGCCCGCCAGATGGTCATCGACAGCAGCGAGCTCGAGCGCGCCATGCGCGGCGAGCAACAAGCCAAGAAGGCGAGCAAACGCGAGCGGCAACAGGGTAAGCCTCAGCAACAGCGCCAGCAGGAAATCATCGTGCAAGACTTGCACATCGCCGAACTGCTCGACGACCTGCGCGGCTTGAGTAACAGCGACATGCTCAATTACCAGCTCGATAAGTTCAACGAGGTGATGCGCGCCAATCTCAAGCACCAGGGCCAGCGCATCGTGTTCATCCATGGCAAGGGCGAGGGCGTGCTGCGGCGTGCCATCATGGAGGAACTCAAACGTCACTACCCGGCCTGCGAGGTGCAAGACGCCAGTTTCAAGGAGTACGGTTTCGGAGCCACCCAGGTCACCATTCACCACAGCCGCTGAGACGGTTGTAACCTGTCATAAATCAGTAGGGCCGGCACATCATGCGCCAGCCCTACTTTTAATAATACCAAATAATTAATGAATTAGTTTTCCCAGGCCAGGTTCCAAATGGAAACTCGGTCTTTGTTGCTATCCAGTTGGCTGGGGCACTGGTTAATGATTTCGATAGTGAAGTTGCCGGTCACGTTGGCCGATTCCTCAAAGCTGTAAACCTTAAATTTCTCGGGAGCGTCGTTAGTAACCGTCCATGTTTTCACAATCTGCTGGTTCTGAATCAAGTTCACCACGAATGCCAGTTTGGTGTCGGTGTAGGCTTGACCATAATTGAATTTCAGCTTCGTGAGTCCACCTGAGATAACGGGCGACAGAATTGTGCCGGGAGTGCTGGTCTTGCCATTGATGGTCACGGCCATGGCATACTTGTCGCTGCTGCCGGGCATCAGGCCGATGAACTGGAAGGTGGGATTGTTGTCGGCAGTGCCGCCGATGAGCAGGTTGCAATTGTTGGCAACCCATCCGGCTGTGCTGGTGAAGTTGCCGTAGCTGCTCTTGGGTGCGCCGCCGTTCATGGTCTCGAAATCGGCACGGTTGGGGTCGGAGGGTTCGGGATCGGGGTCAGGAGTGACACTGCCTCCATCCACATTGAACTTCACATCGTCGAGGCACCAGGTGGCGTAGTTGGCGTCGCTGGTAGCACTATAGAGGAAGCCGATGTAGTAAGTGCCGTCGAACTGGCTCAGGTCCAGATTGCCACTTTCCACCCAACTCGAGTAGCCGCTGGCGGGAGCAGTGGCGATGGCGGGATTGAGTTTCACCTTAGTGGCCGTAGTGGGGTCGCTGGTTGATAGTACGTACACTTCAAACTTGCTGGTGCTGCTGCCGTAGCCGTTTACCTGTGTGCGGAAGGTGAGAATCTTGCTGGCGGCCTTCTTGATGTCGAGTGCCGGGGTGATGAGCCACGACTCAAAGGGAGCATTGCCGCGGTAACCTGTCATGGCGGCGTAATAGTTGCCGTCGAAGCTAGGCGTATACCAAGCCTTGTCGCCTTTGACTTGGAGATTGATCCAGTCGCTGGGGATGGCCTTGCCCTCAAAGTTTTCATTGAGCGTGGTCACGCCGCCGGTAGCCACCGACAGACGGAATTCGTCGGCCGATCCGGTGTTGCCAACGATGCCGTTAGTCCCCATAAAGGTGGCAAACTCACCCTTGACCCAGATTTGAGTCTTGTACACTTCCACGTTGTCGCGCAAGTTGGCTTGCGAGCGGAACTTGGTGTCTTGCGGCAGGGCGATGACGATGCACTTCGTGAAGTCGGTCTCGTTGGGGTCGTCGGCGATGACCAGGGTGTTGGGCAGCGATGTGGGTGCCATGAACTCAATATCGTCGTTGGACTTCACCTCATTGACCTCGGGAGCTACAGCGCCCACGATGTAACCTGTCATCCAGCCGCTGCGTGAGCTGTTCTGCTGCTCGATGGCCTCGGCCACAGTGTAAGGATCTACTTGGGTGCCCTTGGTGCTGTTCTCAAATCCGATGCAGTCGTTCTCGTCGCGAATGATGAGCGACCACTGGTCTTCACCCAGCATCTTGAGCACGCCCACCACGTCGCCCGTGCCCAGCGGCAGGGGATCGGCGCGGAAGTCGGCGTAGTTGCTGTTTTCCACGTTGATGGAGTGTCCTTCGGTGTCGGTGATGGTGCGTGTGGTGGTGGCGTCGGCGGTGCTATAAGGGGTTTCGCCGTCGGCGGCGTCCCACTTCACATTCTGGAACTTGACCAACTGGCCCATGTATTTGAGCTTGGTCTCGCTGTCGCTGTGTCCCACGATGTCGTTAATCTTCGCCATCACGGGGTTTACCTTGTCCATGACGGGCAGTCCGTTCAGTTCCACAAATTCCTTGACCAGTTCCAGCGGCATGCGTCCGGCTTCCCACACACTCTGTGCGGCATACCACTCGGGCTTACCGATGAGGTACTGTCCGTTCCACTTGCCAATCCAGCGGTTCTTCATGTTGAGCACCACTTCCTGTCCCACGCGGTAGGTGGAATAGAGCGAGTTGGCATCGATCGACAGGCCGATGCCTCCCGTTTCGTCTTGAATGAACAGATACTTGTAGATGTTGCCGCTCTCGTCGTTGGCACTCACCCAGCCGTGTATCACCACATCTTCCTTGATGGTGTCGCAGAAGTTGCGTTCGCTGTTCCAGTACTTGGCCTTGAAGTCGGCAATGGTCATGTTGGGCGTGTGCGAGGCCTGAGGCATGATGATGGGGGGCGTGTCGAAGTCCTCGTTACAACCCACCGCCAGCACAGCCACTAGCACGAGCCACATTAAATGATTGAAACGTTTCATAGTCGTTATCGTGTTTTTGTTATTATTTCGTTATGAATAGAATAATTGTATTTTGTGTTGGTGGTTAGAACCTCACACCCAGGTTGAGGAACAACTTGAATCCTTGCGCATAGTAGTACTTGTTTGGGAACTTTCCTGATGCGAAAGTGGCGTAGTCGAACGTTGGGTTTTCGGGATCGGCACTCGATGACGTAAACGTCTGTCGTCCCTGCTGGTAACCGCCTGTCATGATGTTGGTGTTGTTGAGGATGTTGTTCAGGTTCAGGTTGATGTTGAGCGATGCGCGCCTGTTGAGGTAAATCACATGGCCGATGCTGGCATCAAGCACAAAAGCATCGTTGAGTTTTTCCTGATTGGAGACATCGCGTGCCATGCGGATGAGTTCCTGCTCGCTTCCGGCCTGCGTGTAGAGCGTAGGTATCACCTCGTGGCGGATGGGCGACAGGTCGATGTAGGCCTTGTCCATGTAGGTTCCGCTCAGCTCGAAGTACCAGTTCTTGGGCGCGGCCCAGTTGAGCGACACGTTGTAGGCCTCTTGTGGAGTTCCGCTCACGTAGTAGTTCTTCAGGTACACCGTGGTGGTGATGTCTTCCTGCGTTCCGTTCTCGTAGCTGCGCGTGCCCGTGGGGCGGTTCTTGTAGCGGTAGCGCGAGATGTTGGCGGCACCGCTCAGCGTGAGGCTGGGCGTAATCTTGTAGGACGCACCAATCTCGATGCCCTTGTACACTTTGTGCACACCTGTGAGGGCGTAGTTCATGAACGTCTTGTACTGGTCGTCGTAGTAGCCAGTGCGCTCGGTGGAGTTTCGCTGGTCGGTGTAGAAACCGGTGATGATACCCTTGAAGCGGCGGTAGTTCCACACATAGCTGATGTCGCCACTCCAGATGGCCTCGCTCTTGAGATCGACAATGACATCGTCTTTGGTGCGTGGCGAGATGTAGGCGTTATTGGGCAGTGGCGCATGCGTGCCGTAATAGACGTGTGCGGTGAATGTGTTGCGTCCGTCAAGCTTGTAAGTGGCGCCGGCCTTGAAGGCGGCGTTGACAAACTCGTGCTTCTTGCCCTTGCCGTAGGAGTTGAGTGGCGAGCGTCCGTTGCGCATGTGTCCGTCGCGCTGGAAGCGGGTGTAGCTGGCCTTGAGGCTGTAACTCAGGTCCCAGTGAGCGGTGTTGAACACCATTTGTTTCCAGATGCCTGCCTGCCAGGAATCGATGTTATAATCGTAGCCAAAACGGTCGCCCTCGCCCACACGGCGGTTGGGGTTGTTCAGGTCGTTCTGAGCCAAGTCGGCATTGTCGGGGAAATCACGGTCGGCATACTGGTCGATGTCGGTGAAGAAGCGTCCGCCCAGCAAGTCTTTCACTGTCTTGTAGTAGGTCGAGCGAGTGAAGTTGGCATTAACGCCGCCTTGCAGAGTGAGCAAGTTGCTCAGGCGCATGTTCAGGTTGCTGTTCAGCGCCCATGTGGCCTGGTTGCTGTGTCGCTTCTCAATGATATAGGTGGCTCCGGCCTCGGTGCCCGTCTGGTCGGCCAAGTAGTTGTTCAGGTAATTGACGCGATACAGTTCGTCCCACTGAATCTGACGCACCTCGTCGCTGGTCTGCCACAGGTGGGTGTACAGTTCTTTCTCGCTATCGCCGGTGACGTAGCTGGGCAGGTAGCGGTAGTAGTCGGGTCGCGGGTCGGGCGCGTTGAACCAGTTCAGTGCGCTCGACGCGTAGAACGACTTGTGGAATGCCGTACCGGTGTTGAGCGTGGTGTTCATGTTGGGAGTCCATATCCAGTTGAGAATCACCGTGGGGTCGAAGGCTTCCACGACGCGCGCGTTGCGTTTCTTGCCGTTCTGCCAGCCCCAGTTGGGGTTGTAAAGGTTGCTGCCGGCCAAGTCGTAGGCTTCCTGTACGGTAGCTGTGTTGCTGGCGCGCTCGGTGGGTGCACCGAAGGTGGTCAGCGCAAACGTGTGCTGGCTGTTGACCACCTTTTGCAGCGAGAGGAAGTAGCCCCAGCTGCTGTAGAACGAGCCTGGAACGATGCCCTCGTCGGCAAATCGGCCCACACCGCTCAGCGTCAGTGCCCAGCCGTTGGGCTGCAATCCGGTGCTGTAGGTGGCCATGCCGCGCCACTTGTAGTTGCCGTTGGTGTAGGCCACGCTGCCGCGGAAACCGGGAGCGAAGTCCTTGGCATAGGTGCTGATGTTGTTGGCACCGCCCACCGCGCCGAAGGCATAGCTTGTGGCGTCGAGTCCCATGCCGATGGCTTTGTTGCGGAAGGCCTGGTTCATGCCGCCAATCATGGAATAGTTAAAGCGGCCTCGCACGGGGTCGTTGAAGTTGACGCCGTTGATAGAGGTGCTGGTGTACTCGCTCTGATAACCGCGAATGCGGAAACGCATCAGACTGAAGTCGTAGCTGGCCGACTGGTAGAACGGGTTGTCGTTGGCTCCCGTGAGCAGACCCACGGCTTGCGTGTTGCCTTCCTCGTCCTCGAGTTGCGTTTCGGTGAGTTGCATCTCAGTGCTGAAGTCCTTCATGTCTTGTGCGTCGCTATTGAAGGCCATGGGCTCGAGTCGTATCGTGCCCAGGTTCTCCATGGCGCCACTGGTAATTTTTACACTCTGTGACCAGTCCTTGTAACCATAGCTCAGCACCAGCAGCACGTCCTGGCCGGCGGTGGCGTTGGTTATGGAGAAGTCACCATTGGGACCGGTGGTGACGGTCGTGCCCTGGTCATCAAGGATGACTGTGGCACCGGCTATCGTCACGCCGGTCTTTGCATCTACCACCACTCCATGAACGCCTGTGCGCTGAGCCAGCAGCGCAAAGCTCGTCATGAGCGACAGCAGCAAGAATAGTTTTAGTCTCATAGGGGTTGATGTTTATGTTTATTGTTATAATAAGCAGTGAAATATTTTGTTAATTTAACCAAATGAAAAGGTCAAAATACAATATCCCAATAAAATTTTTCAAAGTTACGCAATTTTTTCTAAACGTGCGTTGCCTTTCCCCATAAAAATTAGAGTGGGGGCTATAAATTGCAGAAAAGGAAATATTGCTGTCCGATAAAACTGAATCTGTTGGCAAGTCGTTAGACTTACATTCAAGACCAAGCCCTTTACAAGGAATTCACAATTATTCAATTTGAAATCAACTTGTTACGGCGGTGTTGAAAACTTTTATCGGACAGCAATAAAAAGGATATTGCTGTGTGCTGCAAAAAAACAGCAAAAGGCTGCGAAATCGAGTTGATGCCGCAGCCCTTCATGTTGGAAGGCTCAATTTGTTAATTAACGCGTCACGTTGACGAGAAGCCTGTTATTTTACAGTGAGTTTGGCGAAAATAAGTTGCTAACACACTGATTTATTGATGGAAATTTCATCGAACTCACGTTATTTTACCACTTTGGCCGTGCTGGTGGTGCCGTCGGTGTAGCGTGTCACCACGATGTTTACGCCGCAGAAGGGCCGCTGGCTATGCCGTCCGGCCACGTCGTAGTAGGTTACACTTTCCACGTTGCCGTAGCGGTGCAAGTCGTTGATGGCGGTGATGATGGACTGATCTTGATAGACTCTGGCGTTTTTCATCACCAACCCTGTTGCACCTTCGGCGCGTCGTGGCATGCCACTGCCTGCCGATGGCGCCTGTGCTGCCACCATCACGCCGTCGAGCGTGTAGACGGCCCCCACCTCGGGAGCTAAGCCGGTCATGGTCTCGGTATCCACAAGCAGTTCGCCCGCAAAATCGCTGGCATTGGTGGGTACCACGAAGCGTCCGTCGCCGGCATATTGTGCCCAAGTCACTGTTGCCACCTCGTTAACAACGGGCTGCATGAAGAAGAAGGTCTGTTCGCCTATCGTCTGCGTTTGTCCTGCGAAGTTGGCTACGATATAGGTGTTGGGCATGATTGCTCCCAGTTCCTCTTCCACTACCGGCACTGCGGCGGCGGAGAGCGTCGTGGTAGCGGCGTTGAGCGTGCCCACCACTGTGGTGACCACTTGCCGCTCACGGAAGTTGCTGGCATCGTCCACGGCAATGGCCAGCCAGTTGTTGTGGCTGAAGGACGTGTAGGGCTTGCCCAGGTGGTCGCCCATGAAGTCGGTCCATCCCTCTTCGGGAATCTGCGCGTCGGCGCCACCATCGTCGGCCAGATAGAGCGTGTTGTTCGCTTCGTCAACCATGGCCACGGTGAGGCGGTCGGTCACCTTGTAGGCTTTTCCATCGGTGGGATTGGTGAGAGTCGCTTTCAGCGTGGCGCCCTTGAAGAACTTGCCCCAAATGGGGTGAATCATGTAAGCCAGTTCGTTGGTCTTGGCATCGCCGGTGAGGTTGAGCACATTGTTGCGGTTATACACATCTTGCTCAAAGTCGCTGGCCACCGCGGGTGGCGTGGCGGCACTCAGGTTGATGTGCGTGATGGCTGTGGCTCCGGCAAACGCGTCCTCGCCAATCGAGGTCAACGCACTGCCCAGGGTGATAGTGCTCAAGGCGGTATTCTTAAACGCAGCTGTGTCAATCACCTCTACATTGGAAAGATTAATTTCTGTATAGTTGGTGCAGTTCATCATCGCGTATGCTCCGATGGTCTTGATTTCGTTGTTGATGGTCACCTTGTGAGCCGGAGCCCAACTGGAAGATGTGCCAATTGGATAACTCCAGGGGAACATGAAGTATTTAGTTCCTCTTTCTGCTGCCAGATATAATTGACCGGATTGTGCTGACGATACGGCATCGCTGCTTACTTGTGCAAAGCCATTCGTGGCATCGCCACTGCTGATAAGAACACTTCCTTGAAGTTTGTTGTCGAGAAATGCCTTGCTCGACATGTAACGCAACGTATTGCCATAGAATCGGATGCTGCTTCTCGACTCGCTGCTGCCACTCATCACTCCCTTGAACGCATGGTCTTTAACATAACGGATGTGCGTCGGCATATTCGTGTTGCCATTAGTGGGGAATTGCGCGTTCTGGAAAGCGTATTCGGCAATGCCCACAATGGTGAAACTTCTGTTTTCGGAATTAGTGACAACGGTCTTATCTAATGAACTTGTAGAGGAAATGTTATAAGCCCTACCGCTGGGATGAGGTATAATCTCGCACTCTGCGGAATTGATGGGCTTATAGTAAACAATGCCATCGGTGAACGGGTCTTTATTATAGGTTGCTACCGTGAGTTGTGTCAAGTCGTAGTTGAGCGTGAGGGTGTAGTCCTCGCCTGCGGCGATCTTGAACGAGTTGGTGCCTGGTTGCACGGTGGCTGTGGTGGTGTATACGCCCTCGGCAAACTCAATGAGTTTCTGGTCGCTGTCGGCACCCAGGCGCGAGGCGGCGATGTCGTCCCATGATCCCAAGGCGCGTGTGAAGCTGAAGAAGCTGTAACCTTCCTCGCCGGCGTTGGCACTTTCTTGAGCCGTGATTTCGATGCTATAGGTTTGCGTCGTGCCATCGTAGGTCAGTTGCAGAGAGCCGTCGGTGGGATCCCACCCTTGATTGGTTCCCAGCAGATACACGTTGCCATTGTTGGGCCACTCGCCGGTGATGGTCAGAGTGCGGGTATCGGTGTCCAGGCCAGCCAGAGTCAGTGTCCATTCGCCGGCAGGCAGGTGGAAGTAGCCCTCGGTGCCGTCGGCGGCCAGCGAGAGCGGTGTGCCTACCTCGGTGCGCAACACATCGTGGTTGGCGGCGGTGCCGAAGTAGGTGTAGGGCATGGTGCCGCTATCCAGTTTGCGGGCAAAGTTGAAGTAAGTATCGCTTGCGGCATTCAGTGTGTAAGTGGCTGTGCCGTTGGCGGCAACGGTCAGCTCGGTGGTGGTTCCGCCGGCATTATAGTAATACTTGGTGGCGGGCCATGTGCCGGTAATAGTCATCGTTGTTGGAACCTCATTGTTCAGTAAGTTGCTGATTGTGACAGTCCATGTGCCTTGTGGCAGTCTGTAGGCAACACTGCTACCGTAATTGGACATCGTAAGAGCAGTGTTCAAGTCACTGCTGGCAATGTTGAAATTGCCGTTCACATTATGGGTTTCATCAAGTACAGCACCGAAACGATCGGCATCGGCCGGCCAGCTATTGGCATCGGATCCCAGTGCTCGTGTAAAACTGAAGTAACTGTATCCATTTTCGCTGCCTGTGGTAGTCACAGTGGCTGAGAATGTCTTATTGGTTACATCGTAGGTCATGGGAACGCCCACGTTGCCGGCCCAGTTATTACCATTCACTTGTCCCATGATAAATGCTTGGGGCATGGGGGTAAAGGTGGCAGTCACTATTACATTACCTTCGGGCATTGTAAAGGTGTAGGTTGTGGTGTTAACCTTAGTGGTTTCTACCGGCGTATCACCATTCAGCACTGTGATTGTTCCGATTTCGTAATTCTCGGCAGGAGTTACTGTCAGTGTCACAGTTCTTCCGGGGATTTCCTGTTGTTTGTCGGCAGTTACTGTTCCATTTTGGATAGTGTTATCTATTGTAATCGTGTAGGCCTCGCTGAAGAACTTACCCCAGTTCTCGTCGGCTCGATACGCATCTTCACTGCCCGACGGAATGTTCAATTGATCTTTCAGACGTTGATATACTGATTCTTCAAACACGCCTCCAGCCGGAGGAGTTACAGCATTTACCGTTAAACTGCTGATGGTCGTTACGCCGGCAAATGCGTCCTCACCAATGGTTTCGAGAGTTGCCGGGAGATTAAGTGTTGTCAACTTTGAGTTGGTGAATGCATAGTCGCCAATGGTCTTAACCTTGGAACTGGAGCCAAAAGTGATAGAAGTGAGGTTCTGGTTCCCATAGAAAGCGTAAGCCCCAATTTCCTCGATGTTGCCGCCAATCGCATTGATGGTTGAAACTTTTGCCGATGATTTACTATTAGCGTTGACGCGAGCGTTCCCTGGATAAGCCAGCACTTTCAGTCGGTCGGAAGTTCCCAGTACAGCGATAGATGAAATGACATTGCTTGGATATGTGAAGTCGCTTGTCAAGTTTGTCGTATAACCACTCACATTGGCTATGATGCCGTGAGCACGATTATTGATAAACGCATCGGGTGCAATCTGGGTCACGTTGTAGAAGCGGATACCATCGGCAACTACTCCTTCAAAAGCGCGGCTTTTGATATAGCGATAGTTGGGATAGTTCTGTTCGATTGCAAGCATATTATATGCACTATTACTTGCGTTTGCAAATGTCGCATTCTTCAATGCTTCCACGCCGAATCCTACCACGGTGAAAGTGGCATTTTCGGCATTCGTAACTGTTGCTTTGAAGTCTGAGCCAACAATTCCCGAATAAGCGTCGCCATTAGGATTCGGAACTATTTCCACCTCATTGGCACTAACGGCACTATAATAGAATTTACCGCTTTGGAACGGGGTGCGGTCTAGACCTATCACGTGCAGGGTGGTCTTGGCTTCGTTGACCGTAAAGGTGAAGTTTTCGCCGGCGGCGATTTTAAAAGCCTTGTCGCCGTGACTGGTGGTGATGGGAATGTCGGTGTCGAGCAGTTGCTCGGTGATCTCCAGGTCGCTGCCGCCGCTGGGTCCGTACTGGTTGTTCATGTCTTTCAAGCGGAAGTAGGCATAGCCGTCGCCGCTATCAGCTAGCGGCTGGCGCGTGCTGTAGGTCTGCGCCGTGGCATCGTAGGTGAGTTCCACCATGCCGTCGGTACTGGAAACATTCCAGTTGTTGAACGACCCCATCAGGTATAGTTTGTGGGCGACAGCAAATGTGGCGTTCACCGTCACATTGCTGGTCGGCATGGTAAAGGTGTAGGTGCCAGCCGTGGCACCGGCAGTGGTTGTGACAGGGCTGTTGTCGGCATCGGTTACGGTGAGCGCATCCAGTTCATACCATTGGTCAGGAGTCACCGTCAGTGTGACTGTGGTGCCGGCAGTGGCTTCGTCCAGGTCGGCGGTCACAGCGCCATTGGTCATAGAGCCGATGGAGATGGTGGGGATTCGTGAGAAAGTTGCAGCCACGGTCACATTGCTTGGAGGCATCACAAACGTATAAGTTCCGTTAGCTGCAGCGGTAGTCTGCACAGCATTGTTGTCGGCATCGGTCACGGTGAGCGTTCCCAACTCATAATGTGCATCGGGAGCCACTGTGAGTGTGACGGTGGTGCCGGCGGTGGCTTCGTCCAGGTCGGCGGTCACATCGCCATTGGTTATTGAGCCGATGGTGATGGTGGGGATTCGTGAGAAAGTTGCAGCCACGGTCACATTGCTGGCAGGCATCAGGAAAGTGTAGGTGCCGTTGGCTCCGGCAGTAGTCTGCACGGCATTGTTGTCGGCATCGGTTACAGTGAGTGTTCCCAACTCGTAATGTGCGTCGGGTGTTACCGTCAGTGTGACGGTGGTGCCGTTGTCGGCCGTTGTGGGGCCGGTGATGGTGCCATTGGTAGTGCTACCATAGGCGATATTGTATGTCAGCAATGGTGCACCGCCGCCGGTGAAGAAGCGGCCCCAGTTGGCATTGGCCTTAAAAGCAGCCTTGCTGGCATCGCTGCAATTCCACGTCACATTGTCGATGAGTCGAGTATAGACCGCATCGTCAAAAACCACTCCGGCTAGATTGTCGTTCCACTCGCAGTTCACCGTCAGTGTAGTGATGCCCGTAGTGCCGGTGAAAGCGTTGGCAGCAATACTGGTTACCGTTGCCGGAATTGTGAGCGTTTTAAGTGCACTCATATTCACGCATGCCTCTTCTTCAATGGTGGTAACACTACCTAGGTTAAGGGTGGCTAGACGTGAGTTGCCATAAAAAGCGTATGCACCAATGGTGGTGATTTGGGAGGGTACCGTATAGGATGTGGCGGCACTGCCACTAGGTAAACTGGTAGTTGATAATTGTGCGCTACCGGT
Organism: Muribaculaceae bacterium; assembly: GCA_017940245.1. Classification (GTDB taxonomy): domain Bacteria; phylum Bacteroidota; class Bacteroidia; order Bacteroidales; family Muribaculaceae; genus Sodaliphilus. The sequence continues at coordinate 9,007 of JAGAYZ010000024.1, read as the reverse complement.
AACTGCCACATAATTGCCTGGGAATGCGACAATTTTAGTTTTTGCCACATCGGTTAACACATGGTTTAAGTTGCTATATCCAACTGATTGTTCATTATTCCTAAAATCAAACCATTTAATTTTATTATTTCGAAATGCCATAGGACTAATGTCGCTAACTTCAGCATTGATTCGAAACACGGAAATTGAAGTACCGTTTTTAGTAGCACCATTAAAAGCATCGGCTTTAATAGTTGTGAATCCATTTGATAATCCAGCCGCATAAGTGCTAGGGTGTCCTATGGAAGCATTCTTGAACGTATTCTCTCCAATTGAAATGATTGTGTATCCATTCGCACTTGTTGGAGTTATCCACATACTATTACCGGTCATATTGTATACTGTAACTCCATCTGGATTAGGAATCAATTCTGCCGTTTTGTCTTCCTCACTAAGTACTATTGCGTACATCGTTTGGTTGTTGTAGTATGAGTACGTGAAGGAAATAATATCGCCGACGGCGGCTGAGGCGGTATAGGCTAGCATGGCCAGCAGTGCCGCAATGAGAAGTGTAAATTTCTTTTTCATATTGCTTTGAATTTTGGTGTTTGTCTTGTTCAGTATTTCATTGCCGATGCTAATGAATGGTGATGACCGTTTAATCTCGCTCTTGCTCGTAGAGACTGGAGGCTAAGGTGGATTGTTTGTCATCGCGCTAGGGCTTAAATGAGCATTAATTTGAATTAGGTGATGAAAATTAACTAATGATTTGTTGAAAATAGCCAACAAATCGTCACAAAATTACAATTAATAATTGAAAAAATGCAATTAAAAGGTCATTAGCGTTGAAAAACTATCGCTGGGAGTAGGCTCTAGTGGTGTGGCCTGTGGTTGACCTTGGTGGGCGTGTGTGGTGTTTTTACCTTTGCTGCGGTTATTTCTTAAAAATATTGACGACATGAACGATTCTTTTATTGATTTGAGCGAGATGGAGATGCTCGCATTGTGGAAACAAATGTTGCGTGTGGAGCCGGTGCGGCGCGAGTGCGCTGTGGAGCGTGACGACGGCATAGATCTGGACAGTTACCTGGTCGCCCATTTGCAGCAATGGTACGCTCGGCTGCTGCTTACCGGCCCGCTGGAGTGGCTTCCTGTTGAGGATATGAGTACCAAGGTGAATCTCATGGCCGATGCCGATGGGGTGGTGACGGCCATGAAGCCCGATGGCTATGTGCGAGCCGTGGAATGGATGCTGGGCGGCTGGGGGCATAGTGTGACACAATTTCTGGCTCCTGGCGACGTCCTCGCCCTTGCGCAGTGCAGCCCCTGGACCCGTAGCGGCCCTTGCCATCCCGCCATCGTGGAGCACGACGACCGGCTGCTGCTCTATGGTATCGAGCCCGGAACCCTGCCCGTGCTGACCATGGCCCGCTGCGTGGCTGTGCCGGCTGACGGACGTTATGTGATGCATCGCACTGCGCTGGACACGTTGCCCCAGTGGCCGGTGTAAAATAGCACACCGATGTTAAAGTATGGTAATAATACCACAATAATTTGCAAAATTACCAATCATTGGCGTAACTTTGCAGTGTAATTGTAACTATTTATAAAACAATCTATATCATGAATAACACTAATTTATCATCTGTTGTGCCCAACGGGAAAACCCAAGCCCGCGAAGCACGTGACCGGGAATTTATGGAAACTTATCGACAAGCGCTTGACATGTTCCTGCGGCAAGGAGTGAGTAATCCCAAGCGGCTTGCAGTGCGATGGGCTATTTACCATGGCGCGCCGCACTATCATGTGAGTTTTGACCGGGCCTACAAAGTGGTTAATCACATTCTGCACAAAGGACGCAACCCGTTGTTGCCGTCGCTGCAGGCCAAGATGTGGCTGGAAATAGCCGACCGCGTGAACGAACTGATTCAGAGTGCCGGCATGAGCGTGTCGCGCGCCTTGGACTTTGTGCTGGCCCACTGTCGCGCGTCGCGCTTCTTCATCACCGAGCATTATGCCTATGCCACCCTGGTAGACCGCGCTCGCAAGAAGAAATGGGAGTGAAAGCAACTGAAGTGGACGCAAGTTGATGAAGCCGAGAGAAAAGGAAAAATGAAGAGCGGGAAAGCGGCTAATCTTTGAGTGTAGACCCAGAAGTGTGCCCACATTATTAATAATTGATTCTTAATTATCTATATTATGACCAAGAAAAACATCTATATCACCGTAGAACTCGACGAGGCCCTCAACCTGGTCTACGCCGAGAGTGCGCGACGAGCCCTCGCCGCACCAGAAGTCTACAGGCTCACAGCCGACAACTACCGATTTTTGTCGCAATACATGGAGAGTGCTGTGCGCGACCTGCGCACACGCATGAGTGGCTACGTGACCCTGTGCAGTTTTAATCGGCATGCCAGCGAGCGCAACGTGGTGCTTCAACTCACGCTGCAGCATGCCGTGCCGCCCAGTGTAGACGTCGCCATGCACGATGCCCTGGTGGCCGTGCTGGCCTACTATGCGCTGATGCGGTTCTATGGCGACAGCGACACCTATTACGGCACGGCGTGGCGCAAGTATCGCGCGCAGATGCTGCTGGTGCTGGCGCGCGACCAGGCCGCCCTCACTCAAATTTGAGCGTGGTCTGCTGCGGTGTGACGGTGAGCGTCACCGGGCAACCCTCCAGCAGGGGATAGTTGTGGCTCTCGTCGTGGCTGGCCGGGAAGTCGTAGCAGATGGGGATGTTGAGCGACTGCAAATACTCATCGAGCAGTGAAGGCATGTCGTCGTAGCCATAAGCGGGGTGGGGATAGTCGGTGAAACGGCCTACGATGATGCCTTTCACCCGGTCGAGCACTCCCTTGAGCTTGAGCAGGTAGAGCATGCTCATCACGCGCGGCATTTTCTCGCTCACATCTTCAAAGAAAAGGATGATGTCGTGCTGGGCTACGAAGTCGCGGTCCAGGAAGTCATAGTCCTTGCTGCCTGCCAGATTGCTGAACACAGCCATGTTGCCGCCCACCAGAATGCCGCTGGCACTGCCGGTGTGGTTGAGCCGATGTCCAGGCACGGTGTAGGTGGGGTGGGTGCCCGTGAGCACATCGCGCAGCATCAGGTTCACGGCATCGTCGGCGCCCCGCTCCTGCAAGGCTCCGCCCATGTTGCCGTGGACGCTCATCACGCCGGCGCGCACCATGGCGCTGTGCATGCTGGTGATGTCGCTATATCCCACCACCCACTTGGCATAGCGGCGCAGTGTGTCGAGTGGCAGCTCGGGCAGCAACAGCGACGTGCCGTAGCCGCCGCGCGTGCTGATGATGGCCTTCACGCTAGGATTGCGCAATGCCCAGAGGAAGTCGTCGAGCCGTTGCTCGATGGTGCCGGCATACATGCCGTGGCTGGCATACACGTTCTTGCCGATGAGCACATGGAATCCCCACTGTTGCAGAGCGCGTGCGGCATCTTCGGCCACACCGGCCTTGGGGGTACTGCCCAGCGACACGATGGCGATAGTGTCGCCACGTTGAAGAGCTGCGGGAGCTACCGGATTTTGAGCACTCACTGTGGTCGCCGCCATCAGGATGGCAGCCATACAAGCATATAGCTTTTTCATTGTTTTGCTTTTTTTGAGGTTGGATTTTTAAAGCAAAATTAGTGAATGTAATGGCACATCTGTTTGGATGTTGCACGGTTTTCTTCCATTTTTTTGCTTATTTAAGATATTTATGCTAATTTTGTCGCGTCATTGTCGCAGGGGCGATGATGACAGGCAACAAACGATTAAAGACACAAACTCTTCATAACCAAAAGAGTTGTGGGTGCCAATGCCAGGCGGTGCTATGGCCGCAAGAATGCATTGACACTTTTTTTATCCCATAGGGCCAACAGGTGATAATGAGATTTTCGGCATGAACAAGATTGTAAAATTTGCACTGAGATGAAGATATTGTTTGTGGGTGATTGCAGTAATTTGCACAACTGTCTGGCACAGCAACTGCGCAAGATGGGTCATGATGCCGTTGTGGCCTCGCACGGCTCGTTCTGGATGAACACCGGTCGCGATATAGACCTGGCGCGCGGCGACGGTAGGCTGGGCACAGTGGCCTTTTTGTGGAAATTGCTCAAGGCCTTGCCTCGCATGCGCGGCTACGACATCGTGCAGCTGGCCAGTCCCGGATTTGTGGAACTCCGTCCCGAAAAAATCAGACTTATTTTCGACTACTTGCGCAAATACAACCGTAAAGTGGTGCTCTCGGCCCTCAAGACCGACGTGGTTTATCATCAGGCATGCCACGATGGCCACACCTATCGCTACAGCGACTACATGGTGGGCGACCTGCCCAGCCCTTACGCGCTCTCGGCAGAATATCGCGCCAATCATGAAGACAACTGGACCCTTCCCATCATGCTTGAGCACAGCGATTATGTGATGAATCGCGTGGATGGGGTGATTTCGTGCCTGTGGGAGTATCACGAGGCCTATCGCCAGCGAGTGGCTCCCGAGCGACTGGCCTATGGCGGCATCCCCATCGACACCGACTCGCTCACGCTGCGTCCACTGGCCGAAGAGCCCCGGCGTGTGCGCCTGTTCATCGGCATCCAGCGCGACCGCACCGTGGTGAAAGGCACCGACCGCCTGCTCGAGGCGGCTCGCCGCTGCTGCGACCGTCATCCGCGCGAGTGTGAACTGGAAGTGGTGGAAAATGTGCCCTATAGCGAGTACACTCAGCGCATGCGTGCCTCGCACGTGATACTGGACCAATTGTACAGTTATACCCCCGCCACCAATGCCATGATAGCGATGGCGCAGGGGCTGGTGGCCGTGTCGGGGGCTGAGCCTGAATTTTATGAGTTTATCGGAGAAACACAAAACCACCCCATCGTCAATGTGAATCCCTGCGTGGAGGGCGACATCGACGAGAAACTAGAATACATCATAGCCCACAAGCACCGGTTGCCCCAGTGGAGCCGCGAGAGCCGTGAGTTTGTGCTCAAGCACAATTCTGCTCAAGTGGTGGCACGGCGCAGCCTTGACTTCTGGCAGCGCATGCTGGGCTGAAGCCGCGATGACTACAGGTAGCGGTCGCCAAACTGGGTGCGCACTTCGTTCACATAGTTGCGAATCTTCTGTTCCTCGGCGCGTGGCACGATCAGTAGCGCGTCTTCGACGTCGGCCACGATGTAATCGTCCAGTCCCGAGGCCACAATGAGTTTGTCGCCCTTGACGGCAATCACATTGTTGTGGCTGTTGTAGAGCAGAGCCTTGCATCCCTGCGTCACGTTGCCGTTGTCGTCGCTCTTGGGCGAATTATCGTAGATAGAGCCCCAGGTGCCCAGGTCGCTCCAGCCAATGTCTACACACTCGACAAACACATTGCTGGCATGCTCCATCACGGCAAAGTCGATGGAGATGTTGCGGCAAGTGGGGAAATTGGTCTCGATAAAATCGGCCTCGCCATCGGTGCCATAGTAGTCCAGACCCTGGTCAAGAATGGTGGTGATGTCGCTGGCATGAGTGCGCATGGCATCCAGGATGGTGCGTGCGCGCCAGAAAAACATTCCCGAGTTCCAGAAAAACTCTCCGCTTTCTACAAACACGCGTGCCAGTTCCTCGTCGGGCTTCTCGGTGAAAGTCTTTACCGATGAGAAGTCATCGCCCATTTGTTCGCCCACTTGGATGTAACCGTAGCCGGTCTCGGGTCGGCTGGGCTTGATGCCCAGGGTGAGCAGTGCGTCGTGCACGTCGATGAAATCGAAAGCCTTGACCACACAGCGCTGGAATTCCTCGGTCTTGAGGATGAGCGGGTCGCTGGGGGCGACCATGATGCGCGCGTCGGGGTTGATGGCCTGGATGTGATAGGCCGCCCAGGCGATGCAGGGCGCAGTGTTGCGCCGTGCCGGTTCCTTGAGGATCTGCTTAGGGCTGAGTTGGGGCAGTTGCTCGGCAATGATGGGGGCATACTGCTCGTTGGTGATCATGAATATATTCTCGTCGGGGATGATGCCGCGGATGCGATCCACCGACATCTGCAGCAGGCTGCGGCCTGTGCCGAAGAAATCAATAAACTGTTTGGGCATGCGGGAGCGGCTATAGGGCCAGAATCGGCTTCCCACTCCGCCGCACATAATCACGCAATAGCGGTTGCTGTTCATGCTTTGTGATGTTTTTTCTATTAGGTTAATTAAAAAGGCTTACTTTGTAGATGATGAATGCCAGCAGGGCCAGTTGTGCTGCGATGACCAGCAGGGCGCCGATGGTGAAAGGCAGGCTAGCCTTTTGTCTCTCCTTGCGCTTGGCGCCCGCATAGCGGTAGGTGGGCAGGATGGGGTTCCATTTCTTGTTGCTGCTGGAGGTGCTGTGCCTCCTGTGGCTGCTGCGACGCTCATCGGTGCGGGCTTTGTCGGTTGTCGCGGGCTGGTCGGCGGCAGTGTGCTGGCTGGAGCTTTGGGGCGGCTCGGGCTGGGGAATGGTCTCGCCCGGGATGTGCTTGAGCGACTTGCCGCAATAGGGGCAGAAGTTCACGCCCTGCGGGATGCGCTGTCCGCAGTGCGGGCAAAAGCTGTAGGTGAGGTGCTCGTCGATGACACGCACGGCGATGCGTCGCGCTTCGGTGCCGGCAGGAACCATCTCGCTCGCATCGAAGGTGGCAAGGCATTGCGGGCACACCACAACGCCGCCATGCAGTGCCACCTCTTCGGCCGACACCTGCATCACCTTGGCGCATTGTGGACATTGTAGCTCCATGAATCTTTGTTTAGCAATACCAGTGCAAAATTAGTGCAAACCGAGCGTAATACAAAATGAGAAACAAAGTTTTTCATTTTTATTGCCAAGGCGAAGCCTAATTTCGCTTTTGTAAAGCAAAATTAGTGCAAACCGAGCACAAAAGCAAATTTATTTGCATTTTGTCGAGGAGCCGCCTAATTTCGAGGGTGTTAGCCCTCAACATAGTGCAAACCGAGCACAAAAGCAAATTTATTTGCATTTTGTCGAGGAGCCGCCTAATTTCGAGGGCATTAGCCCTCAACATAGTGCAAACCGAGCACAAAATCCATTTTATTTGCAGTCGCGACGAGTCAAATGTTTTCTTTTCACTCTCCAAAAATGGCAGACTGTGAGGGCAAAAGGTGGGAAAAAACAAAAAAAATGCCAATTTGTTTTCTCATTCGGCAAAATACTATTACCTTTGCAGGTCAAAACTAAAAATGTAAAAAATTAAAACACGATAAAAGAAATGGCAAAGAAACAAAAAGGGTCGGCCCGCACCACTCTTGAGGAAGTGAACGAGTCACTTTCTACCGCGGCGCAACGAATTGAAGCAAATCAGAAATACATCTACTATGCACTGGGTGCCATCGCAGCAGTGGTGCTGCTGGTGATGGGTTACATCTACGGCGTTCGCAACCCGAACCTGCAAAAGGCAAAGGATGAGATTGCCAAGGCCGACATGGCCTATATGCAGGGCGATACAGTGAACGCGCTGAAGGAATATGAGAAAGTGTTCGACAGCTATAGCAACAAGCCTGCCGAGCGTGCAGCCTTCAATGCTGCCATCATCCTGTATCAGCAGGGTAAGAACAAGGAAGCTGCAGCCTATTTGGAAAAATATGATCCCGAAGGCAACATGGTAGGTCCCGCTTCACAATCGCTGCTGGGCGACTGCTATGTGAACATGAAGCAATATGACAAGGCTATCGTGGCCTATGACAAGGCCATCAAGCTCTCGGGCGACAACGTGTTCTACACGCCCACGTTCATCATCAAGAAAGCCACCGTGCTGCATGCCCAAAAGAAGTATGCCGACGAGGTGGCACTCTACCAGCTCATCAAGGACAAATACTTCCAGTATACCCAGGCCTATCAGTTCAATGTAGACAAATACATTGAGCGTGCCAACGCCCTGGCTGGCAAGTAATCCAGTCGCTTTGTAACAATAAACGGGAGCCACCGCACTGTGTTGAATGTGCGGTGGCTCCTTCGCTATACCTCATAATAGCTGCAATTTACGAGTTGCGAGTGGCGCATTGCGGCAGCCCAAATTTATGTTCAAGTAGAAAAACTTTGCTCAATCTGCGTGAGATTTAGGAGGGGCCAGTGGAGTCCTGAAGCCGCTATTCCACCACCACCTTTTGGCCGTTGCGGACGTAGATGCCGGGGGCGGGGTTGGTCACCACGCGGCCCTGCAGGTCGTAGAGCGGCCCCGAGCCGTCGGCAGGCGTGTCCACCGGCACGTCCTCCACCGCCACGTTCTCACCCACGGGCTTGTCGGGGTCATAGGCATTCTCTTTAAAGTAATCATATAGTTCTCCCTTAAATATAATTTCCCCGTGTTCAATCACATGGCTCAAAACGCCATTTGGGAACCATTCTGGCGCATTGAACTGAATGGGATTTAGATTGTAGAAATTGGAGAATACCACTGGGTGCGGTCCAGATCCCCAATTGGTCTGCACATAACCCACACCTTCAATCATCATTCTATAAGGATCATTCGTTGTGTAGCAGTAACGTTTGCATCCGTTGTATTCAATTTGTTTCTCGGCTGTGAAGGAAAAGTATATTTCTCTTTCCCTTACAGTTAGGGCAATTTGGTCGAAACAATTTATATCTCCCTGCAAATAAATCAGATACTCATATCCTATGTCCGATTCGCGAAAATCGGGTGCTGTCACCCAACCGTATAGCGGCATCTTATAAAAGCGTCCACGTTCTCTCACATAAACCTTATTAAGGTGTTCACGCATATAAGCGCATACGGTTCTTGTATGCTTGATTTCTTCTGTTTTTTTATCATAGAAATATGCGTCCCTGTAAAGCTTTAAATACTGGTGATTTCCTATGGTGGTATCGCCTTTCAGCTCATACACAACAGGAGTGTAGACATAGCCATCCATAACTTTATAACGCATATAATACACCCATTGTTTACTGTCTTTCACAATTGGATTACAAAGGGTAAATGTCTGAGCCGTGCCCACGGCTTGCACTCCAAGTGTGGCAATCAACCAAATCAAGATTTTTTTCATAGCT
>JAGAYZ010000023.1 GCA_017940245.1 Muribaculaceae bacterium | reverse complement strand
TCACTGGGCAGTATATAGCCCAGCAGTTTTTTATAGGCGTTCTCCATATCCTCTGCGTTTTTTATTACGCAAAGGTACATATTTTCACTCTAATTGAGACTGTAAATAAAATTTAACACACAGGTTTTTGCGGGTGTCCCACTTTTTCCCGATTTTTTCATTTAGGGGGGGCTTACTTTTTTGAAAAAACATCCGCAACGCCTGTTGATCGGCATTGCGGACGGGTCATTTATCGATTTTTAAGTTTTAGCGGACACCAATAATTACTTATCACACTCAAAGATTAGATTGACAATGCTGGTGATGGCATGCCTAACGATACTCTCTGCTCAGGCCGACATCACCGTCAAGGTGCAAAAGGGCGGCACTGCCCCCTTCCTCTATGCCTGGGATGCCAGCGACAACAAGCTCACCGGCGAGTGGCCAGGCACCCAGTTCACCGAAAAAGATGCCGATGGCTACTGGACAACCACCATTGCCACATCACTTACCCAAATCAACATGATTATGAACATGGGCAGTAGTGGTCCTCAGACAGGCAATTTCCTGAACATCGCCGGCGTGGACGGCACCATCAAGATGCTATACGACGGCAACACTACCATGTTTGGCACCATGCCCGGCGTTGCTTATCAGGCTGGCAAGGTTGCCTATTTTGCATGCCCCACGACATGGGATGGCAACATTTACTGCAAAATCAAAAACAATGGTTATGAAGAAGCGCATCAAATGACCAAGATAGGTACCGACGGCATGGGACTGGACGTCTATGCCGACTACAACTTTACCGGCTGGAACGACACGCCACAGCAAGTGCAGTTCTACGACATGAGCAACCACTATGTGGAATACATGAGTTATACTCAGGGCGGTTACTATAATGGCTTCACCACCTATCCTGTGGCCAGCTTCTGTGCCCTGAGTGCGACCAATGGCTTCACCGATGCCAATTTCCGTGCCGGCATTGCCAGTCAACTGGGCATCAACGACGGCGACGCGTTCACCCCGTCAATGGTCACCAAGCTCGATGTGAGTGACCGCGGCATCACCAGCCTGGCCGGCATCAACCAGTTTGCCATGCTCATCGACCTCAATGCCAGTAGCAATAGCATTAACTCCACAACCAGTTTTAGCGGTAACACCAACCTAGAAATACTGAATCTTGCCGACAATGGCACTTTTACCGGAGTGACATCAGGACACACACCCTATGCCGACATTGCGGCTTGCAAGGAATTAAAATACCTGGACATGAGCGGCAACAAGTTCTACTACAGTGCTTCTCTTGCCAACAACACCAATTTGGAAACACTCAAGCTGAACAATAATCCCACCTACGATTACTGGTCTTCATCGGTCACTTCGGCACTTTCCAAACTCAAGCACGTGGAATTATCGGGATGCAAAATCACCAGTGGCCTCACATTGTCGGCGTCGGTGACCTATCTCGACGTGAGCAATAACCCCACCTCGTTGACCTCGTTGAACCTGACTGGGAAAACCAATCTTGAGACATTGATTCTCAATGGCAACACAGGGCTTCAGAGTGCCACAGCCACCAGCGGCGGTAAACTCGTGGGCTTAAATACCCTGGCCAAACTCAAGCACGTGGAATTTACCGATGTTGACTTGGGCACTAACAACCTCATTACTAATCTAGAAGCCTCAAAAGGCACCTTGGAGTATCTGGATTTGAGCCGGGCTACACTTGTCTCGCCCTCATTGTCGGGCTTTACGGCATTGAAAACGTTTAAAGCTGCCGGCAATTACAACCTCACGAGTGGAGGCAACAGATACAGTCTCACCTCCCTCACCATCAACGACTCCCCACTCCTGTCGTCGATTGATGTAACAGGCGATCAGGCACTGAAAACTCTTAACCTGACCAACATCGGGCGCAACAATAGCAACATCGACGGGCTGTTCACCGGCCTAACCGACTGCACGGCTCTGGAAATGATGAATTTCGACGGGAACGGCTTCACCAGCGTCCCGGCTTTCGGCCACGACACCTACACCTCGCTCAAGCTCAACAAAAATGCGCTCACTAGCATCGACATGAGCCAAGCCGATCCTGGAGTGCGGTTCCTTTATGCTGAGCAGAATGGATTGGGTGGCGACGTTCAGCTCTCGGCCACGAGCGCCGGCCCGCTCAAGGGACTGGACCTGGGCAACAATGGCATCACCAGTTTTAAGGCCGAAGGCACCGCCCTGTCGGCACTGATGGTGGGCGACAACCCCACCATGACCACGCTGGAACTGCACGGCAACAACAATCTGACGTGCACCACCGCCGGCACCACCATGAGCGACGGCAGCGGGCTGTATCTGCTGGGCAACACCGCACTAGAGACCATCGACCTGAGCAACAGTTCATTTACCCAGATTGGTGCCGACGCAGCCCTTCAAGGCCTTACCGCCGTGCACACGCTCAACGGCAGTCACAACCAGTTCACCACCTTCACCAATTCCAATTATGATAATGGCGAGCGCCTTGCCAGTTATGTGGCAGGGAAGGCCAGCCTGGAGCATCTCACCGGGCTAAAGCACTTAGACCTGAGCCACAACGCACTGGCCGACTCGGTACACCTCTATCGCAACACGCTGCTAGAATACCTTGATGTGAGCCACAACAATGTGATTGGGCCGCTAGCCACCACCGATGCCGAAAAAACTGCCATGCGTCTGCGCAAAGCCAACTTGCTGCGCAAGTATCACTGTAAAGATACTCCCATCGGTATCAGTTGCCCAGCCGCCACGCAAGCAACGCTCAACGCCAACGAGGCCGTCACTCATCGTGCCTTCGACTTGCGCGATATTGACCTGCGCGACACCACCGGGCTTTTCCACCTCGACTTGAACTACAATGTGGAACTGAAGTATCTTGACATCAGTGAAACCAACATCCACAACACAGCGGCCGGCTGGTGGTATATGAACCCGGGCTGGGAATACGGCACAGGCGGATGGTACTCCACAACCACAACGAGCATGACCAAGTCGCCCGCCTATGGCAGCACACGCCACCACTTCGTGTGGCTGCAAACGTGCAGCAAGCTGGAGGAATTCCATGCCGACAACAACAACATGCAGTCGCTGGGTGTGCGCACCTCACCCTACCTGCACACCATCACGGCCAAGGGAATGTATGGCGACTGCTGGCTGATGCGCGACGCCGGAACGACATCCAATCCCAACAACCTGACCAATCGTGGAAACATTAGTATCTCGGGCACCGTAGTGACCTACTCACGCACTGCCTACACAACCAATACCGATGGAACGCTGAGTGGCACCGTTTACTATAAAGATGCCAATGGCGTGGAAGGTGGCACCAATTATTATCCTAACCCTGTCAAGTGGTATGACGTAAGCAACAGTGGTTACTATGCGGTGCGCACGGCCAATGGTAATGACCTGGAACATCTGGACGTGAGCGGCAACCATCTGTCGGAACTCAAGGTGAGCGGCAACACCAAGCTGCAGTATGTCGACACCGAAAACAACGACCTGCTCACCTACGTCGACGCCAACGACCTGCCCGACCTCGCCACACTCAAAGTGGCCGATAACCCGGTGCTTGAGAAACTTTATGCCGACAACGACCCGTCGCTGCCCGGCATCGATGGCCTGGACGACTGCGCGGCACTGAAGTACCTGCACGTGCAGAACGACGGCCTGCTGGGAACGAATGGGTTCAACGTAGAAGCCAACACCAGTCTGCAATCGCTGCTGGCTTCTCAATGCAATCTGGCGGGCGAATTCAAGGTGAGCCAGTGTGCAAGCCTAGACACGCTCAGCGTCTATGACAATCAGATTACAACGCTCAACGTGGCTCCGCTGCAAAATATGCACTGGCTCGACTGCTATAACAACCAGATTTCAATCCTGGTGCCCGGTGCCAGCACCGGCATGACCCACCTGGACCTGCACAACAATGCCGTGATGGATCTGGAACTGGCTGCCAACACAGCCATGCAATACTTTGATTGCGACAACAATCACATACGCGAACTCAACCTGGCCGGAGCGGCCGATATCAACACTATCCATGCCAACGACAACAACTTGTTCCAGCTCAACCTGACCGGGGCTCACAGCCAACTCACCGACCTACAGTTCAAGAATAACCATATCAACGGCATCGACCTGAGCGGCTGCAACAGCAATGTGCTCACCAATATCCAGGACGAGAACAACGGCCGCACCATCACCGCCAACGGCGGCGTGGTGAACGGCAACAGGATGTACTTCTTCCAACTGGAAGACAAACCCTATAGTGGCAAATATATCAACAACGAGTATTGCACCGAAGACGGCGGCGCTTATGGCCGTCACAGCCAGCAGGGCACTACTACAGGAGAAAAGACACTCGCGACCGACGGTTTCGACATGAGCCGGGTGACCTGGAGTGAAACACCCTTCAAGGGAAATCGCTCTCGGGCGCAGGACTATGGCCTTGACCCTGACATGGTAATGGGTACTGTAGTCGTGCTCGAAAACACATCGACCGACCCCGCTCTGGCCAGCGGCCAAGAGGTTTACACCTACGACAACGGAATCTCTCAAAGCACGTTCTACCTCAACTGGACGGCCGATACCGAACTGATTACCGACGTAGAAGACCTGCAGCAAGGTGAAATCGCCGTAGAGGGAGGAGATGGATGCATCACCGTGACCGCACCACAAGCAATGGAAATCATTGTCACCGACGCTGCTGGGCGCATTGTGGCTCAACGCACCATTGAGGCCGGTAACACCGTCTTCGACTCGCTTGCCGCCGGCATCTACATCGTAGCCGGACAAAAAGTGCTGGTGAAATAGCGGCTGACATCATCTCAGACCATTGGACTGCGGGCCATGAGCCGCCGCATTGCGGCTCTCCTGGCTCGCAGTCCTTTGTTATTCACGCAAAAGGCGAGTCAAATATTTCTTAATTCATCACCACTCAAATTACACACGCATATAAAACAGCCCACGCCGTCGCAGTCGCAGGCATCACGTAGAACGGCCGAGTCAAATATTTCTTAATTCATAATTCTTAATTCATAATTAATTAGTAATTTTGCAGGTTGGATTTTGATAACTCACTTTTGCGCATGCTCAAGAAAAGTACAATAGAGGAAGTCATCAGTAAAGACATGGCAGCCATCTGGTCGATCCTGAACATGGACGAGAAGCACCAGATCACCGACAACTTCATGATTCACAATTTCAAAAAGAATCAGATTATCTATGCCGAAAAAGACGAGCCACAATTCCTGTGGACGTTGCTCAGAGGCAAGGTGAAGTTGTTCAAAGACGGCATTGGCGGCAGGCAGCAAATCCTGCGCCTTTATCGTCCTATCCAGTATTTTGGCTACCGTGCCTACTTTGCCGGCGAGCCCTACGTGTCGACGGCGGCTGCCTTCGAGCCCTCAACCCTGGGAGCCATCCCGCTGGAGCTGGTCAAAAAACTCATCAACGAAAACAGGGAACTGGCATGGTTCTTTATTAAAGAACTATCGAAAAATCTGGGCGGAAGCGACACCAAGATTGTCACGCTCACTCAGAAGCACATACGTGGCCGTTTGGCCGAGGCACTGATTCTCATGCGCGACAACTATGGCTACGAGGAAGATGGCGAAACTCTCAAGATCTACATGGCCCGTGAAGACCTGGCAAGCCTATCAAACATGACCACGAGCAACGCCATACGCACGCTCTCGGCCTTTGCTCAAGAGCGCATTATCACCGTGGATGGCCGACGCATCAAAATCATCAACGAGCAGATGTTGCGCAACATCAGTAAATTTGGATAAACCGGCAGCACCATGATCATCGCTCAACAAAAACGGCACGAAAACATAGCCGAGTACCTGCTCTACATGTGGCAGGTAGAAGACATGATACGGGCTTGCGCGCTAGACATTAATCTTGTGGACGAGCGCATCATCTCAAAATATGACCTGCCTGCCACACAACGTGCTCAAGTGCGCGACTGGTGGGAGTCGCTCATCATGATGATGAAGGCCGAGGGTGTGAAGCAAAGCGGGCACCTGCAGATCAACAAGAATGTGCTTATCCGCCTCACCGACCTGCACATGGCTCTGTTGCACGACCCGAAACACCCCGAATATGGAGCGGAATTCTACCGCACCCTGCCCTACATTGTGGAATTGCGGGCCAAGTCGCCGCAAGAGAAACAGGCAGGAGAACTTGAGACTTGCTTCAACGCGCTCTATGGTGTGTTGCTGCTCAAGTTGCAGGGCAAGACTATTGGCAAAGACACCCAGGTGGCCATTGCACAAATTTCCCATTTCATCGGCCTGCTCGCTGCCTATTACAAAAAAGAAGAAGAAGGACAACTACTGGAAGAATGAACCAACCGACAAAACATATACTCATCACCGGTGCCCGTGGGCAACTGGGACGCGAAATGCAGCGTTTGCTCGATGCCGACTCACGCTTCGAGGCCATCTATACCGATGTCGAAGAACTTGACATCACCAGCGGCGATGCCGTGAACAACTTCATTGCCACTCATCCGGTGGATTTTATCGTCAATTGCGCAGCCTACACGGCCGTAGACCGTGCCGAAGACGATGAAGCAACGGCAAGGCTCATCAACGTAGATGCCGTGTGCAACCTGGCCAATGTGGCCGCGCACAGAGGCATCAAGGTGGTGCACGTGAGCACCGACTACGTGTTCGACGGCAACGGCTGCCGCCCTTATCGCGAAGACGACCCTGTGAATCCCATTTCGGCTTACGGACGCACCAAGCTGGCCGGAGAGCAAGCGCTCATGAGCCGCCTGCCACTGCAAGCCGTGATTCTGCGCACGGCATGGCTCTACTCGCCCCATGGCAAAAATTTCGTAAAGACAATGCTGGAACTGGGCCGCACACGCAATGAGCTGCAAGTGGTTTTTGACCAGGTAGGCAATCCCACCTCGGCCACCGACCTGGCAATGGCCATCATCACTGTTATCACAACGCCAGAGTGGCATCCGGGCATTTATCATGTGGCCAATGAGGGCGCCATCTCATGGTTCGACTTCACCCGGGCAATACACCGCCTGGCAGGCATCACCACCTGCAACGTGGCTCCCTGCCTGAGCGACCAGTTTCCCGCTCGTGCCAGCCGTCCGCACTATAGCGTGCTAGACAAGAGTAAATTCAAATCCACATTTGGTGTCACGCTCCCCTACTGGGAAGACAGCTTGCGCCAGTGTATCGACCGTTTAAACCAATCATCACATCACACCCAAGAATGAGCAATTCCAGCGAAATAAACAAGCGACGCACATTCGCCATCATCTCTCACCCCGACGCGGGTAAAACCACACTGACCGAGAAGTTGCTGCTCTTCGGTGGCGCCATTCATGTGGCAGGTGCCGTAAAAAGCAACAAAATCAAGAAAACAGCCACCAGCGACTGGATGGAAATCGAGAAGCAGCGTGGTATCTCGGTAGCCACATCGGTGATGGGCTTCAACTATGGCGACTATAAAATCAACATCCTGGACACTCCCGGCCACCAGGACTTTGCCGAAGACACCTACCGCACCCTCACCGCAGTAGACAGTGTCATCATCGTGGTGGACGTAGCCAAAGGTGTGGAAGCGCAGACGCGCAAACTCATGGAAGTGTGTCGCATGCGCAACACGCCAGTCATCATCTTTGTCAACAAACTCGACCGCGAGGGACGTGACCCATTTGACATTCTCGATGAACTGGAGCAGGAACTGCAAATCAGCGTGCGCCCCCTGAGCTGGCCTATCAACATTGGTGCCAAGTTCAAGGGCGTGTTTAACATCTATGAGCACACGCTGAACCTGTTCAAGCCCGACAAGCAACACGTCACCGACCGCGTGGAAATCAACGATATCAACGACCCGGCCATCGACGAGGCCGTGGGCGAGGACGATGCCGCACAATTGCGGGCCGACATTGAGCTCATTGATGGTGTCTACCCCGAATTTGAGGTGCAGGACTATCTCGACGCTCAAGTGGCTCCCGTGTTTTTCGGCTCGGCGTTGAACACTTTCGGTGTGAAGGAGTTGCTCGACTGCTTTGTGCGCATCGCTCCATCGCCGCGCCCTGTGCAGGCCGTTGAGCGCGTGGTCAACCCTGAGGAGGACAAATTCACTGGATTTGTCTTCAAGATTCATGCCAACATGGATCCTAACCATCGCAGCTGCATCGCCTTTGTGAAAGTATGTAGCGGTGTGTTCCGCCGCAACGAGAACTACAAGCACGTGCGCAGTGGAAAGAGCTATCGTTTCTCGGCTCCTACTGCCTTCATGGCGCAGAAAAAAGAGATTATCGATGAGGTCTACCCCGGCGACATCGTGGGTTTGCCCGACAACGGCATTTTCAAGATTGGCGACACGGTGACCGAGGGCGAAGAGCTCCACTTCAAGGGACTGCCCAGTTTCTCCCCCGAAATGTTCAAGTACATCGAAAACAGCGATCCCATGAAGACGAAGCAGCTCAACAAAGGCATCGAACAACTCATGGACGAGGGCGTGGCCCAGCTGTTCACCAATCAGTTCAACGGCCGCAAAATCATCGGCACCGTTGGCCAACTGCAGTTCGAAGTCATCCAGTATCGCCTGTTGCATGAGTACGGCGCACAATGCCGCTGGGAACCAATCCACCTCTACAAAGCCTGCTGGATTGAGAGCGACGACGAGGAAGCATTGGATGCGTTCAAGAAGCGCAAGCACCAGTTCATGGCACTCGACCGCGAAGGCCGCGATGTGTTCCTGGCCGACTCGGGCTATGTCTTGTCGATGGCCCAGCAAGACTTCCCCAAAATCCGCTTCCACTTCACCAGCGAATTCTAAATTTGCACGATTAATTATTATTGATTAATTTTGCAATTTAAATAAAATGTGGCATTATGGAACGCTTTTTCAACACTGCCGGACCCAATCAGCCCGATGACAGCTACACGCTCGACCCTTTGAGCCGCTTTGATCTGGGTGAGATTCTGACCCTTATAAGACAAAAACGTTATTTTGTGCTACACGCGCCGCGGCAAACGGGTAAAACCTCGTGTATGCTTGCCCTGCGCGACTATCTCAACGCACACGACGACTATATTGCCGTCTATGTGAATGTGGAAGGTGGACAAGCAGCACGAAACGAGGTAGCAAGAGTGATTGGAGCCACATGCGACTTGCTGGCCGAAGAGATGCGCGGCATAATAGGTTCCGATCTCTCTCTCTCCATAAGAGAAGAAGTGCGGAGCCAACAAACCGACTCCATGCTCTCAACCTTCTTGCGCCGCATGGCTGAAGCCATGCCCAAGCCACTAGTGCTGTTCATCGACGAAATCGATGCACTGGTGGGTGACTCACTGGTGAGCGTACTGCGGCAGATTCGCGCCGGATATGCCAACCGCCCGGCCTCGTTCCCGCAGAGCATCGTGCTGTGTGGTGTGCGCGATGTGCGCGACTACCGCATCGTGCTCTCCAACCAGGACATCATCACCGGCGGTTCGGCATTCAACATCAAGGCCAAGTCGCTGCGTTTGGGCAACTTCACGCTCGATGAAATACGCACACTCTATGGCCAGCACACGGCCGAGACGGGGCAACGCTTCGATGAAGGCTGCTTCCCGCTCGTGTGGGAGGCAACCGAGGGTCAGCCCTGGCTGGTGAATGCCCTGGCCAACGAGGTGACTTATGAGATGAAAGAAAACCGCGACCGCTCGGTGGTCATCACCCCCGAGATGATGTACCACGCCCAGGAGCGCATCATCTACCGCCGCGACACGCACATCGACATTCTCATCGACAAGTTGCGCGAGCCGCGCGTGCGCCGCGTGATAGAACCCATCCTGGCCGGAACCGATGAGGCCGACGACAGCCTCATTCCTACCGACGACGTGCAATACACTGCCGACATGGGACTCATCAAGATAGAACGCGGTCAGCCGCGACGCATCGCCTGCGGCATCTATCGCGAAATCATCCCTCGCGAGTTGACGTGGACCACGCAGACCGGCATGACACAGCAGTCGCAGTGGTACATGAATGCCGACAACAGTATCAACATGGAGAAACTGCTGCTCGACTTCCAGCAGTTCTTCCGTCAGAATGCCGATTCTTGGATAGGTCGTTTCGACTATGCCGAGGCTGGACCGCAACTGCTCTTGCAGGCGTTCCTGCAACGCATCGTGAACGGAGGCGGATACATCGATCGCGAGTACGGCTTGGGTCGCCGCCGCACCGACCTGCTCATCCGCAAGCCGCTCACCGACGGCTATGGCGGTCCCTACCAGCGTGTGGTGCTGGAACTGAAAATCCTGCGTGGCGACCTGGAGAAGACCATC